>VGHR01000011.1 GCA_016868205.1 Betaproteobacteria bacterium
GTTGCAGGACCTTGCCCAACGCCGCGGCCGCGACCGGCGTGAGCTCGAGCGCCTGTTGGCGCCCAACCTGTAAGCAGCAACCGGGCCCGGACTTATTCGGCGCCCTCTGCCAACCGCAGACCCTTATTAACAGGCGGTTGCAAGAATTAACTTTTTAGTCGCTAAGAGGCGTCATGATTTGGGCTTCCAGAAAGAAACCCGTGTCGCTCGAACAGCTCATGCTCCTCGCCAGCCAGTTGGCGCAGGCCCCCCGGCCGCCTGCCGTGGCTAGCCGCAGGCCGCAATCGCCCAGATTCTGCGCATCGGCTCAGCTGACTGCCGAAGAGCTCGAGGCCCTCGACCAAATTTGGACCACCCCGCTGCGCTCGCAACTGGCTACTGCGGCCAGCCCAGTGAGCCACTAAACCCAGTCGAGGCCAACCCGGCTGCTGCGCGTAGGCGGTGGCTCGGCGCCCTAAGGCCGAACAGGCCGACATTCACCCGGTTTTCAGCCCCCGCCGGTATTGCACCGCCTCGGCCACATGGGCCGGCCCAATCCTGGAGCTGCCGGCCAGATCGGCGATGCTGCGGGCCACGCGCAGACAGCGGTGGATACTGCGACCCGACCAAGCCAGGCGGGTCGCCGCGTTGCTCAGCAGCGAGGTCGCCGCCTCGTCCATCCGGCAGTGGGCGTCCATCTGGGCTGCGCTTAGCGCCTGGTTGGCGCAACCCTGCCGGTCCTGCGACCGGGCCCGGGCGGCCCGAACCCGAGCGGCAGTCGAGGCACTGGATTCGCCTGCGGGAGCGCGCACCAGATCTGCGGCGGGCAGGGCTGCCACATCAACCTGCAAATCGATACGATCGAGCAGCGGCCCGCTGATGCGAGCCTGATAACGCGCCACCTGGTCGGGACTGCAACGGCAGGCTCGCACGCTCGAACCCAGGTAACCGCAGGGACACGGATTCATCGCCGCTACCAACTGAAAGCGGGCCGGGAACTCAGCCTGCTGGGCCGCACGCACGATGCGGATGCTGCCGGTCTCCAGCGGCTCGCGCAGCGCCTCCAGTGCCGAACGCGGAAACTCTGGCAACTCATCGAGAAAGAGTACGCCGCCGTGGGCCAGTGAGATTTCACCGGTCCGCGGCGGCGAGCCGCCGCCGACCAGGGCCACCGCGCTGGCCGTGTGATGCGGGGCACAAGTGGGCCTTTGGCCCCACCGCTCGGGGACAAAACGCCCCAGCAGCGAGGCAACGGCGGCAGCCTCCAATGCCTCTTGGGCCTGCATCGGTGGCAGCAAGCCGGACAAACGCTGCGCCAACATGGACTTGCCCGCCCCGGGCGGACCCATCAGCAGCAGGCTGTGCCCTCCCGCGGCGGCAATCTCCAGCGCCCGGCGGGCCGCAGCCTGCCCTTTTACATCGGTCATGTCGGGGCCAGGCGCCGAGCTGACCGGCGGATCGGCGGTAGCCAGGCGTTGCCAGAGCTTGCCCTCATCGACCGGCCCTGGCATAAAGGCCTGCACCACCTCCATCAGGTTTTCGGCGCCATACACACACGCGCCGGGCACACAGGCTGCCTCGCGGGCACTGGCCAGGGGCAGGGCCAAGGCGCGCGGCGTGCCCTCCCGACCAGCGGCCAGGGCCATCGCCAGGGCTCCCCGCACCGGCCTGAGTTGCCCGCCCAGAGAAAGCTCGCCCGCAAATTCGAAGCCCTCGAGCCGCGCTGCATCAAGTTGTCCGGCAGCGGCCAAAATGCCCAGAGCAATGGGCAGATCAAAGCGGCCCGAATCCTTGGGCAGATCGGCCGGCGCCAGATTGACCGTGATGCGTTTGTTGTTCGGGAAGTCCAGGCCGCAGTTGGCCAGGGCCGAGCGGACCCGCTCACGCGCCTCCTTGACCTCGGTATCGGCCAAGCCCACCAGCGTGAAGGAGGGCAATCCGTTGGCCAAGTGCACCTCCACCAGCACCGGTCGGGCTTGCAGGCCCAAGAGGGCCCTGCTGTGAACAACAGACAGGCTCATGGCATCGCACCTTGGCAAAGAGGCCCAACTTGGTGCAAGAGCGCACCAAAATCGTGCGTCACTCCAGAAAAAGGGGCTTGACTTTAGGCCCTGCACCCTTCCTGGCGGGAGCGGTTTACACAACGCAGGCCTACGGGGCAAAGATTCTTTTCAGAGTGGCCCCGTGGGGCCAGCGATCTGTCTGGCACAAAGTCTGCTTGATCGACCCGAAACCATCTTCCCGCGTGCCAAAGAGAAAGGACCGTCCCACATGAAACTCGTCACCGCCATCATCAAACCCTTCAAGCTCGACGAGGTGCGCGAGGCGCTTTCGTCCATGGGCGTGCAGGGCATCACCGTCACCGAGGTCAAGGGCTTCGGTCGGCAGAAAGGTCACACCGAGCTCTATCGCGGCGCCGAGTATGTGGTCGACTTCTTGCCCAAGGTCAAGATCGAGGCCGCCGTCTCCGACGATCTGGTCGAGCGGGTGATTGAAGCCATCGAGGGATCGGCCCGTACCGGCAAGATCGGCGACGGAAAGATCTTCGTCTACGACCTCGAGCAGGTCGTCCGCATCCGCACCGGCGAAACCGGCAAGGAAGCCCTGTAAGCCCGCGAGGCTGTTCATTCATAGAGAAAGAGATCGACTGCCATGAAAAAACTACTCGCTTCCCTGGCTTTGTGCCTTCTGGGCTTGGGCGCCAGCGCGCTGGCTCAGACCCCTGCACCCGCCGCGGCGCCGGCGGCCAGCGCCGCCGCTGCACCCGCTGACGCTGCCAAGGCGGCAGAGGCCGCACCCGCGCCCGCAGCACCGGCCGCCCCTGCAGCCGCCGAGACACCCGTACCCAACAAGGGCGACACCAGCTGGATGATGGTCGCCACACTACTGGTCATCATGATGACCGTACCGGGCCTGGCGCTGTTCTACGGGGGTCTGGTCCGCAGCAAGAACGCCCTGTCCGTGCTGATGCAGGTGATGGTGACCTTCTCGATGATCGTGGTGCTGTGGGTGATCTACGGCTACAGCCTTGCCTTCACCGAGGGCGGCGCCTTCTTCGGTGGTTTCGACCGCTTCATGCTCAAGGGCATCTGGGACAACGCGGCCGGCACCTTCGCCAACGCGGCGACCTTCAGCAAGGGCGTGGTCATCCCGGAAATCGTTTTCGCAGCCTTCCAGGCCACCTTTGCCGGCATCACCTCCGCCCTGATCGTCGGCGCTTTTGCCGAGCGCATGAAGTTCTCCGCCGTACTCACCTTCATGGCCCTGTGGTTTACCTTCAGCTACTTGCCGATCGCTCACATGGTCTGGTTCTGGATGGGCCCGGACGCCTACACCGGCAAGGAAGTGGTCGATGCAATGACCGCCAAGGCCGGCTACATCTGGCAGATGGGCGCCTTGGACTTCGCCGGCGGCACGGTGGTGCACATCAATGCCGCTGTCGCCGGTCTGGTAGGCGCCTTCATGATCGGCAAGCGGGTGGGCTACGGCAGGGAAGCCATGGCGCCGCACAGCCTGACCCTGACCATGGTGGGCGCGGCCCTGCTGTGGGTGGGCTGGTTTGGTTTCAACGCCGGCTCGGCACTGGAAGCCAATGGTTTTGCCGCCCTGGCCTTCATGAACACCCTGGCCGCCACGGCCGGCGCGATCCTGACCTGGTGTATCGGTGAGGCCATGCTCAAGGGCAAGGCTTCCATGCTCGGCGCGGCCTCGGGCGCGGTGGCGGGCCTGGTGGCCATCACACCGGCGGCCGGCAATGTGGGCATCGGCGGCGGCCTGATCATCGGCCTGCTGGCAGGTTTTGCCGGACTGTGGGGCGTCAGTGGCCTCAAGAAGATGCTTGGAGCCGACGACACGCTGGATGTGTTCGGGATCCACGGCGTTTGCGGCATCTTGGGGGCCCTTCTGACCGGGGTCTTCAACAGCCCCAGCCTGGGTGGCCCCGGCTATGTCGCCGACTGGGTGACTGCCACCATGGTTACCGCTGCGGACTACTCCATCACCAGCCAGGTCTGGGTACAACTCAAGGCCGTGCTGATCACCTTGGTGTGGTCGGGTGTGGTGTCGGTGATTGCCTACAAGATCGTGGACATGACCATCGGTCTGCGCGTGAGCGAAGAGGAAGAGCGCGAAGGTCTGGACATCAGCTCGCACGGCGAAGCCGCCTACAACCGCTAAGCGCCCGCCCCGCGTGCTCAGGCGCGCGGGACGAGTGCTTGCAACAAAAAGACCGTCTCTTTGCAAAGCCTGTCGGCGTCAGCCGGCAGGCTTTTTTCCTGGTCTGCAAAAAATCGCAGCCCCTGCGTTCAAAAAAATCAAGCGGGGCCGGCAGCGGGCCGTTTACTATCCGTAGCCTATGTCAGAAAGCCAAGCCATCCTCGAGCGCTGGTGCGAGCAAGTGCGGCAATGCGCGCGCCAGGCTCAAAAACTTGGGCTGCGCGGTGGCGCAAGCAAGGATTTCTGGGGCCCCGTCACGCAGCCGGTCACCCCTCTTTCAACGCGCAGCTACAGCGGCATCATCAGCCACGAGCCCAGCGAGCTGGTCCTCACGGCCCGCGCTGGCACCCCCTTGAGGGACATCGAAGCGCAGCTGGCGCAGCACGGTCAGCACCTGGCTTTTGAGCCGCCTCACTTTGGCCCGCAGGCCACCCTGGGCGGCGCCATCGCGGCGGGCTTGAGCGGACCGGCCCGGGCCAGCGCCGGCGCGGTGCGCGATTACATCCTGGGGGTGCAGTGCATCAACGGGCGCGGCGAGTTGCTGCAGTTTGGCGGGCAGGTCATGAAGAATGTGGCCGGCTATGATGTCTCGCGCCTGATGGCCGGCAGCTGGGGCACTCTGGGCCTGATCACCGAGGTCTCGCTCAAGGTCCTGCCCATCGCTCCGGGCCAAGCCAGTTTGTGCGCCCGTGGGCTCGAGCCGACTCAAGCGCTCGATCTGCTCAAGCGCTGGGGCACACAACCGTTGCCCCTGCACGCCAGCTGCTGGCTGCCCGAACCCCACTCGCAACTCGTCGTCCGGCTCTCGGGTGCGCGTGCCGCAGTCGATGCAGCGCAGGACATTCTGAGCCGCGACATCAAAGGGGTGGGCGGACACAGCCAGACCCTCGATCCCGATACAGCCGCAGCCTTCTGGGAAGCTTGCCGTGAGCAAACACTGGACTTCTTTGACCCGCCGGACGACAGGTCTTGCCTCTGGCGCTTGAGCCTGCCGCCAAGCACTGCCGCCCTGGACCTGCCCGAGGCCATGCTGATCGAATGGCATGGCGGCCAGCGCTGGCTCTGGGCTGGCCCCGAGCTAGCCCCGCGCCTGATCGAGGTGGCCAGCAAAGCCGGCGGGTACGCCCATGTCTTCCGCAGCCAATGCGAGACAGCGCGCGGGCTGGGCAGCCAGCCTGCGGCCACGGTGATTCGCATCTCGCGCGACCTGCAGCAACAGTTCGATCCACACGGTGTCTTCGATACCGGCCGCCTGGGGTTCTAAGCGATGCAAACCCAACTTGCTGCGCAATTCAAAGACACGCGTGAGGGCCAGGAGGCCGAGGCCATCCTGCGCAAGTGCGTGCACTGCGGTTTTTGCACCGCCACCTGCCCCACCTACCAGCTGATGGGTGACGAGCTCGACGGTCCGCGCGGACGCATCTACCTGATCAAGCAAGTGCTCGAGGGTCAGCCGGCCAGCGTCAAGACGCAGTTGCATCTGGACCGCTGCCTGACCTGCCGCAATTGCGAAAGCACCTGCCCCAGCGGCGTGCAGTACGGCCATCTGGTGGATATCGGACGCAAGATCGTTGAAGAACAGGTGCCGCGGTCGGCGCCACAGCAGGCTCTGCGCTGGGCCCTCAAGGAAGGCCTGCCCTCGCCCCTGTTTGCTCCGGCCCTGAAGCTGGGCCAGGCGGTGCGGGGTCTGCTGCCGACGGCACTTCAAAACAAGGTGCCCGAAGCGCGCCCGGCGGGTGCCTGGCCCGCGCGCCAGCATGCGCGAAAGATGCTGATGCTCGCCGGCTGCGTGCAGCCCGCGATGGCGCCCAACATCAATGCGGCCACGGCGCGTGTGCTCGATCGAGCGGGCATACAAACCGTGGTGGCGGCCGCTGCAGGCTGCTGTGGCGGCGTAAAGTTTCACCTCAATGACCAGGAAGGCGGCCTTCAGGAGATGCGCCGCAATATCGATGCCTGGTGGCCCCTGGTGCAAGAGGGCGTGGAGGCCATCGTCATGAACGCCTCGGGCTGCGGTGTCACCGTCAAAGAATACGGACATTACCTGGCGCACGATACGGCCTACGCCAGCCGGGCCCAGCGCATCAGCGAACTGACCCGCGATCTGAGCGAACTGCTGCCCGACCTGTTGCCGCATCTCAAACCCAGTCGGCGCGCCGATTCGCTCGGACCGGTGGCCTACCACCCGCCCTGCACCCTGCAGCACGGCCAACAGCTGCGGGGCGGGGTGGAACACTGCTTGAGTGAATTGGGCTTTAATATCACCACTGCCCAGGTGGAGTCGCATCTGTGCTGCGGCTCGGCCGGCACCTACTCGGTGCTGCAACCGGAGATCGCCACCGCCCTGCGCGACCGCAAGCTCGGTCACCTCAGCGAACGCAGCCCCAAGACCATCGTGTCGGCCAACATAGGCTGCATCACCCACCTGCAAAGCGGCACGGCCACCCCGGTTCGGCATTGGGTCGAGATGCTCGACGAGGCGCTTGACTGATCGGCCCGAACCGAGCGCCGCCCTCGGCGCAATCGGCCGGACCGTCACTCAGGACAAAAACCTAGCCCACATGCCGACTGAAAAACGCCAGCGTGCGTTCGCGTGCCAGCTTAGCGGCCGGGGCATCCCAGGAGCCACGCTGGTCGCAGTTGAAGCCGTGATCGGCGGCGTACACATGCACCTCACAGTCCGGCTGGGCCTTGGCAAAAGCCCGGACCGTGTCCATGGGGATCCAGTGATCGCGCTCACCGAAGTGCGCCATGACCGGACACTTTGGCTTGCGCGCAGTCTCCTCGGGCGTGGTCACACCACCCCCGTAGTACGGCACGGCAGCACTGACGCCGCTGACAAGGCAGGCCGTGCGCCATGTCAGCAAACCGCCCCAGCAATACCCCACCACCCCGACCTTGCCCGCCCGCGCTGCATCATTGACCGCCGCCTGAATGTCGGCCATCACACCCGGGGCGGGCAGGGCCTCCACTGCGCTCTTGAGAGCGATGCCGGCATTCATGTCCTCACCGGTGTACCCCAGTTCCACGCCCTGCTTGACCCGATGGAAAGTGGCCGGTGCGACGGCCAGATAGCCCTCGGCCGCATAGCTGTCGGCCACAGACCGGATGTGCGAGTTGACGCCAAAAATCTCCTGCAGCACGACCACCGCGCCACGCGCCTTGCCTGCGGGCTCGGCCATGTAGGCCGGAAAACGGAAACCGTCGGCCGATGTGAGTTCAATCAGTTGCCCCATTTGAATCGTCCCTTTCATGTACGGCTGGTAAGAAAGCGCAGGACCAGGACTGAGCACAAGCCCCGCGCGCGTGCATTGTGCAACGAGTCGGCGCACAATAAGTCCGCTTGCGCGCGCTGTCCCAACTGTCCGTTCCCATGAGTTCTGCGCTCTTTGACTACATCATCGTCGGCGCCGGCACGGCCGGTTGCCTGCTGGCCAATCGGCTTAGCGCCGACCCGAGCAAACGGGTATTGCTGATCGAGGCCGGCGGCAAGGACAACTACCCCTGGATTCACATCCCGGTGGGCTATCTGTATTGCATAGGCAATCCGCGCACCGACTGGCTCTACAAGACCGAGCCGGCCGATGGGCTCAACGGCCGCAGCCTGCGCTATCCGCGGGGCAAGGCTCTGGGCGGCTGCTCGAGCATCAACGGCATGATCTACATGCGCGGCCAGAGTCGCGACTACGATCACTGGGCCGAACTAACCGGCGACCCGGCCTGGCGCTGGGAGCGGGTGCTGCCCGACTTCATGCGCCATGAGGACCATTACCGGCTCGATGCGGACGCGCCGCCGGTCGAGCCAGGTTTTGCCGCTGTGCATGGACACAAAAGCCGGCAGGGCGGCGAATGGCGGGTGGAGAAACAACGGCTGCGCTGGGACATCCTGGACGACTTCGCGCAGGCCGCGCAGCAGGCGGGCATCCCGGCCACCCCCGACTTCAACAGCGGCAACAACGAAGGCGTGGCCTACTTCGAGGTCAACCAGAAAGACGGATGGCGCTGGAACACGCCCAAGGCTTTCTTGCGGCCCACCTGCCAGATGCGCCCCAACTTCCAGCTGTGGACCCGGGCACAGGTGAGCAAGCTGATCCTGGAGGACGACCCCGATGGCCGCCACCGCTGCAGCGCAGTGCAGGTGTGGACCGACTCCGGGCAGATTGAGGCAAAGCTCGCCGCAGGCGGCGAAGTGCTGCTAAGCGCCGGCAGCATAGGCTCGCCGCAGATCCTGCAGCTATCGGGCCTGGGGCCCGGCGAATTGTTGCAGGGGCTGGGCCTGAGCGTGCGACAGCACCTGCCCGGCGTTGGCGAAAATCTGCAAGACCACCTGCAAATTCGTGCGGTTTACAAAATCACACCGCCGAGCGGTGGGCAGGCCACGCTCAACACGCTGTCCGCTTCGCTATGGGGTCGGCTCAAAATCGGGCTGCACTACGCTCTGAGCCGCTCCGGCCCGATGAGTATGGCGCCCTCGCAACTTGGCGCCTTCACCCGGTCGAGTCCTGACCAGCCGTGGCCCAATGTGCAATACCATGTACAGCCGCTCTCACTCGACGCTTTTGGCGAGCCCTTGCACCGCTTCGATGCCTTCACCGCCAGCGTCTGCAACCTCAACCCCACCAGCCGCGGCCGGGTGCGCCTGCGCAGCGCGAACTTTGCCGATGCCCCCCTGATCGCGCCCAACTACCTGAGCACCGATGAGGACCGCCTTGTGGCTGCGCAATCGCTGCGCCTGACGCGCCGCATCGTGAATCAAAGCGCACTGGCCCGCTGGCAACCGCAAGAGTTCAGACCGGGGGTGCAGTACCAAAGCGACGAGGAACTGGGCCGTCTGGCCGGTGACATTGCCACCACCATCTTCCACCCGGTTGGAACAACCCGCATGGGAAGAGCCGACGACCCGATGGCCGTGCTCGATTCACACCTGCGCGTGCGCGGTGTGGCCGGGCTCAGGGTGGTCGATGCCGGCGCCATGCCCCTGATCACCAGCGGCAACACCAACGCACCCACCCTGATGATGGCCGAGAAGGTAGCGGCCTGGATCCTGCAGGGCGACTGAGTCCGCGCGGTGAATCCAGGTTCGCCGGCTCCGGGTAAGCCCTGAGGCGTCGGGCCAACTCAGCCGCCTATAGTCTCGTCCGTCGAGGCGGCCGCTCAGCGGCTGGCCTGCGAGGAGCCGAGGAGACAGGGCAGTCCGGCGCAGGGAGAATCCCCTGATAACTTCGACCGGCAATAAGACAAACCCCATAGCCGCATCCCACGAGGCGCGGACACAAAAACGCCGGTACCCCGGCGTTTTTTTATGGGTCCAACGGCCGCACGCTCACATCACCGCTGAGCACATCCTGCACCACGCCTGCCACTTCCAGCCGCAGCGCGCCGGTGGCAGAAACGCCTACACCCCGGCCGGTGCGGCCGTCAGAGAGTTCGACCTCGCGGCCAGCCAGCCGGTCGCAGCGGGCGAAGCGCTCGGTGAAGGCGGCAAAGCCTTGGGCCTGAAAGCGCAGCACATCGGTCACCAGGGGCGCGGCCACGGCGCTCAAGGTGGCGGGGGCGTCCAGCGCGGCCGAGGCGTCCTGCAGCCAGGCGGGCGGGCGGACGGCCAGGGTCTGGCCCGAAGGCGGCGGCGCCCACTCGCCCTCGGGTGCGCACACATTGATGCCCACGCCGATGATCACATAGCGCGACAGGCCCGGGCTGGCGGGGACAACGCCTGCACCGGCGGTCTCGATCAGGATGCCGGCGAGCTTGCAGTCATGGAGCCACAGGTCGTTGGGCCATTTGATACGGATGTCGGCGCCCGAGGCCCGGCCCAGTGACTCGGCCAGGCTGGTGCCTACGGCCAGCGACAGGCCACCCCAGTCGGCCGGCTGCAGCACCAGGCCCAGCGAAAAAGTCAGGGCGGTGCCCGGCGGCGTGTGCCAGTGGCGACCGAGGCGCCCGCGCCCGGCGCTCTGGTGCTCGGCCACCAGCAGCACGGGGTCGGTCTGCCCGGCGCGGCAGCGGCGCATGAGCTCGGTGTTGGTGGAGGCGATCTCGGGCAGCACCTCGACCGTGAAGCCCGGCAGAAGCGGCGCCACCGCCTCCCAGACGGCCTCGGCTGGCCAGCGCAGGCGATCGCCCGGCACCCGCCGTGCCCTCAGCGCTTGGGCGCTAACAGGGTACCGCGGCACTGCGGCGCACCGCACCAGCACGGATACTCGGCCTTGAGCTTTTTGGTGTACGGTGCGTCAATCACCAGGCCGTAGTCATAGAAAAGCTCCTGGCCAGGGCGAATGCGCCTGAGGGCCTTGATGAACACCCGGCCTTCCTGCTCATCGGCCTCGCAGTTGGGCGCACAGCTGTGGTTGATCCAGCGGGCGGAATTGCCGCCGTACTTGGCATCGATCACCCGTCCATCGTCGATGTGAAAGTAAAAGGTGTGATTGGGATCTTTGGGGTCGTGCGGATGACGCCTGAGCGCTTGCTTCCAGGTGATGATCTGACCGGTGTATTCAATGATCACCTCGCCAGGTGCAATGGCCTGCAGCGCGAAGACACCCAGCCCATGCACCCCCGAGCGACGAGTCTGTATGCGACGGCCCGAGGATTGGGCTGAGCGGCGGATTTTTTCGGGAGCGACGGCTTTTGAGATCGGCACAGTTGAATTTTTGCTATGGTTATTTGGTGCGTGCGCGCGCGTGTGCGCACGCGTGCGCGCGAGGCGGCATTGTAGGGGTGGCCCCCGCGATTGACTTGCCGGGGCCAATCGGCCTCTGAGGAAACCCAGCTTGAACGAAAGACAAAGCATGACGACCAAAACACTGGTGATTGCAGAAAAGCCCTCGGTGGCGCAGGACATCGTGCGAGCACTCACGCCCACAGCAGGCAAGTTCGACAAGCAGGACGAGTACTTTGAAAACGAGGCCTGGATCGTGACCTCGGCCGTGGGCCACCTGGTGGAGATTCAGGCGCCCGAAGAGTTCGATGTCAAGCGCGGCAAGTGGAGTTTTGCCAACCTGCCCGTCATTCCGCCCTACTTCGACTTGAAGCCCATCGACAAGACCAAGGGCCGGCTCAATGCCATCGTGAAACTGGCCAAGCGCAAGGATGTGGGCGCGTTTGTGAACGCCTGCGACGCGGGCCGTGAGGGCGAGCTGATCTTTCGCCTGATCCAGCAGTACGCCAAAGCCAAGCAGCCAGTCAAGCGCCTGTGGCTGCAGTCCATGACGCCGGCAGCCATCCGCGAAGGCTTTGAGAAGCTGCGCACCGACGCGCAGATGCTGCCCTTGGCCGATGCGGCGCGCTGCCGCTCCGAGGCCGACTGGCTGGTGGGCATCAACGGCACGCGGGCCATGACGGCCTTCAATTCGCGCGACGGCGGCTTTTTCCTGACCACCGTGGGCCGGGTGCAGACGCCCACGCTGGCCATCGTGGTCGAGCGCGAAGAGCAGATCCGCAAGTTCAGCAGCCGCGACTACTGGGAGATCCATGCGAGCTTTGCCGCTCAGGCTGGCAGCTACGCGGGCAAGTGGTTCGACCCGGCCTGGAAGAAAGACGCCGAGGACGCCGAGAAAAAGGCCGACCGCCTCTGGGACGCGGCCCGTGCGCGGCAGATTGCCGATGCGGTGCGCGGTAAACCGGCCACCGTGACGGACGAATCCACACCTAAGACCGAGGCCTCGCCGGCCTTGTTCGACCTGACCAGCCTGCAGCGCGAGGCCAACGGCCGCTTCGGTTTTTCAGCCAAGACCACGCTGGCCCTGGCCCAAAGCCTGTACGAGCGCCACAAGGCCCTGACCTACCCGCGAACCGATTCACGCCATCTGCCCGAAGATTACCTGCCCGTGGTCAAGCAGACCTTCGAGATGCTGGGCGACAGCGGCATGAAGCACCTGGCACCGCATGCGCTGGTGGCGCTCAACAAGGGCTACATCAAGCCCTCCAAGCGCATCTTCGACAACGCCAAGGTCTCGGACCACTTTGCCATCATTCCCACGCTGCAGGCACCCAGCGGCTTGTCGGAGGCCGAGCAAAAGCTCTACGACCTGGTGGTCAAGCGCTTCATGTCGGTGTTCTACCCCAGCGCGGAATTTCTCGTGACTACGCGCATCAGTCGAGTGGAGGCGCATCACTTCAAATCGGTGGGCAAGGTGCTGGTCAACCCCGGCTGGCAGGCCATCTGGGGCAAGGAGGCCGAAAAAGAAGACGACGAGAACGCCAAGACCCTGGTGGCGGTGCAGCCGGGCGAAAAGCCCCGCACCGAAAGCGCCGAGGCCAAGGGCCTGAAGACCCGCCCGCCGGCCCGCTACTCCGAGGCCACGCTGCTGGGCGCCATGGAAGGCGCGGGCAAGCTGGTGGACGACGACGAGCTGCGCGAGGCCATGCAGGACAAAGGCCTGGGCACCCCGGCCACGCGCGCGGCCATCATCGAGGGCCTTTTGAACGAAAAGTACATGCTGCGCGAAGGCCGCGAGCTCATCCCCACGGCCAAGGCCTTCCAGCTGATGACGCTGCTGCGCGGCCTGCAGGTGGAGGAACTCTCGCGCCCCGAGCTCACCGGCGAGTGGGAGCACAAGCTCTCGCAGATGGAAAAGGGCCAGCTCAGCCGCGAGCAGTTCATGGCCGAGATCAACGCCATGACCGAAAAGCTCGTGGCCAAGGCCAAGGGCTACGACCGCGACACCATCCCGGGCGACTACGCGACGCTGGCCACGCCTTGCCCCAACTGCGGCGGCGTGGTCAAGGAAAACTACCGCCGCTACGCCTGTGCCGGCAAGAGCGGCGAGGGCGAAGGCTGCGGCTTTTCCATCGGCAAGTCGCCGGGCGGGCGCACCTTTGAACTGTCCGAGGTCGAGCAGTTCCTGCGCGACAAACGCATCGGCCCGCTCGACGGTTTTCGCTCCAAGGCGGGCTGGCCGTTCACGGCCGAGATGGTGATCAAGTTCGATGAGGACGCCGGCAACTACAAGCTGGAGTTTGATTTCGGACAGGATGAAGCTGACAGCGGCGAGCTGGTGGACTTCAACGATCAAGAGCCCCTGGGGGCCTGTCCGAAGTGCGGCGCGGCCGTACGCGAGCATGGCAAAAACTATGTCTGCGAAAAATCAGTGCCTACCCACGCTCAGGCGGTGCCCAGCTGCGACTTTAAGAGCGGCATGATCATCCTGCAACAACCCATCGAGCGAGTGCAGATGCAAAAGCTGCTGGCCACCGGCAAGACCGACATGCTCGAGAAGTTCGTCTCCAGCCGCACGCGCCGCGCCTTCAAAGCCATGCTCGCCTGGGATGCCGAGGCGGGCAAGGTCAACTTCGAATTTGCGCCGTCCAAGTACCCTGCGCGCAAGGCGGGGGCGGGGACCCGTACGGCCCCGGCGACCCAGGTCGGCGCCGCGCGCAAGAAGACTGCGGCGGCCAAGGCCCCCGCCAAGGCCGCCAAGGCGCCTCGCCAGGCGAGCGAAGCCTCCAAAAAGCAGCCCAGCGCCGCGCTGGCCGCCATCATCGGGCCGGCGCCCACCACGCGGCCGCAAGTGATGAAAGCGCTGTGGGACTACATCAAGACCCACAAGCTGCAGGACATCAAAGACAAGCGGCAGATCAACGCCGATGCGGCCTTGCTGCCCGTGCTGGGCAAGCCCCAAGCCAATATGTTCGAACTGGCAGGGCTGATCGGCAAGCATCTGGGCTGATGCAAGGGCCCTATCGCCCGGAGGACGCGGCGCCTTTGCCTCAGCGGGGCGCCGGACTAAAGCGTACGGTCACACGCGCGCCGACTTGGGGGGCCGGATGGCCGCAGCTGCCCAGGCTCACCTCGGCACCGTGCTGTCGCACAATTTCGGCCACGATGGCCAGGCCCAGACCCGACCCGTCCACATTGGTGCCCAGGGCGCGATAAAAAGGCTGGAACACCCGCTCTCGCTCGGCCTCCGGAATGCCCGGACCGGTGTCCTCCACCATCAGGGTCAGGGACCGGCTGGCGGCATCGGCCGACAAATACACCGTCACCTGGCCGCCTTCCGGGGTGTAGTTGATGCCGTTGTCAATCAGGTTGCGCACCATCTCGCGCAGCAAAGTGGCATTGCCCTCGATGGTGCTGGGCGCCTGACCCGGCTCAGGGCCCTCGTAGCCAAGGTCTATGCGCTTGTCCAAGGCCCTGGCCAAGGACTCCTGAATCGCTTCTGCAATCACTTCGACCAACTCAACCTGAGCGGTGACCAAGGAACGCCCACTGCTTTCGGCGCGTGCCAGGGCCAGCAACTGATTAACCGTGTGGGTTGCGCGCACACTGGCGCGACCAATTTGCTGCAGCGAGCGCTTGAGCTCTTCGGCGTCGGCCTGGCGCTGGGCCAGGTCGGCCTGCATGCGCAGCCCGGCCAAGGGGGTCTTGAGCTGGTGCGCGGCGTCGGCCAGGAAGCGTTTTTGCGTACTCAAGGAAGCCTTGAGCCGGCTGAGTAAATCGTTGATCGATGAGACCAGAGGCGCCACTTCCTCCGGCACCGAACGCTCATCCAGAGGGCTCATGTCATCGGCCTTGCGCGCCCGGATCCGCCGCTCAAGTTGGGCCAGCGGTCGAATGCCGCGCACCAGGGCCAGCCAGACCAGAAGCACCGCCAAGGGCAGCGTAACGAATTGCGGCACCATCACGCCCTTGACGATCTCGGCTGCCAAGGTCTTGCGCTTCTCCAGCGTCTCGGCCACCTGCACCAGCACCCACTCGGGCGGCTGCGTGTTGACCATCGTCCATCGGTAAGCCACGCGCACCTCCTTGCTCTGCATCGTGTCTTCACGCAAGCGAACTTGGCCGCCGGTATCAGCGGACTCAGGGGGCAGCGGCAGGTCGTGTTCCCCGGCCAGCAGATCGCCGTTGCTGCGGCGAACCTGAAAGAAAATCTGGTCGCTGTCATCGGCCCGCAAGATCTCGCGGGCCGGGCCGGGCAGGGAAAACGACAGCCGCCCCTCGCGCACCATGAGCAACTGACTCAAGGCATTGACGCTGTGCTCGAGCGCTCGGTCAAAAGGCTTGCCCGCGGTGTTTTGCGCCACTAGCCAGGTCAAGGCTAGGGTGATAGGCCACAGCAGGAGTAGCGGGGTAAGCATCCAGTCAAGGATTTCCCCGAAGAGACTGCGCCGATCTCGCTTGAAGAGCTTCACGCGTGAGCCTGCCCTGCGCGTGAAAGCAGGCGGGCCAGCCGGCCGCAGACAGTGGCGGGCATTTCAGGGAATCTTCTCGAGGCAATAGCCCAAGCCACGCACGGTGGCAATGCGGATCGGGCCTTTCTCAATCTTCTTGCGCAGGCGATGGATATAGACCTCGATGGCATTGTTGCTGACCTCCTCGCCCCACTCGCACAGGCGCTCAACCAGCTGGTCCTTGCTGACTAGGCGCCCTGCGCGCTGCAAAAGCACCTCCAGCAAACCCAGCTCACGGGCTGACAACTCGATCATTTGGCCGTCGATCGTGGCCACGCGCCCGGCCTGGTCGTAGACCATGGGGCCATGCTTGATGGTGCTGCTGGCTCCGCCCATGCCTCGCCGCGTCAGCGCCCGCACACGGGCCTCGAGCTCTTGCAGGGAAAACGGCTTGGCCATGTAATCGTCTGCGCCGTAATCGAGTCCTTTGACGCGCTCGTCGACGCTGTCGGCAGCGGTGAGGATCAGCACTGGAATGACACTGCCCCGGGCGCGCAGACGCTTTAGGACTTCGAGCCCATGCAAGCGCGGCAAGCCCAGATCGAGAATGAGCAGGTCAAATTCGGAATTGACCATCAAGGCCGCATCGGCCTCGGTCCCGCTGGCCACATGATCGACCACGGCGCCGGAGCTGCGCAGGGTACGCAGCAGACCATCGGCCAAAACCTGATCATCTTCGGCAATCAAGATTCGCATCACGGTCTCCTTCGAATGCCCCCCGGGGAGTATTCCTTGTGCCTCCTGCCCGAGGCCAGCGCCCTGGGGCAGGCCGCGTTTTCTGACCATTCTAGGCCGCTGTCGCGCCGGTCAACCGGACGGCGTCGGCTCAGGGCTCATACGCCCCCGCATAGGCCTCCAAGCCCAACAGGACCACCGTCGCCACCTGCTCGCCCACCGTCTGTGCGAACTCGGTTTGCGCCTGCGACACAGCGCGGTGGAAGGCCTGCAGCCACTGAAGGCCCGTCTCGGTAAAGACCACGCGCCGGGCACGGCCGTCCCGCGGATCGCTTTGTCGAAGCACCAGGCCCCAGGCCTCGCATTGGTTGACCAAATCGCCCATGGCCTGCTTGCTCATGCCGGCGCTCAGGGCCAAATCGCTCAAGCGCGAACCGCCGAGGGCCAGATGCCGCGTGATGTGAATGTGCGCCGCTCCGACCTGCTCCCGGGCGGCCAGGTTGGACAGGGCCAGCGGCACCTGCGGATCGCGCGCCATCAACTGCAGCACACGCGCATCAAAGCGGCGCAGGCTGTGCCCAAGCAAGCGGCCCAGATGCGTCAAGCGCCAGCCCGGATCGCTAGCTTCAGCCAAGGAAAGCATCGTCCCCAAATAGTAAGGCAAACTGACCAAAAAAGCCATTTACCTGGAAACACCAGGTGATAAAGTACTGGTCATGCATCCAGGCTGTAGATTCATCCACACAGTCGGGCGGCGCCCCAAAATTCAATTAACTCATTGATCTAAAAGGAGTTTTTCATGGACGCAGTGGTCAAAACCCTCAACACCGAAAAAGCCAAAGCTCTCCAGGCGGCGCTCGCTCAAATCGAAAAGCAGTTTGGTAAAGGCACCATCATGAGCCTGGGCGCCGGCGAAACCGCCGAAGACATCCAGGTGGTGTCCACCGGCTCGCTCGGCCTGGACATCGCCCTGGGCGTGGGCGGTTTGCCGCGCGGCCGCGTCATCGAAATCTACGGCCCGGAATCCTCGGGCAAGACCACGCTGACCCTGCAGGTCATCGCGGAAATGCAAAGGCTCGGCGGCACTTGCGCCTTCGTCGATGCCGAGCATGCGCTGGACATCCAGTACGCGCAAAAGCTGGGCGTCAACCTGCACGATCTGCTCATCTCCCAGCCCGACACGGGCGAGCAGGCACTTGAGATCGTCGACGCGCTCACCCGTTCGGGCGCTGTCGACCTGATCGTGGTCGACTCGGTGGCCGCGCTTACCCCCAAGGCCGAGCTGGAGGGCGAAATGGGCGATTCACTGCCCGGCCTGCAAGCGCGCCTGATGAGCCAGGCCCTGCGCAAACTGACGGCCACCATCAAAAAGGCCAACTGCACGGTCATCTTCATCAACCAGATCCGCATGAAGATCGGCGTAATGTTCGGCAGCCCTGAAACCACCACTGGCGGTAACGCGCTCAAGTTCTACGCCTCGGTGCGCCTGGACATCCGCCGCACGGGCTCCATCAAGAAGGGCGAGGATGTCATCGGCAACGAGACCAAGGTCAAGGTGGTCAAAAACAAGGTCGCCTCGCCCTTCAAGACGGCCGAATTCGACATCCTCTACGGCGAAGGCATCAGCCGTCTGGGCGAAGTGCTCGATCTGGGCGTGGCCAGCAACATCATCGAAAAATCCGGCGCCTGGTTTGCCTATCAGGGCGAAAAAATCGGCCAAGGTCGCGACAACGCCCGCGAATTTCTCCGGGAGAACCCAGAGCTGGCCTTCGAGATCGAGAACAAGGTGCGCGAACATCTGGGTGTGCCGCTGCTGCCCTCGTCTGAGGCTGTCGAAGCGGCCAACGAAGAAGTGAACGACAAGCCGCGCAAGATCAAGCTGGCGTCTTAAGCCCCCTACAGAAAGCAGCATCATGCTTGCCATCAAAGTCCTCTGGGTTCTGGGCCAGATCAGTTTTCGCAGCCTGCGCCTGCTGTGGAGAGGCGCGCGGCAATTGGGACTCGTGCTCTGGCGCGAGGCGTGAACAAACCACAGCCGCAGCACACCGCAGCGGCGCCATCACTCAAGGGCCGGGCCCTGCGACTGCTGGCAGGGCGTGAACATTCGCGACTCGAGCTCGAGCGAAAGCTGGCCGCACATGCCGGCGAATCGGGCGAGCTCGAGCGCGTGCTCGATGAGCTGCAGGCCAAGGGCTTTATCAACGAGCAGCGCGTCCTCGAGTCGGTGCTTTACCGCCGCGCTGAGCGTTTCGGGCTGGCTCGCATTGCGCAGGAACTGACCAGCCGCGGCCTGAGCGGACAAGATGTGGAGCAGGCCTTACAGGGCTTGAAATCGAGCGAATTCGAGCGTGCCCGCAGCCTCTGGGAGCGGCGATTCGGCCAGCCGGCCGGCGATCCACGCGAGCGCGCACGCCAGATTCGTTTCCTGATCGGCCGCGGCTTCTCTGCGGAGGTCGCCCGAAGCATAACCGGCTGATCCGAAGCTAATCGGACAAGAGCAGATTGCGCCGCGACAGCGGCTTGTTGCAGTGCGGACATTCAAGCACGGCCTGCAGCAGATTTCCGCAGGTCGTGTGATGCACGGTCAGCGGCGCGCGACCCTGCCATAGCCAGCGGTTGCCCCACTGCATCAATTCCACCGTGATCGCAAAAGTGGCCAGCGCATCCGGACTCAGGCGGTATTGCTGTCGACTACCGGCGTAGGCCCGGGTCCGAAGGAAGCCCAAGGCCTGTAGCTCGCTGAGGCGGTCACTGATCTGGGCCGGCCCCTGACCCAGGGCTCTCTGAAAATCCGAAAATGTGCGCGCGCCCTGAAAGGCGGCGGCCATGATGAAGCAATTCCAGCGGTCTCCAAAGAGTCGCATCAGGCGAGGCAGTTTTTCCCGGTCCGCGCGGCTGGACTGGCGGTAGCGCGGTCGCTGCGCGGGTGCCTGGTCAACCGGCGCGCCAGGCCGCCGAACGACGACAGCCTGCGTGTCAAACGGCGAGACATCGCTGGCACAGTGCGCGCAGACATACCTCGGCTCTATCGAGGCGCCGCAGTCGGTGTGGATCAGCCGGCGACGCGGGCGGTCCGGGGCATGGGCGGCGCCGTCGACACCGGTGCCGCGCTGGCGCTCCCACAGCCACATCAGGATCAGGACGCCCCAAAGGTCCAGCCCCATCTCGGTGAGCCGATAGCGCGCGTGGCCTCCGTCAGCCGCGTCGCGCTCGAACAAGCCATGGCTGCAAAGCAGATTCAGTCGCTGCGTCAACACCGCTCGAGAGACGCCGAGCTCCTGCAGAAAAGCGCCGAATCGATGCGTGCCGCGAAAAGCCGATCGCAATATTCGCAGCACCCAAGCATCCCCGATCAACTCGATCGCCATCGCCGCGCCGCTGGCCGCCACCACAGGCTCGGACAAGGTACTGAAGGACCTGGGTTCAGCGCGGGCCATCGAAACATCATCCCCTACAACTGCGATTGCCTGGTTGCCCCGGACGATGCGATCGGCCCAGGTCGGCGGCAGCCCGCCCTTGAGCCGATCGAGACGATCAGACCCCCAGCATCAGCCGAAGGTTCTGCACCGCCGCCCCGCTGGCGCCCTTGCCCAGGTTATCGAGCCGCGCGATCAACACCGCCTGACGGTGCTGCTCATTGGCAAAGACTAACAGCTCCATGCGATTGCTGTCATTGAGGGCCAGAGCATCGATGCGCCCGCTCTGCGGCGCCGAGGGCACGCTGACCCAGGCGCTACCCGCATAGTGCTGACGCAGCGCGTCTTCGAGCCTGGCCGCGGTGGGCCGACCGGGCAGACCGTCCAGATGCAGCGGCAACTGCACCAGCATGCCCTGACTAAAGTTGCCAACCGAGGGAATAAAGAGGGGGCGGCACTGCAGACCGGTGTACTTCATGATCTCGGGCATGTGCTTGTGGTTCAGCCCCAGGGCATAGGTCTCGAAAAGCGGTGCCGTCCCGGCCTCGTAGGCCTCGATCATCTGGCGTCCGCCACCGGAATAACCGCTGACAGCCGGCAGGACCAGGGGATGATCGACCGGAATCAGCCCCGCGTCGACCAAGGGCCGGATCAAGGCAATCACCCCGGTGGCATAGCAGCCCGGATTGGCCACCCGCCTCGCCCCGCGAACGGCCTCCTGCTGCCCCGGGGCCAAGTCGGGAAACCCGAACACCCAGCCCGGCGCCGTCCTGTGGGCCGTGGAGGCATCGATCAGGCGCGGCTGACGACCCGAGGGCAGCCCATCGACCATGGCCACCGACTCGCGCGCCGCATCATCGTGCAGGCAAAGGATGACCAGATCCACCGCGGCCATCAGCTCCTGCTTGGCTTGGGGATCTTTGCGTCGCTCGGGGGCGATGCTGACCAGGTCCACCCCGGCCAGGCCCGCCAGCTGCTCCCGGATTTGCAGGCCGGTGGTACCGGCCTGGCCGTCGATGAAAACCTTGGACATACAAATGAAAGGGCTTTGGCTGCGCTGTCGACGGCCTTTTGGACCGCGTAAGCTCACTGAAATCTTTGATGCGATGCACCATGATACAGTTTTGCCGCTGCCATCACTGGCTCGGCCGCGCCCACTGGGGAGGGGGTGTGCGCCCAGGCTAAGCGCACGGCTCTGGCGCGCGCGGCTGTCTCCACCGACTCTGTGAAAGCGTTCCTATGAAAATACACGAATACCAAGCCAAGGAAATCCTGCGCCACTTTGGCATTCCGGTGCCCCGGGGCATACCCGCCTTCACCGTGCAGGAGGCCGTCGAGGCCGCCCAGAAACTCGGCGGGCCCGTCTGGGTGGTGAAAGCTCAAATCCATGCCGGCGGGCGTGGCAAGGGCGGTGGCGTCAAAGTGGCCAAAAGCATCGACCAGGTTAAAGACCTGGCTGGACAAATCCTGGGCATGCAGCTCAAGACGCACCAAACCGGCCCCGAGGGACAAAAGGTTAGGCGGCTCTACATCGAGGACGGCGCCGACATCCAGAAGGAATACTACCTGTCCATCGTGACCGATCGCGGCTCACAGAAAGTGGCTTTTATCGCCTCCAGCGAAGGCGGTATGGACATCGAGGAGGTGGCGCACAGCACCCCCGAGAAAATCATCAAGGTCTTTGTGGATCCTCTGGCCGGCATCACCCAGGCGCAAGGCCAAGAGCTGGCCCGGGGCATAGGTATGCCCAATGACTCGGTGGCGCAGTTCATCGATGTGTGCACCAAGCTCTACAACTGCTACACGCAGACCGATGCCTCGCTGGTCGAAATCAACCCGCTCAACCGGGACGGCAGGGGCAACATCATCGCCCTGGATGCCAAGTTCAACTTCGACTCCAACGCCCTCTTCCGTCACCCGGACATCGTAGCCCTTCGCGACCTGGACGAAGAAGATCCGGCTGAAATCGAGGCCTCCAAGTTCGACCTGGCCTACATCTCGCTGGACGGCAACATCGGCTGCTTGGTCAACGGGGCAGGTCTGGCCATGGCCACCATGGACACCATCAAGCTCTTCGGTGCGGAGCCGGCCAACTTCCTCGATGTCGGCGGCGGGGCCACCCCCGAGAAGGTGACCGAAGCCTTCAAGATCATGCTCAAGAACCCGAAGGTCAAGGCCATCCTGGTCAACATCTTCGGCGGCATCATGAAGTGCGACACCATTGCCACCGGCGTCATCACCGCCTGCAAGGCGGTCAACCTGAGCGTGCCGCTGGTCGTGCGCATGAAGGGCACGAATGAAGAGCTGGGCAAGAAGATGCTGGCCGAATCGGGCCTGCCCATCATCAGCGCCGACACCATGGCCGAGGCAGCACAGAAAGTGGTGGCGGCCGTCAAGGCAGCCTGAACCCGCGCGGGAGCAATTCATGTCCATCTATATCAACAAAAACACCAAAGTCATCACCCAGGGCATCACCGGCAAGACCGGTCAGTTCCACACCGAGAAGTGCCAGGACTATGCCAACGGCAAGAACTGCTTTGTCGCTGGCGTCAACCCCAAGAAGGCCGGCGAAAAGATTTTCGATATCCCCATCTACGCCTCAGTCCGGGAAGCTGCCGCGCAAACCGGGGCCACCGTGTCGGTGATTTATGTGCCCCCGGCGGGCGCCGCAGCGGCCATCTGGGAAGCCGTCGAGGCCGACTTGGATCTGGCCATCTGCATCACCGAAGGCATTCCGGTGCGCGACATGCTGGAAGTGCGCAACAAGATGAAGGCCAAAGAAGCGGCCGGCGGCAAGCGCACACTGCTGCTGGGCCCCAACTGCCCCGGCCTGATCACGCCCGATGAAATCAAGATCGGCATCATGCCCGGGCATATCCATCGCAAGGGACGCATTGGCGTGGTCTCGCGCTCGGGTACGCTCACCTATGAAGCCGTGGCCCAGCTCACCGAGATCGGCCTTGGACAGTCGAGCGCCGTCGGCATCGGCGGCGATCCCATCAATGGCCTCAAGCACATCGATGTGATGAAGGCCTTCAATGACGATCCGGACACCGACGCCGTGATCATGATCGGCGAGATCGGCGGCCCCGATGAAGCCGAGGCGGCTCAGTGGTGCAAGGCGAACATGAAGAAACCGGTGGTCGGTTTTATCGCCGGCGTGACTGCCCCTCCGGGCAAGCGCATGGGCCATGCCGGCGCGCTCATCTCCGGCGGCGCCGACACCGCCGATGCCAAGCTCGCCATCATGGAGGCTTGCGGCTTCAAGGTGACCCGCAACCCCTCAGAGATGGGCAAGCTGCTCAAGGCCCAGCTCAAGTAAGCGGTTCCACGAACCCTCCGGGGCGCGATTACGCCCTAAGCTGACCGCACTGCGACCCGACCCGGCTCGGCCCTGAGCGGGCGCTGTGTCATCCGCGGAGGGTATGAGCATGGAGCTTTTCAACAATCCCGAGTTCTGGGTCGGCCTGATCAAGATCATCTGGATCAACATCATCCTCTCGGGAGACAACGCCGTGGTGATTGCCCTGGCCGCGCGTTCTCTACCGGCTGAGCAACAAAGAAAGGCCATCCTTTTTGGCTCCGGTGCAGCGGTAGTCTTGCGCATAGGCCTGACGGTGGTGGCAGCCAAGCTGCTGGAGTTGCCCTATCTGCAGATCGTCGGCGGCATTTTGTTGCTTTGGATCGGTGCGCAGCTGCTGCATGAGGACGACGAGGACGCAGGCGAGGATGCCGAGAAGGCCGGCCTCTGGGTGGCCATACGCACCATCCTGGTCGCCGACCTAGTGATGAGCCTGGACAATGTGATTGCGGTGGCTGCCGCCGCCAAGGGCAGCCTTACCTTACTGATGCTGGGCCTGGCGATCAGCATCCCGCTGGTTATTTTTGGCAGCAAGCTGATGATCGGACTGATGAACCGCTTTCCGGTCATCATCCTCCTGGGCGCGGCACTGGTGGGCTGGGTGGGCGGTGAGACCATCGCCAGCGATATCATCCTGCACGACTGGGTTGAGGGCCAGCCGTGGCTGCACTGCCTGCTGCCCGCCTTGGGCACCGGGCTGGTCCTGATCGTCGGTAAACTGACGGCTTTGCGAGCTGCCTCCGCGCAGGAACCCAAACCTCAATAAATGTTCTTCACCTCGGCGACTTTGTAAACGCAAATCGCTGACTTACGATCAGGCTCCCTGATTGTCGGGAGTTGTCATGACCAAGATTTCCAAAGGATTCACGCTCATCGAATTGATGATCGTGATCGCCATCATCGGCCTACTGGCCTCCCTGGGCTTGCCCATGTACCAGGACTACACCCTGCGGGCCAAACTCACCGAGGCCATTCTGGTGGCGACACCGGCCAAGACCGCCGTCACCGAGGCGGCGCAAGTGGCCAGCGCCATGCCCGCAACCCTGACGCTGGACCCGCAAAGCTCAGACATGATCGATTCGGTCGCCTATGTTCGCGACACCACCAACCCTGCCGTCGGCGTAATCACCGTCAGGATCAAACAGGCGCAGCCGCGCATCGGGGGCAAAACCCTAGATCTCAAAGGCACTTTGAATGCCAGCGGTCAGATCAGCTGGGTCTGCGGCCCGGGCGCTGCTAACGGGATCGAGGCCAAATACCTGCCGGCCAGCTGCAAGGGCAGTTGAGTCTGAGGAGCCCGACCGTACCGCAGCGGGTCAACTCCAAGCTCAGCCCGAGCCGATAGGCGACGGGCCTACGCAGGCGTAGGCCACCAGCTCAATGCGCATGCCCGGCACAGCCAGCGCCACCACCGCCACCGAGGAACGGTTGGGATAGGGCGCCTGGAAATAGTCTCGATAGACTGCATCAACGGCCGGCATGTCGGCGATGTCGGTGAGATAGATCAGTACCTGCGCGACATCGCGTAGGCTGCCCCCCGCGGCCTCAAGCGCCGTCCTGAGGTTCTCAAGCGTCAGTCGCGTCTGCGCCTCGATCGTGCCAGTATCGATACGGCCATCAGCCAAAACCGGTCCGTGCGCTGTAAAGACGATGCCACCAGCACGCACGGCCCAGCTGAAGGGCTGTGACAAGGCAGGAAGGCCGGTTTCAATAAGCTGCTTCATGACCGGAGCTGATTCAGATGCTCAGCCCCCCGAGCGACTTGCCGCCATCGACGAACAAAGTCTGACCGGTGATGAAACGCGTCTGGGGCGAAGCCAGAAAGGCAATCGCATCGGCAATCATGTCGGGGCTGGCCGCCTTGCCACCGGGTTCGAGCTGCTCCCAGGCGGCAAACATTTCGGGCGGAGCCGAGCGTGTCATCGGCGTATCGGTAAAGCCCGGCGCCACCGAATTGACCGCAATCTGTCGCGGCCGCAACTCCATGGCCATGGCCCGGGTCAATCCAATGACGGCCGCCTTGGAGGCGACATAGTGGGCAAAGCGGGTGCCCCCGAGAGCGCCGCGCGAAGAAATCGTGACGATGTGGCCGCCCGCCTGCATGCGCCGCGCCGCCTCCTGTGCGAGAATGAAGGTGCCGATGACATTGACCTCGAGCATCTGCCGAAAGGCCTCCTCCCCCAGCTCCAGCAGCGGCGCATCGTTGTAGATGCCGGCCGCGCAGACCATGGCGTCGATGCGTGGCTGCTTGTCCAGCGCGGCCACCACCGACGCGCGATCACAGACATCGCCCACCGCCGTCACGATATCCAGACCGCCCGAGCGCAGCACATCGACCGCGGCCTCCAGACGGTCGGCCTGCCGGTCCATGGCCACGACCCGAAAACCGTCGCGTGCCAGACGGGCTACGGCGGCCAGGCCGATGCCCTGGGCGGCACCGGTGACAAACGCGAGCCTGTCGGCCCCGCTACTTGTATCCAAAGGCATGGGGAAGGGCCAGAATGATCTGCGGGTAAACCGTCAACAGGAGCAGCAGCACGCCCAAGGTCAGCACAAAGGGCCAGACCTCGCGGATGATGTCCATCAGCGGCACGCGGGTCAGCGAGGACATGACAAACAATAAAAGCCCGTAGGGTGGGGTGATCAGCCCAATCATGAAATTGAGCGTGACCACGATACCGAAGTAGGTGACATCAATGCCCAGCGCCCGCACGCTGGGCATGAGCAGCGGCACGAACACCAGCATCATCACCTAGCCATCGAGAAAGCAGCCAAGAATCAGAAAGAAGACATTGACCACCAGCATGAACTGCAGCTGCGTCAACTCCATGGTGGAAATCAGCGCCACCAGACTAGCCGCCAGCTTTTCGTTGGTAATGGCGTAATTGAGGATAAAGGCGCTGGCAATCAGCAGCATGGTGGTGGCGGTCTGCCCGCTCGATTCACGCAGGATCTCACGCAGGGTGCTCATCTTGATCTTGCGGTAAAGCACCGTACCGAGAATCAGCGCCCACAGGGCCGCCACCGCCGCCGACTCGGTAGGTGAAAACACCCCGGACCAGATACCGCCGAGCAAGACCACCGGCAAGGTCAGCGAAGGCATGGCGCGCACCATCACCCGGGGCAGGTCGCCCGCCGGCACCGACTCGGCCTGACCGATACCGCGCCGCTTGGCAATCAGCCAGATCGCCACCATCAAGGCCAGCCCCATCAGGACCCCCGGAACGATGCCGGCCAGAAAGAGGGCGCCAATGGAGGCGCCGGAAATCAGGGCATAGATAACCAGCGGAATCGAAGGCGGGATGATGGGCGCGATGGTGGCCGACGCCGCAGTGATGGCGCAGGCCAGACCACCGGGGTACTTGCCCACCTCCCGCATCATGCGGGTGGCCACCAGGCCCGGGCCGGCTGCATCCGTGACGGCGCTGCCGCTCATGCTGGAGAAAATCATGCTCACCAGAACGGTCACATGGCCCATGCCGCCCTTGAACCGACCCACCAGCGCATGGGCGGCCGCCCACAGGCGCTCGCTGATGGAGGCCGCGTTCATCACATTAGCGGCCAGGATGAACATCGGGATGGCCACCAGCACATACATGGTGGTCATCTGCCCCATCACCTGGCCCACCAGCAAGCCAATGTCCTGACGACTCATGAAGAGGTAGGAGCAGCCGCCGGCGAACATGACCAAAGCCAGGGGCAGGCGCATCACCGCCCCAAAGACAATGACGGCCAAGAGGACCGACAGCGCGGCGTTCACTTCGTTTCTGCCTCGGTACCACCGCCCCAGCGCCGCAGCTCGTCGTGCCAATCGCGCCCGAGCAGGCGACGCATGCTCAGCAGTAGGCGCAGCACGATGACCGCAAAGAACACGGGGAAGATGGCGTAAACGAAATCGAGCCGAAGACCCAGCATGTCGGTTCGCTCCCGCCAGAGAAACAAGGTGTAATCCACCAGGCCGGGCAAGGCGGCGAGCATCAACAGCACAAACAGCGCCGAGACCAGCAACAGCATCGCCCGCTGAGCCTGCGGCCGGACATTGATGAAGATGACATCAAAGGAAATATGCGCGGACCAACGCAAATTAAAGGCGGCAGTCCAGAGCACCGACCAGACCATCAGCACCGTCACCGCCTCATCGACCCAGCTGATCGGTCGATTGAACAGATAGCGCATGGCCACGCCATAAATGAACAGGACAAATACCGTGCCCAGGCTCAGCATGGAGATGGATGCCGAGGCCCGCCCCAGAGCGGCCCACAGGCCCTTGTGCGCAGCTCCGCTCATGCGGCGAATACCAGCAAGGTCGGCCGACGCTGAGGTGTCATTGGGAGTGCCTGACAAAATCGGGCCGCCCACGCGGCACGGCCCATAAGTCCATGGAATTTATTTGATCGCCTGAATTCGTGCCATCAGGCCCGGCTTCCACTTGCCCGTCATGCCCGCGGCCTCGTATTCCTTGAACACAGCAGCGCGGAAGGCGCTGGCATCGGGTTCACTGATGCGGATATTGGCCGCCCTGAATGTCTCGATGGCCGCCCTCTCGTCGGCCAGCGTTTTGGCGATCTGCATGTCCGCTGCTTCACGGGCGGCCGCATACAACTCCGCTTGCTGCGCCGGCGTGAGTTTGTCAAAAGCCGGCTTGGCGATCGCGATGAAGACGGGCTGCGCCAGATGGCGCGTGAGCACCACCTGCTTGGTGACCTCATGGAACTTCCAGTCGCGCGTCATATTGGTCGGGTTGTCCTGCCCGTCGATCTGACCGGTCTTGAGGGCCAGGTACACCTCGGTAATCGGCATGGAGACTGGCGTGGTGCCCAGCGCCTTGGCCAGCACCTGGAACGAGGCGCCCGGCGGCATACGCATCTTGGTGCCCGCCAGGTCGGTGGGTTTTTCGATTCTTTTGTCGTTGCTCAGGTTGACGGTCCGCGTGCCCAGATAGCCCGTCTCCAGAATGACCAGCCCCATCTTGCTGGACACCTCGCGGTAGTACTCCTTGCCCACATCGCTGCGGAAGGTCTTGATCAAGTGATCGGCATCACGAAACAGGTAGGCTGCGCTCATCACGCCATACTCGGGCAGTTGCGCATCGATCTCGAAGGTCACCGGGCTGGCCATCTCCAGATTGCCGCGCTGCATGGCCGGCAGTTCGGTGCCCTGTCTGAAGAGCGAACTGGCGGTGTGCACCGACACCTTGATGGCGCCGGGAAACTTGGCCTCCATGCGGGCCTTGATCATGCGAAATGCGTCCGACAAGGGCGAGTTGTCGGGCGCAGCGGTAGAGATGCGGATCTCGGTCTGGGCCAGTGTGGGAAGGGGCGCCACCAGGGCCGCCGCAGCGGTGGCCAGGGCAATCAAGGCTTTTTTCATCAGGATCTCCTCAGGGTTTTTTAGGGTCAAGAAATGCGGGCGGCCCGGCTGACTCAGCGCGAAGCCTCGATGGTGACCGACAGCCGACCGATGCCTTCGATCTCGGCATCAACCCGGTCACCCACGCTCAAAAAAGTTTTCTTCGGTGCGCCCACACCGGCGGGCGTGCCGGTCAACAGCACATCGCCAGGGTCCAGGGTCATGATGCGCGAGGCGGTGGCGATCTGCTCGGCAATCGAAAAAATCATCTGGCTTGAGCGGCCGTCCTGCTTGATCTGCCCATTGACCCACAGCTTCAGGCCGATGTCTTGCGGGTTGGCGATGGGGCTGGCCGGCACCAGTCGCGGCCCGAGCGGACAGCAAGTGTCATTGGCCTTGCCGGCCACCCAATCGAGCTTGTAAAAAGTCTCGGGGGCGCGGTTGTGGTCACGCGCTGAAAAATCAATGGCCACCGTGTAGGCCGCCACATGGCTCAAGGCGTCCTGCACCGAGACATTGCGCGCCGTCTTGCCGATCACGGCTGCCAGCTCGATCTCCCAGTCAAAGGCCTTGGTGCCAATGGGCATGTGCACGGTGGCGCCCGGACCGACCACCGCATTGCGCGGCGGCTTCATGAAGAAGAACAGGCGCTGGTCTTCCTTTTTGGCATCCGGCATGCCCATCTCGGCCAGGTGGTCAAAGTAGTTGGCGCCCGCGCACAAAACCTTGCCCGGATACTGAAGCGGCGCGAGCACCCGCACTTGATCGGGCGCCCAGCCAGCGCCCGGAGCGCAAGCGGCGGCCAATGCCGGAAGCTTGCGCTCGTGATCAGCCCAGTGCTCGAACAGGCCCACGACGCTGGCCGAGGGGAGGCCCAGATCGCGCAGCGGGACATAACGGCCCTGGACCTCGAGACAGGCCACCGCAAGGCCCAGATGTTCAACCGTTACCAGCGCGTAAGTCATGGAGGGAGGTGACAAAAAAGGAGAAAAAAGGAGGATATCGAGGACCATTCCGTTGCCACAAAATCTGGCTGTCAACATATATTAGGATTGACGATATAAATTATTTGTGCTGTCATAGAATCCTGTGCATTCCACCCAGCCCCCGCACCCCGCGTCTTTCCTGCTGCCCATGGCCCTGCACACTGCCGAATTCGACGAGCCCAAAACACTGGCGCGCCAGGCGCACAACCTGCTTCGGCACGACATCCTCAGCGGTGGACTGCAACCCGGCGAGCGCCTGCGCACCCGCGAGCTGCAGCACCGCTACGGCCTGGGCCTGAGCCCGCTGCGCGAGTCGCTGCAGCGCCTCTCCGCCGAAGGCCTGGTGGTGATGGACGAGCAGCGCGGCTTTTCGGTGGCGCCTGTCTCGCGCGCCGAACTCAAGGACCTGACCCTGGCCCGCACCGCACTCGAATCGGCCATGCTGCCGATGGCCATTGCCCAGGGCGATGCCGACTGGGAGGCCCTGATCGTGGCAGCCTTTCACCGCCTCAGCCGGACACCCTTGCCCACCGGGCCCGACATGAAAGAGGCCGCCCGCCTCTGGGAGACGCGTCACCGCGCTTTTCATGAAGCGCTGGTAGCCGGGTGCGGATCACCCTGGCTGATGCGTCTGCACGAGCAAATGGTCGATCAGACCGAGCGTTACCGGATGATCCGCTTGCAGCACCTGAGCAAGCGAAAGCCGGCAGCCCGCGATGTACAGGCCGAGCATCAGGCGCTGATGGAATCGGTTCTGGCGCGCGAGACCCCCAAGGCGATGAGGTTGATGGTGGCCCATCTGCAGGAAACCTACGAGGCGACGGCCAAGTGGCTACCGCAGGAGGACGCATGATCATCCGGTCAGCCTATCTCGAAGGCACGGTCGCATCGGCCGAGCGCGAAGCCTTCGATGCACACATGAGCGGGCCGGTCCTGGCCGCCATTGCCACCTATCCCGGCCTGCGTCAGGTGCGACTGCGCAAGCTCGCGCTGGCCGATGCGGGCGCCCCGCCGATCTACATGGTGTTCGACCTTTACTTCGACAGCTTACAGGCCATGGACGCGGCCCTGGCCAGCCCCACTCGGCAGGCGGTGCGTGATCTCATTGCCCAGGGCATGACCCCCTTCCAGGGCCGGGTCTATCACTTGGTGTTCAGCGAAGAAGGCGGTTTGCTCGCTAGCCCGGCATGAGCACGCTGATCACCGGCGCCGGTCTGATCGGCTGCCAGACCGCCGCCCTGTTGGCGGCCCGGGGCGAGAAAGTGGTCTTGCTGGACAAGGCACCGCAAGCGCAGCACATCGCCTCGGTCCTGCCCCTGGAGGCGGTGCGGATCGAGACCGGCGACATCAGCGATCGCCGGGCTCTGATCGCCACCCTCGAGCGCCATGAGGTGCAGCAGGTGGTGCACACCGCCGCCGCGCTGAGCATGGCCATACGGCGCGAGCCAGCGCTAGCCGCAGATGTCAATTTCATGGGCACCGTCCATGTGCTGGAGGCCGCGCGCCTGCTGGGCCTGCGGCGCGTGGTGTGTGCATCGTCCACCACGGTCTATTACCCGATCTTCCAGCGCGCGCCGACCGCCCCGCTGAACGAGGACTTTGCCTTCCATACAGTGAGCGAACGGCCGAGCAGACTATATGCCGCCAGCAAGCTCGCCGGTGAGTTTTTTGCGCAGCACTATGCGCAGACCTTCGACCTGAGCATCGCGGTGCTGCGCTACAGCGCGGTGCTTGGCCTGTGGGCCGGCCCCAACCACTCCGTACCCGGCCGCCTGATGGCTCAACTGCTTGGTCAGGGCGCGGGTGAGGGACCGGTGCACATCAGCGACCCCCTGCTGATGTGGCGCGGCGGCGAAGACTTCATTGACGCGCGCGAAGTTGCGCGCGCCAATGTGGCCGCCCTCGATGCGCCGGCCCTGCCCTCCTGCGTATACACCATCGCCAGCGGCCGCATGGCCCGTTTTGACGACTTTATCGAGGCGGCGCGGCAACTGCAACCCGGCCGGCCGATCGGCCACGCCCCCCTGCCCGAGACCGGCTTTGCCGGCTTCGCCCACCCCCGCGACCTGCCCTTTGACATCAGCCGTGCCAAGGCCGAGCTTGACTTTGAAGCACAGCATGACCTGCTGGAGTCGCTGCGGACGGCGCAGCGGTGGGTGAGGACTTGAGACGCAGTGCGTCTGCGGCCTCAGGGTGCCGATAGCAGCGCCAGGCTCGCCCGCACCCGCTGCGCACTCACATCCACCAGACACCGCGTGTGCCCCAGCGGGCATTCGCGCTCAAAGCAGGGCGCGCAATCGAGCGGGGGCTGATAGCTGGCATCGCGCTTGAGCCAGATCACTTGGGCCCGATCGCTCAAGGGTGGGGTGTGCTCGGGGCTGGAGGAGCCAAACACCGCCACCTGCGCCACGCCCAGACCGGCGGCCACATGCATCAGGCCCGAGTCGTTGCTGACCACCGCACGGGCCGAGGCGATCAGGCCGATGGCCTCATGCAGCGAGGTCTGGCCGGCCAGGTTGCGCACCCGGGGCGCTGCTGCCACGATCTCCTCGCACAAGGCCCGCTCCTTGGCCGAACCGAGCACGAGCACCGGCGCATCGACCAAGGCCGCGAGGGCCGCGAAATGCCGCGACGGCCAGCGTTTGGCTGGCCCGTATTCAGCACCGGGCGCAAAGACCAGATAGTCGCCCGCGCTCAGCCCCTGCTGCGCCAAGATGCGCTCCTGCTCAGCCACGGGCCAGCGCAGCTGCGGCCGGTCCTGGGCCCCATCCGGCTCACCGCTTAAAGCTGAATACAGCGCCACCATAGGCGGCCGCTTGGCCTTGGGCGGATTCTTCAGCCGATGCGTGAGCAGGCCCACCCGCGCCTCGCCGAGGTAGCCGACCCGTTGGGGTATGCCGGCCCACAGAGGCACCAGCGCACTTTTGAGTGAATTGGGCAAGACATAGGCCGTCTCAAAGCGGCCCTGCAACTGCCGTGCAATCTGCCGCCGGGCGCGCCACTGCAAGCCGCCATGCGCAAAAGGCACCTCAATGATCTCGGTCACCTGAGGCATGGCCCGGTACACCGGCGCCACCCAGGGCAGGGCGGCCACGCTCAGGCGCTCACCGCGCGCATGCAGGCGGCGCAGCAGCGGCTCGGTCATGACCGCATCACCGATCCACTGCGGGGCGATGATGAGCGAGGCGCTCATGACATTGGAGCGGCTGGCAAACCAACGCAGCCGGCTCAATGCCCAGCGTGAAAATGCTCGCCGTCCTTGAGTTGGTAGACCGTGCCGCAGTAAGGGCAGCGGGCCGAGCCGGTTTCGGCAACATTCAGATAGACGCGCGGATGGCCGCTCCACAGCGCCATGGCCGGATTGGGGCAGAACACGCCGCCCTGGGCATTGAGGTCGCTGGCCAACAACTCCACCACCCGCCCTTGTTCCTTGACTTGCATGAGGATGCCCCCGCCTTAAGTTGAGTCTGCGGCGATGCTCAGACCGGGGTCAGCCAGGCCGCGTACTTGGGATTGCGGCCACCCACGATGTCGAAGAATGCCGCCTGAATTTTCTCGGTGATCGGTCCACGGCTGCCCGCGCCGATCTGCACGCGGTCGAGCTCGCGGATGGGCGTGACCTCGGCAGCGGTACCGGTAAAAAAAGCCTCGTCGCAAATGTAGATTTCATCGCGGGTGATGCGCTTTTGCACCAACTCGATGCCCAGATCTTTGCAGATATGAAAGATGGTGTTGCGGGTGATGCCGTTGAGCGCACCGGCTGACAGATCGGGGGTGTAAACCACGCCGTCCTTGATGACGAAAATGTTTTCGCCCGCCCCTTCGCTAACAAAACCCGAGGCATCCAGCAGCAAGGCCTCGTCATAGCCCTCATCCAGAGCCTCCATATTGGCCAGAATGGAATTGGTGTAATTGCTCACCGCCTTGGCCTGGGTCATGGTGATGTTGACATGATGACGGGTGTAGCTGGAGGTCTTGACCCGAATGCCGCGCTTGAGCCCCTCCTCACCGAGGTAAGCGCCCCAGGCCCAGGCCGCCACCATGATGTGGATTTTGTTGCCCTTGGGCGAGACGCCCAGCTTTTGCGAACCGATCCAGGTCAGGGGACGCAGGTAGCAGCTCTCGAGTTTGTTTTCACGCACCACATCGACTTGCGCCTGCATCACCGCTTCAAGGCTGAAGGGGATGTTCATGCGCAGGATCTTGGCGCTGTTGAACAGACGCTGGGTGTGCTCCTTGAGGCGGTAAATCGCCGTGCCCTGGGAGGTCTTGTAGGCGCGCACGCCTTCAAAGGCGCCGCAGCCGTAGTGCAGGGTGTGCGAAAGCACATGGATCTTGGCATCGCGCCACTCGACCATCTGGCCATCCATCCAGATTTTGCCGTCGCGGTCGTCCATAGGGGCTGGAAGGGTAGCCATGAGTGATGTCCTTTTTTGCTGTCGAATATTGGGTTGGCAGCGCCTATGCGAGGGCGCCGCCGGATCGAGCATTTTAGGGGTGCGGGTGGGGGCCCACGGACACGGGGCCGGTGTTGCGCGGGGTGCAGTTGGGGAGAGGGCAGGGCGCCCTAGGCGCTCAAGGCTTTGATCTGGTCCACTGAGTAGCCCAGTTCGGTCAAGATCGCCTGATTGTGCTCACCCAGTCGCGGCGGCGATAAGCGCAAGCCCGGCCTGCGCCCGTCCAGCGTGATCGGCAGCAGAGCCGTCAGCGTATCTCGGCCGTCTGGCAACTGCATGGGCGCCAGGCCGCCGGTGGCCAGGAGATGCGGATCCTGCAGCAAATCCTGCGGCCGGGTGATGGGCGCGAAGGGCAGGCCCCGGGACTCGAAGATGCGGCCGAGTTCGGCCGCAGAAAAGTCGGCCAGGCGCTGGCGCAGCACGGGCATCAACCAATCACGCTGTCGCACCCTGTCGTTATTGCTGGCTAAGCGCGCGTCGGCCTGGAGGTCGGCAAAGTCAAACGCCTCGCAAAAACTTTTCCAGGCGCTGTCGGTGACCACCGCCAGAAAAATCTGCTCTTCAGCCCGGACCTTAAAGACATCGTAAATTCCCCAGGCCGGGATGCGGGCCGGCATGGGGGCGGCCGGCTGACCCGTCACGGCGTACTGCATGATGTGCTGCGCCACCAGCAGCACATTGTTCTCAAAGAGCGCGCTCTGCACCTCCTGGCCCAGGCCCGTCCGCTGGCGATCGGCCAAGGCCGCCATGGCCCCCATGGCGCCGAACATGCCGCCCATGATGTCGTTGATGCTGGTGCCGGCGCGCAGCGGATCCCCGGGCCGGCCGGTCATGTAGGCCAGACCGCCCATCATCTGCACCACTTCATCCAGCGCCGTGCGATGTTCATAGGGGCCGGGCAGGAAACCTTTGAGGCTGACATAAATCAGCCTCGGGTTGAGCCGCTTCAAACGGGCATAGTCCAGGCCCAGCTTGTCCATAGTGCCAGGCTTGAAGTTTTCAATCAGGATGTCGGCACCGGTGACCAGACGCAACACCGCCTCGATCCCGGCCTGACTTTGCAGATCGAGCGCCAGGCTTTTCTTGTTGCGGTTGAACATCGCAAAAAAACCGGCCCCCGAACCCAGCAGGTAGCGCGTGGCATCGCCCTTGCGACCCTGGCCGATGGCTTCGACCTTGATGACCTCGGCGCCCAGGTCAGCCAACATCATGCCGCAGGTCGGCCCCATCACCATGTGGGTGAACTCAAGAACCCGCAAGCCAGCATAGGGCAGGGGGGATTGACTCATACAGAGGCGGCGTCCGGCTTTTGGGCCGCCGTGGCTTCAGCGTTGTCGAGCTCGGGCGGCGGTCTGTGCATGATGTGGCTTCGAAGGCGACCCGCCTCGAAGGTGCATTCGACCCAGGACTGGCTCGGGTCGGTCCAGCGGAACACCTCCGGCTGCGCGTCGCGCTCAGTTTGCAACTGCCCGAGCGAACGCGTCATAGCGATCACATGCATCAGCGTCATCCCCGGCTTGAGCTTGGCGTTGAGCATCACTGCGCTATCGAGGTAGCCGACCGGGCGCTGCGCAGCGCGGCGCAAGACATGCATCAGGCGGGTAAAGTGCAGCAGCACCCACATCACGAGCAGGCCACCGGCCGTGGCCAGGCCCATCCAACCGTAATAGCGGTAGCCCAAAATCAGCACCGTCAGGGCCAGGGCCGGAACCACAATGCGTTGCAAGCTCATGGCGCGATTGTCGCAGTGCCGCCCAAGAGTATCCTCTACGCCGCAATCCCCCATGAGCAACGCCCGACTCCAGCAAGCGATCACCGCCGTATTGGCGGCCCTGGCCGTAGGCTGGGCCTTGTACTGGCTGGGACAGGAGGGCCAGCGATCCCTGGCGCTGTGGGCGGCACTGGTTCCGTTGGTGCACGCGCCCTTTCTGGCCCTGGAGCTGATCTGGGCGGGCTGTGCGGCCCGTCAGGGGCCGGCCCGGCTGGAAAAAGGCGGGCCGGCAAACGCGACCGAACCCCTGCCGAGCCTGGGACAGTGGGTCCGTGCCTGGGCGCGAGAGACGGTCGAAGGGATTCGGGTGTTTGGCTGGCAACAACCCTGGGCCCACCAGTGGCAGGCCGATCATCTGCCCGGGGAGGGCCGGCGTGGCGTGTTGCTGGTGCATGGTTATCTGTGCAACCGCGGCTTCTGGAACCCCTGGATGCGACGCCTGGCCCAGGCAGGCATTCCCTTCGTCGCCGTCTCTTTGGGCCCGCCCCGCGCCGGCCTTGATGAGCAGATGCGCGGCCTCGATGCCGCCTGGCAGCGCCTGAAGGCAAGCACCGGCATGACGCCGCTGATGGTCGGGCACAGTATGGGCGGTCTGTTGATCCGTCGCTGGCTGTCGATGCAGCCCACTGACTTTGCCGTGCAGCAAGAAGTGATCACCCTGGGCTCGCCCCACCACGGCACCGCCCTGGCCCGCCTGGGACGGTCACAAGCGGCCCGGCAGATGCGTGTGCAAAGCCCGCTCCTGCAAGAGATCATGCGCTGTGAAACCGAAAGTCGCCTGCAACGATTCACCTGTTACTGGAGCGTCTGCGACAATGTGGTGTTCCCGGCCAGCCACGCCACCCTGAGTGGGGCGCGCAATATCCATGTGCCGGCCAGAGCGCATATCGATCTGAGCCGATCCCCCCAGGTTCTCGCCGATGTACTGGCCCGCCTCGGCGGCGAAGGGTGTCCGGGCAAGTCAGCGCAGCGCGCGCAAGTCTAGGCCGTTGAAGGCGTCTGGCGGGCAAACACCCGAGTGCCGACCAGAACGCCCGCAAGCAGCAAGGCGATGCCGATCCAGGTCCAAAAATCGGGCCAATCGCCTCGATGAAGGAAGCCGTAGCACAAGGCAGCCAGCGTCTCGAAGACGATCAGCTGACCGGCCAATGAAGTGGGCAAGAGTCGGCTGGCCCGATTCCAGCACAGGGTGCCCAGCCAGGAGGCCAGCAACCCAATGGCCAGCATCAAACCGGCATAGGTCCAGGGTCGCGGGCCCCATGGGGCCTCGCCCGTCCAGGCGCCGGTCACCGTCATGTAGATCCCCAGGCCCAGGGCCGCCAGCGGTAAGGTGGTCACACCCTGGGCGGTGGCCCAGGTGCCCGAGCCCACCTGCGGATGGCGCTTGACCCAATCTGCATTGCGAATCGGATACCAGGTCCAGCACACGAGCGCAGCCAGGGCCAGAAGCAAGCCGCCCAGCCACTCGGTGGGGCCCGATGCGGCGTCGCCGCCGCGCTGCAGCTCGGAACCATTGACACAGGCAATACCGGCCACCATCAGCATCAGCGGTGCAAGCAGGCGCCGCCACGCGATTTCGCGCTGCGAGAGGTTGGCACAAATCGCAATGACCACCGGCAGGGTTCCGATGATCATGGTGGGCACCGGTACACCGGCGCTTTGAATCGCCCAGGACAAAGCCAGGTAATAGAGCACATTGCCCACCGCAGCCAATTTGAGTGCCTCGATCCAGTCGGCGCGACTCAAGCGCGCCAGCGCCGACCGGTCCCGCCAGGCCAGGGGCAGAGCCACCAGGCCAAACGCGAGATAACGGCCAAAGGTGAGCATGGCCGGCGAATAGTCGGGCAGCAGCACCGGCGCCACAAACACCAGCCCCCAGGCCAGTCCGGCCGCCAGAGCAAAAGCAATACCCGCACCGAGCCGGGGCCGATCCATGACAACCCCTTCCAAGCTAGAGGTCGCGCACGACTTCAATCACCTGCTCGATACGATCGACCGCATGCAGGCTCAAGCCCTCAATGGGCTTCTTGGGGGCATTGGCCTTGGGTACCACCGCCACCGAAAAACCCAGTTTGGCCGCTTCCTTCAATCGCTCCTGCCCGCGCGGGGCAGGCCGAACCTCGCCGGCCAAACCGACCTCGCCAAAGGCGAGAAAGCCTTTGGGTAAAGGCCGTCCGCGCAAGCTCGAAGTGATGGCCAGCAGCACCGCCAGATCGGCGGCCGGCTCACCAATGCGCACACCGCCGACGGCGTTGACAAACACATCCTGATCCATGCAGGCCACGCCCGCATGTCGGTGCAGCACCGCCAGGAGCATGGCCAGACGATCCCGATCCAGGCCCACCGACAGGCGACGGGGACTGGGTCCACCCGAGTCGACCAGGGCCTGGATTTCCACCAGCAGCGGCCGGGTGCCCTCCAGCGTCACCATGACACAACTCCCGGGCACGGGCGCTGCGTGTTGCGACAGAAAGATCGCGCTGGGATTGCTCACACCCCTGAGCCCTCTCTCGGTCATCGCAAACACACCAATTTCATTGACCGCACCGAAGCGGTTCTTGATGGCGCGCACCAGGCGAAAGCTCGAGTGGGTGTCGCCCTCGAAGTACAGCACCGTGTCAACCATGTGCTCCAGCACGCGCGGGCCCGCCAAAGCACCTTCCTTGGTCACATGGCCGACCATCACGATGGTCACGCCCTCGGTCTTGGCGGCGCGGGTCAGGTGGGCGGCGCATTCGCGCACCTGCGCCACCGAGCCGGGCGCGCTGGTGAGCTGGCCCGAATAGACCGTCTGTATGGAGTCGATCACCGCCACATCGGGCTGCTCGGCCTGCAGGGTGGCCAGCATGCGTTCGAGCTCGGTTTCGGCCAGCACCTGCACCAGCGATCCCTCCAGGCCCAAGCGTCGGGCCCGCAGCGCCACTTGCGCGCCGCTTTCCTCGCCGGTGATGTAAAGCGTCTTGCGGCCGCGCCGATGCAGCGCGTCGAGGGCCTGCAGCAAAAGCGTAGATTTGCCGATGCCCGGATCACCGCCCATCAGCACCACGCCGCCTTCGACGATGCCACCCCCAAGCACCCGGTCGAGCTCGTCCAGGCCTGTGGGTGTGCGCTCGAAGTCGCTGGCTTCGATGCGCGACAGCGGCATCACTGGCGAGGCCGGAGCCAGGGCGGCACGCCCGGCAAAGCGGTTCTTGCCGCCCGATTCGGCCACCGTCTCGACCAGACTGTTCCAGGCCCCGCAATGCGGACACTTGCCCAGCCACTTGGCACTGGTGCCGCCGCAGTCGCTGCAGCTAAAAAGAGTCTTGTCTTTGACCATGGGGCCGAGTGTAGGGGGCGCTACCCAATGGCTGGCTCGGGCGGGTAGACTGCGGTGGTGCAACTCCTCCCTTCGACCCCATCGGCACAGCGTATCGCGGTGGTTGGCGCCGGGGCGATTGGCCTGTGGCTGGGCGTGCACTTAGGGCAGGCAGGCTGTCGCATCAGCGCGCTGGCCCGCGGCGCCACGCTGGCTGCCCTGAAGCAGCATGGCATGCGGCTGGCCTCGAGCAAGGAGCCCCTGCGGCGCGCCGATGTGCGCGCCAGCGATCGGGCCGAAGAACTGGGCGTGCAGGACCTGGTGATCCTGTCGGTCAAGGCGCCAGACCTGCCGCAGTTGGCGCCACAGATGGGCCCGCTGATCGGTCCGGACACAGTGATCATGACCGCGATGAACGGCGTGCCCTGGTGGTTCTTCGAAGGCTTCGGGGGCGAGTTGGCCGGCCAGCGCTATGAATCGATCGACCCCGGCGGCGGCATCGCTCGCGCGCTGCCCACGCGGCAGGTGATGGGTGCTGTGGTGCACGCCAGCTGCTCGGTCTCCGAGCCCGGGTTGGCGCAGCATCACTTCGGTCGGCGGCTCGTGCTGGGCGAGGCGGCTGGGGGCAGTAGCGCCCGGCTGGCTGCGCTGGGAGCCCTGCTGGATCAGGCCGGCTTGGAGACCGAGCTGTCCGAATGCATCCAGCGCGAAATCTGGTTCAAGCTGTGGGGCAATATGACGGTCAACCCGATCAGCGCCCTGACGGGTGCCACCACCGATCTGATCATGGACGACGATCTGCTGCGACAGGCCATCTCCGGGATGATGCTCGAGGCGCGCGAGATCGGCGCGCGTCTGGGCGCACCCATCACGCTCGATCCGGAGGACCGCCATGCGGTCACCCGCAAGCTCGGGCGCTTCAAGACCTCCATGCTGCAGGATGTGGAAGCGGGCAAGGCCATCGAGCTCGATGCCTTGCTGACGGTGGTGCACGAGCTGGGGCTGCGCACCGGCGTGGCCACCCCCCTGATTGATGCCCTGCTGGGCATGGCCCGTCTGCAAGCGCGCATGAAAGGCCTGTATCCCTGGCCCGGAAAGACGGCGTGAGCCAGCGCGCCTTAAGTACGACCGCCTTCCTGACACTGCTGGCAATTGCCTGCGTGATGGGGACCAACCATGTGGCTGCGCGCGTGGCCTTCAACGAGGGCACCGATGTCAGCACTGCGGTAGTGTTTCGCAGCGGCATGACAGCACTGGTGCTGGCCCTGCTGCTGCGCTGGCAAGGTCCCTCACAGTGGCCAAACCCTCGGCAGTGGCGTGTGCTCACCGGCGTGGGGCTGCTGGTGGGTTTGCAGAGCCTGAGCATCTATGCCGCCGTCGCGCGTCTGCCGGTGGCCTTGGCGCTGCTGGCCTTCAACACCTTCCCCATCTTCGTGGGTCTGTGGGGCTGGATCCTCTACCGGCAAAAGCCTGCGCGGGCCCTGCTGCTGGCCATGCCGATTCTGATCGCCGGACTGGCCCTGGCGCTGGATGTGCTGGGTGCGGCATCGGGGCTGGGGGTGCAGGGGCAATGGCAGCGCATCGGCGAGGGTCTGGCCTTTGCGATAACAGCAGCGGCGAGCTTTGCACTGGTGCTGATCCTGACGCAGCATGAGGCGGCCAGCGTCGATGCCCGGCTGCGCACCGCCTTCACCATGGCCCTGGCCTGCGCGGTGGCTGCGGCCCTGTGTCTGGCCCAGGGTCGTTGGCAACTGCCCCAATCGCACACCGGATGGGTGAGGCTGGCGCTCCTGACGGTGCTCTATGGCTCCGGCATCACCGTCTTGCTCGCGGTGCTGCCGCGCCTGGGCGTGATGGGCAATTCGCCCATCCTGAACATTGAACCCGTGGTGGCGCTGGTGCTGGCGTGGTTGGTGCTGGGGCAGACGATCGCCCCGATGCAAATAGCCGGGGGCTTGATCGTGGTGGCAGTGGTGATGGTCTTGGGCTTGCGCAAGCGCTGAACGCGCGCGGGCCAGCGCCGTCGGGGCAACCGCCCGGCTATCCTTCAGGCGAGCTCGCGCACCTCAAATCGGACACGGGGCGCGACGGCGCACATCAGCTCGTACCCGATCGTCCCGGCCGCCGAGGCCACCTCATCGACTGGCAAGAGCTGGCCACCGTCGGACTGTCCCCACAAGGTGACCTCGCTGCCCATGCCGCAGTCGGGCAGAGCCGACAGGTCTACCGTCAGCATGTCCATGCTGACGCGCCCGATCAGGCGGGTGCGCCGGCCGGCCACCAGCACCGGCGTACCGGTGGGGGCATGCCGCGGGTAGCCGTCGGCATAGCCACAGGCCACCACGCCCAGGCGCAAGGCCGACTCGGCTGTGAAGGTCGAGCCATACCCCACTGTCTGGCCCGCTTCCAGGTCTTGCACCGCAATGATTTTCGAGCGCAAACTCATACCGGGCCGAAGATCCCAGGCGCCGGCGTCGGGCGACTGAAAATCGGGTGCGCCCCCATACAGCGCAATGCCCGGTCGCACCCAGTCCGTCCGACTCTCCAGGGCTCGGGCGTGACGCAAGCTCGCCGCGCTGTTGCTCAAGGAGCGCTCGCCGGGCAGATCGGCGGTGACCTGATCGAAGATGGCCATCTGCGCATCAATACCCTTGGGGCCGTCGGCATCGCTGAAGTGGGTCATCAGCGCGATGTCCTCGACCTGGCTGAGGGCCTGCAACCGGGCCCAGGCCGAGCGGTAACGATCGGGCTTGAAGCCGAGCCGGTTCATACCGGAGTTCATTTTGAGGAACACGCGTTGCGGCTGCTGCGTCTTGTGCGCAGCCAGCATGTCAATTTGCTCGCTGCAATGAACCACATGCCACAGCCCCCAGCGCGAACAGGCCTCCAAATCGCGCGGCTCAAAACAGCCCTCCAGGAGGAGGATGGGGCCGCGCCAGCCCAGGGCGCGTACCCGCTGGGCCTCCGTCAGGTCAAGCAGAGCAAATCCGTCGGCGGCCCGAAAGGCCTCAAAAACCCGCTCGATGCCGTGGCCATAGGCGTCGGCCTTAACCACCGCCCAGACCTTGGCCTGGCCAACGGACTGGCGAATTCGGGCCAGGTTGTGCCGCAGATGCTGCGGGTCAATGATCGCTTCGATGGGACGGGGCATGGGGTCAGGAAATACAAGGGGACATGACGAGCACAGGGCGCGGCGCTGGCCTGCCTGCAAACCCGCCCAAAGGGCAGGGGAATGCACGCGATTTTGGCACTGGCGGCCGTGCTATAAACCAGCACCTCGACAACGGAACCGTTTTTTTGCACTCCGTCGACCCGGTCACGGGCGTCCGACCCGGGGTTCTTTTTTTCAGACCCCCTCCATGAAACGCGGCTTCTACACCATCATGGCAGCGCAGTTTTTCAGCTCGCTGGCCGATAACGCGCTGTTCGTCGTGGCCGTGGAGTTACTGCGATCGGGCGGAGCGCCCAAATGGCAGCCCGCAGCGCTGGTGCCGATGTTTGCCTTCTTCTATGTCGTGCTGGCTCCCTTCGTGGGCGCTTTCGCGGACTCCCGGCCCAAGGGCCAGGTGATGTTCGTCAGCAATGCGATCAAGGTGGTGGGCTGCATCGCCATGCTGTTTTCCACCCACCCCCTGCTGGCCTACGCCATCGTTGGCCTGGGTGCCGCGGCGTACTCACCGGCCAAGTACGGCATCCTGACCGAATTGCTGCCGGCCTCGCAACTGGTCAAGGCCAATGGCTGGATCGAGGGCTTGACGATCGCCTCCATCATTCTGGGCGTACTACTGGGCGGCCAGTTGGTGGGGCCCAATATTTCCAGCGCCTTGCTGGGCTTTGACATCCCGGTCTTTGACACCGGCATTGACACGGCTCCCGAGGCGGCGCTGGTGACGCTCATGGGTGTCTACGCGCTGGCTGCCTGGTTCAACACCCGCATCCCCCACACCGGCGTGGAGATGCGGCCCATGCCATCGAACCTGTTCAAGCTGCTGCCAGACTTCAGGCGCTGCAACAGCGACCTGTGGCGCGACAAGCTGGGGCAGATCTCCCTGGCCACCACCACCCTTTTCTGGGGTGTCTCGGGCAATTTGCGCTACATCGTGCTGGCCTGGGCCGCCGCCGCTCTGGGCTACAACACCACCCAGGCCTCATCGCTGGTCGGTGTGGTGGCCATAGGTACCGCGGTGGGCGCGGTGATTGCCTCCACCCGCACGCGCCTGGATCAGGCGACCAGCCTGATCTGGATGGGCATAGGCATGGGGCTGCTGGTCATCCTGATGAATTTCATCGACAAGGTCTGGGTGGCCGCCCCCTTCCTCATCTTGCTCGGTGCACTTGGCGGCTTCCTGGTGGTGCCGATGAATGCCCTGCTGCAGCACCGCGGTCACAACCTGATGGGCGCCGGCCGCTCCATCGCGGTACAAAACTTCAACGAGCAAGCCTGCATCCTGGGGCTGGGCGCCTTTTACGCCCTGTCTACCGGGCTGGGCCTGTCCGCCTTTGGCGCCATCACCGCCTTCGGCCTGGTCGTGGCCGTGGTGATGTGGTTGATCCAACGCTGGCACGCCCGCAATTTGGTGCACCACGCCGATGAAGTACAAGCGCTCCTGGCAATTGCGCGCAGCGACAAAGCCCACTGAAGAGTACGGGCCACACAATCGAAGGCTTTGAAGGCAGGAGCAACAATGACCCGGCTTTACGACTTCAGTGCACGCCGCATCGAGGGCCAGGAATGGCCGCTCAGCGAGTTAAAAGGGCAGGTGGTGCTGGTGGTCAACACCGCCAGTGCCTGCGGCTTCACGCCCCAGTTCGCCGGCTTGCAGGCGCTGCATCAGCACTATGGCGAGCGCGGCTTGACGGTCCTGGGCTTTCCCTGCAACCAGTTCGGCGGCCAGGATCCAAACGCCGAGCCGCAAATCCTGAGTTTCTGCCAGAGCAACTTTGGGGTGAGCTTCCCGATGATGAGCAAGGTTCAGGTCAATGGGCCGGGAGCGCACCCCTTGTTCCAGTGGCTCACCCGAAGCGCACCCGGCGTGCTGGGGACCGAGGCCATCAAATGGAATTTCACCAAGTTTCTGGTGGGTAAGGACGGGCAGGTGATCCGCCGCTACGGCTCTGTAGACAAGCCCGAATCTCTGCACGGCGATATCGAGGCGGCGCTGGCCGCCTGAAGACTCGGCTAGCCGCGCGCCGCTCGAGTGCCGGCAACGCAATGCTGGCACACCTGCAGGGCCAGACGATGCAGCGCCTGCCAACCATCGGCCGGCCAGTCGGGCTGCCGCAGGCCCTTGACGATGCCGTCGACCTTGTGCGCAGCCTCAAGCAAGTCCACCAGAGTGCTCATAGTCAGATGGGGCAGCACGCGCTCGAACAGTCGTTCCTTGAGGCCCCAGATACGGTTCTCCCGCAACGCCAGCGGCAAAGGCCGCCCCTGGCCGATGGCCTCCTTGACCCGCTTGAGGCTGCGGATGTCCTCGGCCAGCGCCCAGTGCACCAGTACCTCCGATTCCCCTTCGGCGCGCAGGCCCTCGATCATGCGCTGCACGCGCTGCGCCTGCCCGGCCAGCACCGCCTCCGACAGCTTGAAAACATCGTAGCGGGCCACATTGAGCACCGCCGATTCGACCTGCTCAAGACTGAGCTCGCCCGGTGGGTAAAGCAGGCCCAGCTTCTGAATTTCCTGATGCGCCGCCAAGAGGTTGCCCTCCACCCGGTCGGCGAAAAACGCCAGCGCCTGCTGACCTTGAACGCCCGAGGCGACCCGTTGGCCCTGACCGGCCAGTCTCTGGGCAATCCACTGCGGCAAGGCTGCGCGATCCACCGCATCGATCTGCAGGCAAACCGCAGACGCCTCCAGGGCGCTAAACCAGGCACTGGCACGGGTCTGCCTGTCCAGGCGGGGCAGGGTGATCAGACCGAGCACCGCCTCTTGATCCTGCAAGGCCTGCACCAAGCCAACCAGCACGGCGCCGCCCTCCTTGCCGGGCTTGCCGCTGGGGATGCGCAATTCAATCAGTTGCCGCTCGGCAAACAGACTCATCGAGCCGCAGGCCACGAGCACCGCGCCCCAGTCAAAATGCGGACCCGCAACGGTAAAGACGCTTCTTTCGGTGTAACCCTGCTCGCGGGCCGCCTTGCGCAGGGCGTCGGCAGACTCCTGCTGCAGCAGCGGTTCGTCGCCGTGCAGCACATACAGACTGCGCAAGCCGCGTGCGAGGTGGGAGGCCAGTTGAGCCGGGGCCAGCTGCATGGGCGCGATTGTAGGCAGCGCCTTAACGCACCGGTGGCGCCGGTCCGGCGTCCAGGCGGGAAACGGCAGCCAAGCGCCGCATCAACTGCTGCACCATGTCGTTGCGCATGTCGCGAGACAGGAGCGCCTCCTCCTCTTCCTTGGCCAGAACCGCCGTCTCGACAAATCCGATCTCGCGCGTGAGCAGCAGCTCCGACGACTCGATCAGCTCGCGGCCTTGCGGCGTAGACAGGCGAAAGCGCAGACGCAGACGCAAATCGAACTCACGCGCCTGCCCCGCTGCGTTGTAAGCCACGACCACCTTCTCGCGCTGCTCCGAGGCGATGTCGAGAATGACATCGGCCGATGCGCGATCGTTGGCAGCGGTTAACACCCGCAATTGCGGGTTGAACCTCAAGGCGCGGGCAATCTCGGGCCCCAAAGAGCTGCCCGGCGGCAACTGAAGATACAGTGAGCTGAAGGGAAACTGGGGCGGCTTGCGAAGCGCAAAACCGCAGCCGGCCAGG
>VGHR01000012.1 GCA_016868205.1 Betaproteobacteria bacterium
CCCTCTGCCCAGGTGTTTTCCGCTACCACGCATCTGCAGGACCCTCACCATATCGAGGCACGTCCTTCACTCATTGCACGGCTGCGGCGGGCCGATCTGGCAGTCTGCACGGGGGCCAGCCTTGAGGTTGGCTGGCTGCCGATGCTACAGGCGCGATCGGGTAACGCCAAAGTACAAGATGGTCAGCCAGGCATGTTCTATGCAGCACAGTTCGTAAAGCTTATTGGGCAATACGAAGGCATGATCACCCCGTTCTCCGGTGATGTTCACCCCGAGGGGAATCCACACTTTCACGCCGACCCACGCCGCCTATTGCAAGTGGCCGACGGGCTGCGTGATCGATTAATTCAGTTAAATCCTGCAGAGGCAAGTAGCATTTCGGCACAACATTTGCAGTTCTCAAAATCGTTATCCGATCGAATCCCAGGCTGGGAAGCCAAAGCAGCGAGACTAAAAGGTAAGTCTGTGTTGACCCAGCATGCGACCTTTGGGTATCTCTGGGAGTGGCTGGGCATCAGGTCTGTTGGCGATTTGGAGCCCAAACCTGGGATGCCGCCGACCCCGGGGCATTTAGAGCGCCTCCGCGCGCAAATGAGCCAGTCTGCAGCCCAGGCAATCGTTATTTCCCAGCATCACGATAAACGGCCAGCCCAGTGGCTGGTTCAACAACAGACAACGGGAAAGACACCTCTCATCATTCTCCCAGCAACAGTGCCTGAAGTTTCCTCGACTGCGCTGGTTACCTGGCTTGATGGTCTTGTGGTGACGCTTATCCAGGAGATTCCATAAGCAGTGTTCATAGACTATTGGTTTTTGCTTCCCCTTGTCACATTGGCTGGGGGGCTTTTCGCGCTTGCCCCCCTTGGGGTTCACGTTCTCCGTCGCGGAGTCGTGTTTATTGATCTTGCGGTGGCGCAAGCTGCAGCCGCATCCACACTCTGGCTCCAAGTTTTTTATCACACCCATGATGCCGCGATTCTTGTTTCGTCGTCAGTCCTGGGCGCATTGCTTTGTGCCGTTCTTGTCGCACGCATAACTGTGGTGTGGCCGGAACGGCGTGAAGCACTGATCGGATTAATCTACGTACTAGGCGCAGCGCTTGGTCTCATGGCCGCCCAGTTCAACCCGCACGGCAAGGACGATCTTCAACAACTCCTGGCCACTGACATCTTGTGGAGCGATGAAACAGATGCACTTTTGGCAGTGGTCAGTGGGCTGGTCATTTTTTTTATTCAGCGTTGGCGCAAGGAGACCTTTGGTAAGGACCTCTATTTCTACTCGGTGTTTGCCGTGATCACCAGCCTATTAGTCCAGTCGCTTGGCGTCTTTCTTGTGTTTATTCTACTGATCGCGCCAGCCCTGTTGTTGGAGCGTCTTTGCACCTTTCTGAGCGCTATCGTAATTGCTATTGGCGTCCTTATTGGCCTCGGACTTTCTTGGTATGTTGACCTACCAAGTGGTGTTTCGATTGCCCTGTCACTGGCTTGCATCGCGCTTGCTGGGGTGATTTTCAATTTCAAATCGCCATAAACTGCCGATTTCGATTTAGTTTTTCTCAGATAGATCCGACCATTTAATGGGGCGCCGACGTCTACCAGGATTTGAGTAGCGACTTGACCTGGCTGGCTTTTTCTGTGCCAGGTTGAATGTTGTATTTTCAACTTGGAAGAAGGGGTCGACGAATGGCGAACAAGAAGCTCGGCCCGGAGCAGGCGGTCGCAAAGCTCAGGCAAATCGATGTCTTGCTGGGCGAAGGCAGGTCAATCAGCCAAGCCTGCAAGGAAGCCGGTATTACGGATGTCACCTACTACCGCTGGCGCAAGGAGTTGACCCGCTTCAAATGTTGATTTAAGGTCAGTGAGAGTTTTCAGTCTAGCTGTATTTCATTGCAAGCCCAATCGTTGCTTGACCTCCGAACCCATGACCACGGCGATCTGCGCAATGCCCTGGGCACTCATATTGGCCTGGTTGTAGAAGATGCGGCCAAAGTGGTCGCGATCAGGAAACACCTCGTCCTGATTGGGCAGGTTGGCGCCGCCCGAATCCACCAGGTAAATGCAGGGCAGGCGATTGTGAGCCGCGATTTCCTGGGCCCTCAAGTGCTTCTTGACCGTCATCGGGTAGTAGGTACCGCCCTTGACCGTCGCGTCGTTGCAGACGATCACGCAATCGACCCCACTGACCCGGCCGATGCCGGCGATCAGTCCGGCACAGGGCGCCTCGCCCTTGTACATGTCGTGCGCGGCCAGCGGCGCGATCTCCAGGAAGGGCGTGCCCGGATCGAGCAGCATCTGCACCCGCTCGCGCGGCAAGAGCTTGCCCCGGGCCGTGTGCTTCTCGCGTGCGGACGGGCCGCCACCACCGGCAGCGCGCGCGATCTGCCGTTGCAAATCATCCACCGCCGCCTGCATCTGATGCGCATATTCCTTGAACAGGGCCGAACGCGGGTTGATTCGTGTCTGTAAAACGGACATGCGCACACACTCCTGCGGCCAAAGCGGCAAGCGCCGCGTCAACGCGGCAAGGGGCAACAGCATAAACCAGGCGCCTAAACCAAGGCCTGCTGCAATTGATCCATCCGCGCAAAAACCCGGTGGGCCCCGGCCTGAAGCAAAGCCTGTTCCGAGGCGCCTTGCGGGCAGTAGGCCCAAACCGTGGCCCCAGCGGCCAAGCCGGCAGCGATGCCGGTGGGCGTGTCTTCAATCACCAGACAGGCCGCCGGATCGGCCTGCAAGTGCGCAGCGGCGGCCAGGTACACATCGGGGGCAGGCTTGCTGCGCGGCATTTCGTGACCGCTGAACACACGGCCGCTGAAAAAATCGAGCAGGCCCACCTGAGTGAGCATCATCTCCACCTTGTAGCGATCCGCGCCGGAGGCCACGGCCATGCGCGCGCCATACAGATGCTGCGCATGGCCCAGCAGATCAAGCACCCCTTCGATCGCCCGAATATCCTGGGCCAGCGCCGCATTGCGCCGCGCATAAAAGGACTGCAGCCACTCCTCGGTCAAGTCCCAGCCCGTGTGCTGGCGCACCAGATCGGCACGATTGCGCACCGTATGCCCGACAAAATGGCCCATGCACTGGGCCAGCGTCAGACGCCAGCCCTTTTCTTCCAGCATGTCACGCAAGACGCCGCAGGTGATGGCCTCGCTATCGACCAGCACACCATCGCAATCAAACAGGAGGGCCTGAAACCGCATGGGACCCATTGTAGGAAGGCCGACTCGACGGCCCTTGAGGATAGCCGTCGCCCATGGGCTGAGCCCGACTCAGGCCTGCCGTCTCAAGACAACTTCATCGCGAATATCAGGGCAAGAATCAGACTGCCCAAAAACACCGTCTCAGCGACCATCAACGCCACCGGCCTCCAGCCGAGGGCCAAAATTTCACGCCACTGCGTTCTCATGCCAATAGCCACCATCGAAGCCACCAGGCAGGCCTGAGAAAGATCCACTCCAACCGACACCAGCGCAGCTGGCACCAGCCCCGTGCTGTTGACCCCCACAAAGGCCGCGAACAAGACGACAAACCAGGGCACAAGAGGAGGCGTCTTGCCGGTCTCATGACCGATCTGCGAATTTCTGGGCAGAGACCCATCTTCCCGGTCGAGAACGTAGTGCCGTGAAATCCAGGACACAAAAATCACCACCGGCAGCAACAAGGCCACTCTGATCAGTTTCACAAGGACAGCCATGTCGCCCGCCTCCGTGGACAGGCTGTACCCCGCCCCAACCACTTGGGCCACATCGTGGATGGTGGCACCCATGAAAAATCCAGCCTCCATCGGGCTCCACTGCATCCAGCGCGCAAAAGCCGGATAGGCCATCATCGCCAGGCTGGACAAAGAACTCACGCCGATCACGGCGAAAGATGTCGCTCGCTCTTTTTGGGCGTAGGCAGGCATCGCCGCTGACAAAGCCAGGGCGGCAGAGGCTCCGCATATGGCCACTGCTCCGCCAGTCAACAGCCCGAGAAAAAAGGGGAATCCCAACAGTCTGGCCAGCAAGACCCCGGCCCCCAAGGTCAAGGTGACCGATAGGGCAATCATCATCAGAGGCTGCCAGCCTATGTCGGCCACCTCACCCAACGTAAGCCTGAACCCCAGTAAAGCCACACCCCAGCGCAACACCTGCCGAGATACGATCTCAACACCTGCTGCGCATCGCGAATCCTGAGACAGAAAGTTCAGTGCCATGCCCAGCAGCAGGGCGAACAGCATGACGGGCGCGCTGTACTGACGCGCCAGAAACGAAGCAGCCAACCCCACCACGGCGCAAACGGCAAGACCCGGCCAGAGGCCTTGCCAGGCAAGCACCCTCACCGCTTCAGACTTAAGGAGAAATTCAAGGCAATGACAGGCTACCCCTGCGGGGTCTTGCTCTACTGGAGCGTGATGTTGAACTGCTTGACGATGGCGGCGTTCCGGTCAAAGTCAGATTTGACGGATGCTGCCAGCTGAGCGGGCGGAGTCAGGGGTTCCATGTCGAAGCCTGCGGCCACCAGGCGATCACGAACCTTTGCCGCAGACGCGGCCTTGACCATGGCCGCATTGATTTTGTCCACCGTCGCGGCTGCCACACCGGCCGACACAATGACGCCAATCCAGTTGCTGTAGTCCAGTTCTGGATAACCTTGTTCGGCCATGGTCGGCACATTGGGCATCTGGGGCGATCGCGCTTTCGCGGCAATACCGAAAACCTGTACCTTGCCTCCAGCGGCCAGGGGTTTGGTGGTGGCCATGCCATCGAACATCAAGGGGATCTGTCCGCCCATCACTTGTTGCAGGGCCGGCGGTGACCCGGCAAAGGGGACGTGCTGCATGTCCAGGCCTGATTTCTGGTTCAGGATCATGCCGGCGTAGTGGGAAACGGTGCCCGCACTGTAGGACGCAAAGCTGACCTTGCCCGGATTGGACTTGACCCAGGCGACCAGTCCTTTGACATCTTTTGCGGGCACAGAAGGCGCGCCGATGAGCACCAGATAGCCACGCGCAATCGCAGTGACCGGTTTGACATCCTTGAGGGGGTCAAAGCCCGTCTTCATGACATGCGGAATTTCGGTCAGCACGTTGCTGGCGGTCATCATGATGGTGTTGCCATCGGCGGCTGCGGCATTGAGGGCCTGCACCCCGATGCCGCCACCGGCACCGGGCTTGTTGTCGATGACCACCGGCTGACCGATGTCGGCGGACAGTTGCTCGGCCACGATGCGGGCCACCACATCCATGGTGCCGCCAGCCGGGGCGGGAACCACCATCTTCACCGGCTTGTCGGTCCAGGCCATGGCGGCCGGCAGAGCCAGCGCCAGCGTGGCTGCGCACAGGCCGCGGCGGGTCAGGGTGGGAACAGAAGGGGTCATGGCGGATCTCCTTGGGGTCGCAGGGCCGCCTTCGGACCGAGGCGGTAGGTGTCGAGACTGTGCGGATCGTAGGATTGAGGGTCACACCGGACTTGATAATTGGCGCCAACTATTGTCGAATCCGGGACATCTGTGACCTCGTTTCTACCCATCGTCCGAAGCGCCACTCTGGAGGGCTTCCCGGCACTGGCCAGGGAGCTGGGTCTGGACGCGCCTGCGCTTTTGCGTCAGGCGGGCTTGGTGCCGCGCAGCCTGATGAATCCGGACACCCCGCTCGCCGCCGAAGCCGTTGGGCGTTTGCTCGAGGACAGTGCCAAGGCCAGCGGACGATCCGATTTCGGCCTGCGTCTGGCGGCGCGACGACGCTTTGAAAGTCTGGGTCCGGTGAGTCTTCTCCTGAAGGAGCAAGCCAGCGTCGGTCACGCACTGGAGACGCTGCTGCGTTACCTCCGGCTGATCAATCCTTCTTTGGTGACCCGTGTGGTTCATCGGGGCTCCCGGGTGTTCATTGAGGAAGACCTGCGCCATGAGGGCGCTGAGTCTTCGCCTCAATCCATGGAATTGGCATTGGGCGTCATGTTAAGGATCCTGCGGGAACTTCTGGGGCCCCACTGGCGGCCCTTGGCCGTTCAGTTTCGCCACCCCCCGCCCGAGGAAGTAGCGGCCCACCAGAGATTTTTTGGCAGTCCGGTGGTGTTTCGTGCAAGCTTCAACGCCATTGCCATGCGCCCCGCCGACTTGCAGGCCCGACCTCAAGGGGGGGATCCCGGACTGGCCCGCCTGGTGCGGCATATGCTGGACGGCGCGCTGGCTTCTGAACAAGGTACGGACAAGGTCGTGCGCCAGCTGGTGGTCGCCCTGCTGCCCGGCGGAGGATGCACGGCGCAACTGGTGGCGCGTCACCTCGGCGTGGACCGGCGCACCCTGCACCGCTACCTCGCCGCACAGGGGCTGAATTTTTCGAGGGTGCTGCAGTCCGTACGGCGGGATCTGGTGCGAGCTCATCTGGCCCAGGCCCAGCTGCCGCTGTCGGAGAGCGCCGTACTATTGGGCTTTGCCAGCCAGAGCGCGTTTGCCTACTGGTTTCGCACGCAGTTTGGCTGCAGCGTTAGCCGCTGGCGCCAAGAACAGACGACAAGTCGTCTGGTCCAGCCTGGGTCCGCCAGCGCTGCGGGGCTTGACCGAACTGCGCGACAAACCAGCGGGTGAAGGCGCTGGGCGAGCTGTAGCCGAGCATCTGGGAAATTCGAATGAGCGAGTGGCGGGGGTTTTCCAGGTAACGCTGGGCCAGTTCGCGTCGCACGTCGCAGAGCAGGTCACCAAAGCTGGCGCCCGACTCACCCAGCCGTCGCTGCATGGTGCGCACGCTCAGTCCGAGGGTCTGCGCCACATAGCCACTGCTGGCATGACCGCTGGCCAGCATCAGGTAGATGGCTTTGCGGACCTCCTGCACCAGCGAGGGTTCGCCCCACTGCGGCAGGGAGTCAACGAAGCGCTGGGCGTAACGGGCCAGCGCCGGTGCGGCTGCGGGATTGGGGACATCCAGATCGCGTGCGCGGCAGACCAGTCCGTTGAATTCGCTGTCAAAGGCCACCGGACATCCAAAGAATCGCCGGTGCATGTGGGTGTCGCGCGGTGCCGGATGCGTGAAATTGACGCTTGCCGGCCGCCAGTCCTCGCCCATGACCGTGACACACAGGCGCATCAGAACGCCGATGGCTAGTTCATTGGCCTGGCGAGCGGGCTGGCCCGAAAGGACTTCCTCGCGCAGGATCACATGGGCGCCCGCATCCTCGATCTGCAGGGCCAGCGAGTCATTGATCAGATGCCGATATTCGATGGTCGCGCGCAGCGCATCGCGCAAGGTGGGCTGGTGGCTGATCAGCAGGCTGACGACACCGAAGTCGGCCACCTGCCGGCCCTGCGCCATGCGCAGCCCGAACTGCTCGTCGCGGCTTGCTCGGGCAGCCAGTTCCAGCAGGCGCACCACCGATTCCACGGGTATGCGCTGCTCCGGGTCTTCCAGCAGCGATCGGCTCAGGCCCACCTGCCGCAGTTGCGGCAAAGGGTTGAGCCCGAGCTCGCGCGCCACCTCAAAGAAATGGGTCAGGGCCGCTGCGCGCACCAGGATGCTCATGGCGCGAAATGATAAGGCTTTGGCGGAAATTGCAAAGCATCGGCCGGTGGCGCTGCCTACATTGCGTCTAGGCGCGATACAGCGTACTTGGCGCTTGTCCATCAGGCGCCGTGCCCCGATCAACAACAGGAAGACCCATGGCGAAAGTCATACGCATGCACCAAACCGGCGGCCCCGAGGTGCTCAAGCTTGAATCCGCGGAACTCGGCAAGCCCGGTCCCGGTCAGGTTCGTCTGCGTCATGCAGCGGTGGGGCTGAACTACGCGGACACCTATTTCCGCAACGGCACCTATCCGGTTCCTCTGCCCAGCGGCATGGGCGTTGAGGGCGCTGGCACCGTCGTCGAAATCGGGGAAGGCGTCAGTCATGTGGCGGTGGGAGATCGCGTCACCTACACCGGCTTTGTCAACACCCTCGGGGCTTACTGCGATGAACGTCTGATGGCAGCGGCCCCGCTGATCAAATTGCCCGATGCGATGGCCTTTGACACTGCAGCGGCCATGACGATGCGCGGGCTGACCTCGGCTTACCTGATGCGGCGCATCCATCCCTTTAAAGCTGGCGACACCGTTTTGCTGCATGCCGCTGCCGGCGGCGTGGGCTTGATCGTCGCGCAATGGGCGCGGCTTTTGGGCCTGACCGTGATCGGCACCGTATCGACTGAGGAAAAAGCGGCGGTCGCGCGTGCCCATGGAGTGACGCACACCATCAATTACAGCCATGAAAACGTGGCCGAGCGCGTCAAGGCCCTGACCCATGGCCGCGGCGTGGATGTGGTCTTCGACAGCGTCGGGCGTGACACGTTCCTGGGCTCGCTGGACAGTCTGCGCCGTCGCGGCCTGATGGTGTGTCTCGGTACGGCCAGTGGCACCATCGAGGGCTTCAACCCCAACCTGCTGGCCATGAGGGGCTCGCTGTACCTGACCCGCCCCGCTCTGGCCGACTACATCGCCGACCCGGTCGAAAAAGCGGAGCTGGCCGATGAGCTCTTTGGCCATGTGGTCGCTGGCCGCATCCGCATCGAGATCGGTCAGCGCTATGAGTTGGGTGAAGCGGTACAGGCCCACCGGGACCTGGAGTCGCGCAAGACCCTGGGCTCCTCGGTGTTCATGATCTGAATCTTTCTCAACCGTTTCAGCACAAGGGAGCCGGGACCATGCGAGTTGAACCCCTGACCTGCGCCATTGGCGCCGAGCTGATCGGTATCAGCCTGACCGACGCTGGCCGCGATGAGGGCCTGTTTGCGGCCATCAAGGCAGAGCTTCTGAAGCACAAGGTCCTGTTCCTTCGCGATCAGGACATCAGCCGCGATGACCATGTCAGATTTGCGCGCAAATTCGGTGACCTGGAAGACCACCCGGTGGCCGGCAGCGACCCCGACCATCCCGGCTTGGTGCGCATCTACAAGAGCCCCGAGCAGCCCAACGACCGCTATGAGAATGCCTGGCATACCGATGCCACCTGGCGTGAATCGCCGCCGATGGGATGCGTCCTGCGATGCGTCGAGTGCCCACCGGTGGGCGGCGACACCATGTGGGCCAACATGGCCCTGGCCTACGAGAAGCTGCCACAGGACATCAAGGACCTGATTGCACCACTGCGTGCGCGGCACAGCATAGAGGCCACCTTTGGTGCAGCGATGCCTGTTGAAAAGCGTCTGGCCTTGCGAGCCCAGTTTCCCGATCCTGAACATCCGGTGGTTCGCACCCACCCGGAAACCGGCGAGAAGGTGCTCTTCGTCAATGGCTTCACGACCCATTTCACCAACTACCACACGCCGGCCCACGTGCGTGTCGGTCAGGACTACACCCAGGGTCGGACCCAGTTGCTCGACTATCTGATCAGTCAGGCCGCCATCCCCGAGTACCAGGTCCGCTGGCGTTGGAAGCCCCATTCCGTGGCCATCTGGGACAACCGGGCCACCCAGCATTACGCGGTCATGGACTATCCGCCTTGCCACCGCAAGATGGAGCGCGCGGGCATCGTCGGCGACAAACCCTTCTGAGCCCTGGCGTCCCTCATTTTTTAGGAGAGCCCTGTGAACTTCCTTGACGGTCATCTGTTCCCCGAAAACCAGCCGCCGCTGATCATCACGGCCGCTCCCTATGCACCCTCCTGGATGCCCCAGGATTTCCCGGCGGACATCCCGGTGACCATGGCGCAGCAGATTCAAAAAGCGGTTGACTGTTACGAGGCCGGCGCAGCCGTGCTGCACCTGCATGTGCGCGAGCTCGATGGACGAGGCAGCAAGCGCCTGTCCAAGTTCAATGAGCTGATCGCCGGGGTGCGCCGTGCAGTGCCTGACATGGTGATCCAGGTGGGCGGCTCCATCTCCTTCGCGCCCGAGAGCGACGGCGCCAAGGCCAAATGGCTCTCGGACGACACCCGTCACATGCTCGCCGAACTCGACCCCAAGCCCGATCAGGTCACCGTCACCGTCAACACCTCGCAGATGAACATCGTCGAACACATGGAAGACCGTGACTTTGTGGGCACCACCTTTGAAGACCCGGCGGTCTTTGGCACCTACAAGGAAATGACGGTGCCGGCTCAGCCCGGCTGGGCCGAAGAGCACATCAGACGCCTCAATAAAGCAGGCATCCAAAGCGCCTTCCAGTGCTACAACATCAACAGCTTCGAATCGGTTGAACGGCTGATGCGGCGCGGGATCTACAAGGGGCCGCTGGTTCTCAACTGGGTGGCGATCTCGGGCGGAATGGACATGCCCAACATTTACAACTTCGCCAATTTTGTGCGCGCAGTACCTGATGGCGCGGTGCTGACGGTGGAGAGTTCCATGCGCAATGTGCTCCCGGTCAACCTGTGGGGCATCTCCATGGGTCTGCATGTGCGCTGCGGCATCGAAGACAACCTCTGGAACCAGAGCCGTACCGAAAAATTCAGTACCGTCCAGCAGATCCGCCAGCTGGTCAGAATGTCGGAGGACTTCGGCCGCCCGATTGCTTCCGGGCCACGGGCCAAGGGCCTCCTGGGCATCGGGAAGTTTTATGACACGACCGAAGAGTCATTGGCTGCCAATGGCTTTGCGCCCAACCGCCACGGCGGCAATCAGGGCTTCCTTCGCAAGCAGGCCTGAGCGGCCCATGGCGCTGGCCGGCCTCTAGCGCTACCCTTCGTTCGGGGCCGTCACAAACGGGTCGAGCGCTGGCTTGCGCGAAGCGCCCTGCCCCCGAGCCCACTGCGACGCGCTGCAGCCCATTCGGGCCCGGAACCAGTGGCTAAAGCTACTGAGCCCGCCGAATCCGAGCAGGCCTGCAATTTCTCCCAGGGGTAGGTCACTTTCGCCCAGGTGGCGTTTGACCAAATCCTGCCGCACCCGATCGAGCAAGCCGCTGTAGCTAAGCCCCTCGAGCGCGAGATGCCGATGCAAGGTTCGGCGGTCCATCTGCAGGTGTCGGGCGACCTCGTCTGCGCTGCAATCCCCGCCGGGCAGCAAGGCCTGGATGATTTGAACCGTCAGGTCTTGAAGGCTCTCGCTCTGTGATCGCAGCGCAGCCTCCAGATATTTGCGAACCAGCGCGGCGGCCCCCTCATCGTTGAGCGGACGGGGCTTGGCCAAGTCGGCCGCCGAGCAAATCAGTCCGTTGAATTCCTGATTGAACCTGGGGTGGCGGCCAAAGAACGCCCGATGCGCCTCGGGTCTGAGTGGCGCTCGGTGTGTGAAGCATATGTCCAGAGGTCGCCAATGGGGCTCCACCAGATCTATCAGCATGCGATGCAAAGTACCCACAGCCAGTTCAACCGACTGACGCATCGAGAGGCCCGGACTCGGCAGCAAATCCTCGCGGATGATGACCCTGTCCGGGGTGTCCTCCACCGCAAGGATCAGGGAGGCATTGACCAATTTGAGGTAGCGGCAGAGCGTGTCGATCGCCTGCCTGGCCGTAGCCTCTTCTCGCAAGACCAAGCTGATCGGACCGAGGGTAGATAACTTGCGCTGCGCCGCCAGTCGCAAGGCAAAGTCCTCCGTGCGGGTAGCGCGCGCAGTAATTTCGAGCAGTTCGCGGGCGGCATCCCTGGGAATCAGTGCTTCAGGATCGGCTAGGTCTTTGGCCGCAAGCCCGACCACCCGGAGAAAAGGATCAGGGTCTCGCCCCAGCGAACGAACCAGTTCCACGTAGTTGATCAAGCTCGCACTGCGCATCAGGCGAGGCCGCTCCCCCAAAAAAGTGTGCGGCTTGACGGTCATCACAAAAGGCTCACGCTGGGTTTTGAAAGCGCATAGCGCCCAATATAGCAAATTGGTGTCTCAAATAAGCAAGCGCCCCGGGCGTCCGATTCAGATACTTGCGCAAGCTCTTTTTTGTTCCCTCTCGATACCGGATCAGTGCCATGAATTTTCTCGACGGACATCTTTATCCAGAAAACCAGCCTCCTCTGATCATCACGGCTGCGCCCTACGCCCCGGGCTGGATCCCCGCCGACTTTCCCGAGGATATCCCGGTCACCATGGCCGACCAGATACAGAAAGCGGTGGACTGCTACGAGGCAGGCGCAACGGTCTTGCATCTGCACGTCCGAGAGGAAGACGGCAAGGGCAGCAAGCGCTTGTCCAAATTCAATGAGTTGATTGCGGGCGTTCGAAGAGCGGTGCCGGAGATGATCATTCAAGTCGGCGGCTCCATCTCCTTTGCTCCCGAGGGTGAGGGGCAGGCCGCCAAGTGGCTGTCGGATGACACGCGTCACATGCTCGCCGAGCTCGATCCCAAACCGGACCAGGTGACGGTGACCGTCAATACCTCACAGATGAATGTGACTGAACACGCAAGCGTGGAAGACTTTGAGGGCTTGTCCCGGGGCTTCCCGCATCTCTATGCCACCTACAAGGACATGATCGTGCCTTCAAATCCCAGCTGGTACGAAGAGCATATCCGACGCCTGTCAGCCGCTGGCATTCAAAGCGAGTTTCAGGTCTACAACATGAGCAGCTTCGAGTCGATCGAAAGGCTGATCCGGCGCGGCATCTACAAAGGTCCCTTGATCATGAATTGGGTCGCGATCAGCGGCGGCATGGATCAGGCCAATATCTACAACCTGGCTCACATGCTCAGAGCCGTCCCCGATGGAACCGTGTTCACTGTGGAAAGCTCCGTGCGCAACGTCTTACCCATCAACACGATGGGCATCGCTCTAGGACTGCATGTTCGCTGCGGCACCGAAGATGTTTTGTGGAATCCCACCCGGACGGGCAAGATGAGCTCGGTCGAACAAATCAAGCAACTGGTTCGCATCTCGAGCGAACTCGGGCGCCCCATCGCGACGGCGGCACAGGCCCGGGAGATCATGAAGATTGGCGTTTTCTACGAGACGGTTGAAGAAACGCTCAGGGAAAACGGATTTGCCCCCAACCGAAAGGGCGCGCATCAGGGCTTTCTGAAAAAGCCGCTTTGAGAAACGACACATCAGACCAGGAGACCTGCCATGACCGATCCTTTAGCCCGTACCCGCCGACAGAGCCTCTTCGCGCTGGTTGCGCTGGGCCTGCTCGCCGCGACTCCGATGACCCAGGCACAAGACAACTGGCCCAACCGGCCCATCACGCTGGTCGTGGCCTCTGGCGCGGGCTCTGGCGTGGACATCATGGCGCGGGATCTGGCCCAGAAACTGGGCGCTGCGTTGGGTCAGCCTATCGTCGTTGACAACAAGCCTGGCGCCAGCGGGATGGTGGCCGGCCAGTGGGTTGCCCGCGCAAAGCCTGATGGCTACACCCTGCTCTACTCCAACGCCTCCTTTATTGCGGTCGCGCCTGCCGTGATGGCAAAAATGAGCTATGACCCGGTAAAGGATCTCTCGCCCATCGCGCAAACGGCCGTAGGGGGAATCATCCTCATGGTCAACAAGAATCTGCCCGCCAATAACCTCCCGGAGCTCGTCGCTCTGGTCAAAGCCCATCCGAACAAATACAGCTACGGCACCTGGGGCGAGGGCTCATCGGGCCACCTGACCACCGAATGGCTCAAAAAACGAGCCGGACTGGTCATGGAACATGTTCCCTACAAGACAACGCCGCAAATCGTCAACGACCTGGTTTCAGGGGTCCTGCAAATCGGGTGGGCCGATCCGAGCACACCCGTGCCCATGCTTGAGGCCAAGCAGATCAAGGGCATCGCCATCAGCGGCACTGTGCGCGTCCCAAGGACGGCCAGCATCGCCACCATGGGCGAACAAGGCCATCCCTTCGATGCCGTGGGTTGGTTTGGTGTGCTCGGGCCGGCGGATCTGCCCGCCGCCACCATCCAGAGGCTCAACCGTGAAATCAACAAGATTCTCCAGTCACCCGAGACCGCCAAACGTATGGAAGGCCTGAACTTCGAGCCGCCGCCCAACAAGGGGGCCGATGAGTTTCGAAAAATCGTGCAGAGGGATATTGCCACCTGGAAAGCCATTGCAGCCGACCTCAACCTCAAGCTCGAATAACTCCATCGCCTCCTCTGACCTGCCCACTCTGCATTCATTTTTCGGAGGCTTATCTTGACGACCGTTGTCAGATTTCACCAAACGGGTGGGCCGGAGGTCCTGAGCTTTGAGGAGCTTGATGTGAGCGCGCCGGGGCCGGGACAGGTTCGAATCCGGCATGAGGCGATAGGGCTGAATTTTGCCGACACCTATTTCCGCAGCGGAATCTATCCTGTGGCGCTGCCCAGCGGCATAGGCAATGAGGCCGCGGGCGTGATCGAGGCCGTGGGACCCGACACGCCGGGGTTTGAATGCGGCGATCGCGTGACTTACACGGGATTCATGAACACACTGGGAGCCTACAGCACGCACCGCCTGATTGACGCCAGTGTGCTGATCAAGCTGCCAGAATCCATCAGTTGTGAACAGGCGGCAGCCATGACCATGCGAGGTCTTTCGGCAGCCTATCTGTGCCGCAGGATTTATCCCTTCAAGGCCGGCGAAACTCTCTTGCTCCATGCCGCTGCTGGAGGCGTAGGCCTGATTGTCTCGCAGTGGGCAAAATTACTGGGGCTGCGGGTGATCGGTACGGTATCGACCGAGGCCAAAGCCGAGCTCGCTCGAGCGCACGGCTGCGATCACATCATCAACTACAGTCACGAGAACGTCGCGCAGAAAGCCCGCGAGCTGACCGACGGCGTGGGTGTCAGCGTCGTTTTTGACAGCGTCGGCAAAGCGACCTTCGATGCATCGCTGGACTCGCTCCGCCGTCGGGGTTTGATGGTCTGCGTAGGCGCCTCCTCCGGAAAAGTACCGCCCTTCGATCCAGCCATCCTGCCTCGCAAAGGCTCGCTCTACCTGACTCGGCCCGGCCTGGCCGACTACATCGCCGATCCCATTGAAAAACAGGAGCTGGTCGATGAGCTGTTCGGACATGTCAGCGCCGGCCGCATCCAGATCCGAATCAACCAGCGCTACACGCTCAAGGATGCGGTTCAGGCCCACCGAGACTTGGAAAGTCGAAAGACCACCGGGTCTTCTATTTTTCTCCCCTAGAGGAACCGTCCATCATGCAGATCAAACCCCTCACACCAACGATAGGCGCGGAAATACAGGGTGTAAATCTGGGCGACGCCTCGCGCGATGAAGCCCTGTTTGCCCAGATCAAGACCGCACTTCTTAAGCACCGAGTCATTTTTTTGCGCAACCAGGACATCACCCGCGCGGAGCACGTGGCCTTTGCCCGCCGATTCGGTGAGCTTGAGGACCATCCCGTGGCGGGCAGCGACCCCGACCATCCGGGCCTCGTACTGATTTACCGCAGCGAAAAGCGTGAGAACTATGAAAACAACTATCACTCGGACGGCTTGTGGCGACAAACGCCAGCGATGGGCTGTGTCTTGCGCTGCATTGAATGTCCGTCAGTGGGGGGCGACACCGTTTGGGTCAACATGGTGGAGGCCTACAGGAATTTACCGCAAGAGATCAAGGATCGAATCGATCCCCTCAGCGCTCGAAGCAGCATCGAACATTCCTTCGGCGCCATCATGCCCGCGCAAGCGCGTCGCCAGCTGGCCGATCAATATCCGCCCGCCGAACATCCAGTGGTACGAATCCATCCCGAGACCGGAGAGAAGGTGCTCAACGTCTGCAGCTTCACCACGCACTTCGTCAACTATCACACCCCGGGCAATGTTCGTTTCGGCCTTGACAAGACGCCGGGGGCCAGCCAGCTGCTGAACTACCTGCTCAGCCAGGCTAGCATTCCCGAGTACCAGGTGCGATTCCAGTGGCAACCCAATAGCGTGGCGATCTGGGACAACCGGTCCACCCAGCATTACGCCGTCATGGACTACTGGCCCGCCACGAGAAAAATGGAGCGCGCGGCCATCATCGGCGATCGTCCCTACTGAAGCCGGGGGGAGCGCATGGCAGTGACTGCAGCCCAGGGCTCGGCCGTCATCATCATTCCGGGTCTGCGCGACCCCGTGGAAGCGCACTGGCAAACCCTGCTCGAGCGTGAACTCCCCAGAGTGCATGCCGTACCCGCGATGGGGCGCACTGATCTTGACTGTCAACGGCGCGTACAAGCCATTGAAGAAGTCATCGGCAAACTGGCGGGCCCGGTTCTCATGGTGGCGCACAGCGGAGGCTGCATCACGGTGGCTCATTGGGCGCAGATCACCGCTTCGGCGCATAAGGTCAGAGGCTGTCTCCTTGCAACGCCGGCGGATTTGGAGTGCCCACTGCCTGAAGGCTACCCCCCTATGGACCTGCTCCGCGCCGGCGGTTGGTTACCCGTACCGAAAGAGCGGCTGCCGTTTCGTACCTTGGTGGCCGCCAGCCGAAACGATCCCCTCGGAAGCTTTGATCGAATTCGAACCCTGGCCGGGAATTGGGGCAGCGACTTCGAAGACCTCGGAGAGGTCGGCCACCTCAACCCGGCATCGGGTTTCGGCCCCTGGCCCCAAGCCCTGTCGCTATTGGAACGGCTGGAAGAATCAGCGCCGCCATGATCAGAATGCAGAGGTCCACGCCCGCATCAGGATCTGCCCCAACCACCCCGCGGCTGCTATCAAGGCACCGAGGCCGCCCAGCCCCAGAAGAAGCGACAGGACCAGCATCAGTCCATCACGGGTGAGCAAGCCCAGCCCCAGCATCAGCAGGCTGACCGCCGGGAACAGATTACCGAAGGGAATCGGCAGGAAAATGATGAAGGCCATCAGGGCCACCCACAGGCTCCAGAAGCCGCGCAGGCGGCTGGAAAAAAGGGCCGCCCAGCGCGGCCGCAGCCAGCGGCCGGCAAACAGGTACATCCCGGCCAGCCAGCGCAGGCAGCGACTGGCGGCTCGGGGCGAGATCTGCAGAAAATTCAGGCGCTCCAGGCCCTGCAGGCTCTCGCGCCGGCGCAGCCAGCGCCAGGCCCAGACCATGATGGCCAGACTGAAAAGCATGCCAGCACCGGCCACCGGCACGGTGGTGATCAAGGCCAGCACGATCAGCAGCACCGGCAAGGTCGCGCGCCCATGAAGATCGAGCAACTGCTGCAGGGTCAGAGGGTCGCCCGGCCGGCCGCGCTGCAGGTCAAGTCGGCGACGCCTGGCCTCACGCACAAAGCGGCGGATGAAGGCCGCGTCAATCACGCCACGCGCGCCTGCAGATGATGAAGAGGGCATCCGGGGTAAAAAGTCGGCGCCGCTCAGACTTTGCGACTGGCACTTTCCTTCTTGTGCTCCTCCAGCGTCACCACGGGTGCGCCGGCCTGCTTCCAGGCTGCAAAGCCTCCGTCGATATGGGCTACATTGCGCAGACCCATGTCCTGCAGAGTCTTGGCGGCCAGGGCACTGCGCCAACCGGCACCGCAGAACAGAATGAACTCCCGGCTCTCATCGGCAAACACCGGCTTGTGATAGGGCGAGGCCGGATCGACCCAGAATTCAAGCATGCCACGCGGGGCCAGCAAGGCCCCCGGCACCGTGCCCTCGCGCTCGAGCTCCTGCACATCGCGGATATCGACGATCTGCATCTGGCGCTGCCCGAGCCGGGCTTGCGTCTGCTCGACGCTGTAGGTGCGGACCTACTGAAAATATGAGCGCTTTTCTTAGCCGGGTGGACCGCTCCACAGGCTTTTAGCTCAGCGACAAGCCCTCATGGCTGGCGACCGCTTCAATTGCCGACTCGAATAACTGGCGAGCGATTCCGGCGACCTGATGCAAGTGTGCATGGAGTTCGGCGTCATCTTGATGGCGACTGGCGCAGTCCGCGCTGTAGCTCTCGAAATTCGCGATTTGCATGAGTAGCTCAGCGACGTGACGCGGGCACTCGCACACCGACGTCGACGGAAGCGCGGCAATCGCCGTCAGCACGGCATCGTCGAAGCGGCGGGGCGCAGCAAACACTGTGAGTCTTGATGAAACCCCTCCTGATGAGGCTTGATGGTCTGGCGGGCCGGCTGGATCCCGCTTTCGCGGGAGGCGGGAGGCCAGCGATGCAAGCGCGGCGCCCAGTTCTGTATCGCCTGCCGTATCGCAAAGCAGAAGGGCGCCCGTGTCTGAAAAGATTCTTCTGGCCGCGGCCCCCGCAAATCGGTAGACCACAGCCGCTTCCTGGACTGCCCATGCCTCACGTACGGCCTCCAGCTCCAGGGGCGCGCTGGCTTGCAGGCTGGGGGTGTACCAGACCAGCGCGTCCGCGCTCCCTTGCCGACTGCGCCCTGCCGCTCGTGCTGCCTGCGTTGCTTCGGCAAGCGTAGCGAACTCGGCCACCACCTTGATCACCTCCTCGGCGTACTGGGCGACCGCAGGGCGTCTCAGGCGCTCGGCGAGCGCCTGCCCGACCACGAGCAGTCGCAGCCCCCCGCCTGATTCCCGGCGTTTGAGTTGTCTTGGTGGCGTGACGGCAGCGTGTTGTCCTACAAGCGTCTGCAGCTGGTCGGTTTTTAGCGGCGCAAGCGAACTGATGGCGTGCCCTTGCCGTGTTAACTGCCTCAGAAGCAGGACACGCTGGACATCGGACAGGTCGTAGAGGCGGTGCCCGGATGCCGTTGTGGAAGGGCTCACTGCCCGATAGCGCTGTTCCCAGATACGCAGTGTGGCCACGGGCATCAGCGTCATGCGTGCGACCGCTGCACTACGGAACTGCGGCGCGGCTTTCGTCGCTCTGGCGCTGGATGCTTTCGATTTTTGCATTGGCACGGCTCTCAATGAGTTGATTTTGAGTTGCATTATGACTTAAAACCGGTCAATAAATCCCGTTTGAGTTGAGTGTGAATTTGTTTTGGTAGACTGGTCGCTCGAAAAGCATCGTTTGATCGGCCCAGTTCCCAGGCCTTTGCCGAACTCCATCACACCGGCCTGTACAACTCACGAGGACATTCATGAAAACGCGACGCACATTCCTGATGACCGTAGCTGCTGGCGGTGCCACGCTGGCGGGAGTCGCCCAGGCCCAAGCTCGCTTGGACGAGAAAGACCCGCAGGCGGTCGCTCTGGGGTACTTGCACGACGCCTCTAAGGTAGACCCCAAGAAGCAGCCCAAGTACGCGGCGGGGCAGTTCTGCAACAACTGCGCCTTGTTCCAGGGCAAGGCTGCCGATGCCTGGGGCGGTTGCCCCCTGTTCGCCGGTCGGCAGGTTGCCGGCAAGGGCTGGTGCAACGCGTGGGCCAAGAAAGGTTGATCCGCCGGGAGTTTCCTGCTTCTGGCTGGACTTCGGGTTCGACCCGGCCGCAAGCCGGTTCGGCCGAGATCGACCTGGACTCGCTAGCACGACTGCTTCCAACCGCCTTGGTTGTGGAGCTGCGTACGGACCACGCCGGTGAGTCAGGTGCGGTGATGATCTACCGTGGCATTCTTGCGTTTACCCGCGACCCTATGCTCCAAGCCTTTGCGAATGAGCATCTCGCCACGGAGTCTCGTCATCTCGCATGCATCGAACGATTCATTCCCGCGCGTCAGAGAAGTGTACTGCTTCCCCTTTGGCGCGTTGCGGGGTGGCTGACGGGTGCTTTGCCCGCGATGGCGGGCGCGCAGGCCGTTTACGCAACGATCCAGGCTGTCGAAACCTTCGTGAACCGGCACTACGCGACGCAAACCGAATTGATCGACGGCTGGTTGCACCGATATCAGACCGGTGAGCCCTTAACCGAGTGTTCGCCTGAGGCAATGGATACCCTCGTTTCAGTGCGCGAGCAGTTGGAGCAGTTCCGGCTCGATGAAGTCTCCCACCGGGATGACGCGGCTCAGCGTTGGAGTGGCAGGGCTGGCACCTTGTTGGGCGCCTGGCTTTTTTGCGTCAGCGCGGGTTCTGAAGCCGCGGTCCGTATCTCGCGGAAACTGTAAGTTCTGAAGGAGGGCCATTCTTATGTTCGACTCCTTCCTACCGGGTGCAGCGCTGCTCGTGACGGCGTGGCTATTCGGTGGCATGCTTCTCTTCTCTGCGGGCTTTGCTGCATTTGTCTTCAAACTGCTGCCTGTCGCAGAAGCACGATTCCTGATCCGCCGAGCGTTCCCGCCGTTCTACCTGTTCGTGCTGGGCTCGGCCGCCATCGCCACCGCGCTTTGCTGGACCGTGGATCGCTGGAGTGCGCTCGTCCTCGGGCTGATCGCCATCACCACCGTCTTTGCGCGGCAAGTCCTGATGCCTGCGATCAATGCTGCGACCGATCTGGGCGAAAAGCGGCGTTTTGCCTGGCTGCACGGCGCGTCCGTGCTGTTGACGCTGTCCCACATCATCGCCTCAGCTGTGGTGCTGATCCGGCTGGCGACATGACTTCGTCTTACCACGCCGCACGATGTAATGGAGCGTTGGTTCCATTTCCATACCTCGACTGAAGGAGTTCATCCGATGCTGATCCCAGCCCGTCTCCACGCCCGCTGTGCGCTCGCCCTGTGCCCCTGGGCGCTCCTGATTCCGCTGGCATTTGCAGCGGGTGATGACGTGACCACGCCGCCTGCGCCCACACCCACGCCCCGCTGCCCTGAAGGCCAGATCCATGATCGCAAGGCTTGCAAGTGCGTGCCGGTGAAGTCCAGCGCCCTGAACGACGAGGATCGCTACCTGGCGGTTCGGGAATTGGCGTACCTTGAAAGGTATGCGGCGGCGGCACAGGTGCTCGACGCTATGTCCGATCAAGGCGATGACCGCGTGCTGACCTACCGTGGCTTCCTGCAGCGTAAGCTCGGGCAGATGGACGAGGCGATCCGCGCCTACCAGGCGGCGATTGACAAGAACCCGAACAACCTTCTGGTTCGCTCCTACATGGGCCAAGGCTTCGTGGCGTCGGGCGACTTGGCCGCGGCACGCCGCCAGCACGATGAAATCCTGGCCAGGGGAGGTAAGGGAACCTGGGCGGAAGTGTCCTTGCGTGATGCACTGGCAAGCGGCCGAACCTACCGCTACTGAGCGCGACCGGAGCACCGCATGGCTTCTTCATCGACAACCGATACGAGTCAGACGCCTGCGGCCCTGACCGTGCTGTACGACGGCGCCTGTCCTTTGTGCCGGCGCGAGATCGGCGTCTATCGTCATCTTCGGTCCGACACCCCCGTTTGCTTTGCCGATGTGAACGCCGCGTCGGCTTACTTGCCGAGCGGCGCCACGCGGCAACAACTGCTGGCGCGTTTCCACGTGCAACGCCATGACGGTGAGTTGCTCAGTGGTGCCCAGGCCTTCCTGGCCTTGTGGGCGGTCCTGCCTGGCTGGCGGTGGCTGGCCCGGGCCGGGCGCCTACCCGGAGCCGCCTGGCTGATGGAGCGTGCCTACCGGTTTTTTCTTCACGTACGGCCCATGTTGCAGCGCTGGGCTTCCCGCATGGACTGAGCAGTGAGAGCCTCGCCTCCGTTTGGCTGAATCTACTGCCCTTGGATGGGTGCAATGAGTTTATTTTTGCCGGTCGCTTCGACTCCCTGGGGCCTATACGAGCTATTCGCCTAGCATTTTCGTTGTGTGACTGTTTGAACGCGGAACTTTAATGGAGTTCGACCAATGTTACGTGTGACTTACCTCAGCCGCGAGTCCGATGCTTTCAGTGCAAGGGCATTAATCGATCTACTGGAGCACTGCAAGCTTCGCAATCCGGCCCAGGGTGTCACCGGTATGCTCATCTACGCTAACGGAACGTTTTTGCAGACACTGGAGGGCGAGCCCAACACCGTTGAAACGCTCCTTGGAAAGATCGAACGCGACGGTCGCCATCGGGAGTTTCAGGTCATCAATCGCGAGTCCACAGCGACCAGGCTCTATGAAAACTGGAGCATGGGGTTTGAGCGCCTAACCGAAGCAGCGCTTCAAGAAATACCTGCGCTGAGAGCCTTCCAGCTCGAAAACTTCAATCCAGAGTTTCTTAGCGTTCACCCCACCATCGTTGAAAATCTTCTTGAGCGGCATCGGTCAGTTCATTGGGATCCTCTGATTCGTGAGATCGACGCGCGTGATCAGTTCATCGACGAGTTGCGTCGCGCGCTGGTCAATGCGAGTCAGCGCAACGAACAAGCACTCCTACTAATTGAGTCTGTGATAGAAGCCTCAGCGGAGGGCAAACTTACGGGCAATCATCTCCAACTTTGCCGGCGTATGGTTGAGACATTACGCAAGCGATAGCCGCTCTTGGGCGGACGTCTTGAAGCGTTCTTTGTGTCTATTTGGTGGACCGTCCCAAATGTAGGATTACATGAGTCATGTAGGGTGTGGCTTTGCGTATCTGGCGATTCGTCTTGTACGTTTTGGTTCGAATTCCCGAGCGTGGACATGGCTTCCGCCAGATACCGATATCCCTTTTCAGAACCTCCGGCCCCCGGTGAAATGACTGCGATCCGCTGGCAAGTTGAAACTGCTGAGGCATAGGCAGTGACCTCAACAAGTCTTTGGTCCTCCCGTTGTAACTGCAAGGGCTCTTGAGAATGAGCTGCGTCAATCCATCCGATGAGTAGCGAGCAAAGGGTGCAGAGCGCGGTTCGGGATGGACGGAACACTGGTGTTGGCTCGCTGGTGCGTCAGAGGGGCCGAAGCTTGAGTGCCCGAACGCCTGAGAGCGCGGCTAGCACACAAATCGGCCGCTACCTTGGCCGCTGTTTTTGAGGAACATGGGCTTCCGTTTGCACCGATCACAAGGCCGCAAGACTTGTTAAACGACCCGCATCTCTTGGCCACCGGTGGACTAGCGGCTATGCGCTTGCCCGACGGCGGAGAGACCTTGACGGCTCTTCTGCCCATCACTTTAGATGGAAAGCGGCCAGGCATACGTATGCCTCCTCCTCGCCTTGGGGAGCACACCGACGAGATATTGGGCCAGCTTGGCAGTGATTTCCGTCATTGATATCCCACAATCATATATTTCATAATGTGATAAGAAAACCAATAAAACATCCATTAACACCCATTCTTCCGTCGGGACCCCGAAGGGTTCACATCTTGAGAAATGGGCGTTATTGGGTGTATTATTGGTTCTATGCTTCGCTCTGACACCCTTCAGATCACCCCCGAGATCTTGGGCCTGATCGCTCGGATTGATGAGTTCAAAGGCGCTTGGCGTGCCTTGGGCACCCTTGCGCCTGATCGTCTGTCTGCGTTGCGCAGGGTAGCCACCATCGAGAGCATCGGGTCGTCAACCCGTATCGAGGGCAGCAAGCTGTCCGACAGGGAAGTGGAGAAGCTGCTTTCCAACCTGGCCATCCAGTCTTTCGAGACCCGCGATGAGCAGGAGGTGGCTGGCTACGCTGAACTGATGGACTTGGTGTTCAGCTCCTGGCGTGACATTGTGTTCAACGAGAACCATATCAAGCAACTGCACCAGATCCTGCTGCGCCATAGTGAGAAGGACTCGCGGCACCGCGGACAGTACAAGACCCACTCAAACAGCGTGGCCGCTTTCGATGAACACGGTGTGCAGATCGGGATCGTGTTCGAGACGGCAAGACCGTTCGACACGCCGCGTCTGATGGCTGAATTGGTTGCCTGGGTGAATGGGGAGCGCGACAAGGCGGCTTTGCACCCGCTGTTGATCATTGCCATCTTCGTCGTGGTGTTCTTGGAGATCCACCCGTTCCAGGATGGCAATGGCCGCCTCAGTCGTGTCTTGACCACTTTGTTGCTTATTCAGGCAGGCTACGCTTATGTGCCGTACAGCTCACTGGAGAGCGTGATCGAGCTGAATAAAGAGGCGTACTACCTTGCCCTGCGGCAGACGCAGGGGTCCATCCGGACCGATGCTCCCCACTGGCAACCGTGGCTGGTGTTCTTCCTGCGGTCACTGGCCGAGCAGGTACGGCGGCTTGAAAAGAAGGTGGAGCGCGAGAAGATCGTACTGGCTGCCTTGCCCGAGCTGTCACTGCAGATCGTCGAATTTGCCCGCGAACACGGGCGCGTCACGATTGGCGATGCGATCAAATTGACGGGTGTCAGCCGTAACACGCTGAAGCAACATTTCCGCAACCTGGTCGAGCACGGTCATTTGAATCAGCAGGGCAGCGGGCGTGGTGTTTGGTACGAACTCAAGTGATGGGATTGATGGATGTTTAATTTGATCGTTTCGGGCGGTGGCTGGGAGCCCCATCGTGACTCGTTCGGCAGCCTAAGCAAGACCTGCTAACTCGCAGAGCCGAGCTGTCAGGCGCTCAGAGCCCCGCACCACGCGGGGCTTTTTGCTTTTGCGCCCTGACTGACCCCATGGCCACCCACCCCCGAAATCCGTCTCAAACCCCGTTTCGTCTCAGAACCTCCTGACTTTTTGTCCGCCCAAGGGAAAGTACGTCGGATATTCACAGGGTCGGCCCCATCCGCGCCCAGCGCCAGCAATCCAGGCAGCACCTCATAGCCCAGCCGGTGCGCCACGTGGCCGGGTAGGTCCTTGAGCCAGAGGTGTTTGTCTTCGGCAGTGCAGTGCCACAGGCAGTAGCGATTGTCCTTACGGCTAGGCTTCAGGCCGCGGTCGCAGTCAGTTTGACCCCCAGAGCCCTGCAAACTTTCTGGATGGTGTCGAACCGGGGATGCGCCTCGGGCCGGAGCGCCTTGTAGAGCGCTTCGCGGGTCAGTCCGGCCGCCTGCGCGACTTGCGTCATGCCTCTGGCGCGAGCCATATCGCCCAGCGCCGCGGCCAGCAGCCCCGGATCGCCGTCTTCGATCGCCAACCGGATGTAATCGGCGATCGCCTCATCGTCGTCCAGGTACTTGGATGGATCGAACTCTGTCAATTCGGACACTTTGATCTTCCTGGTCATGTCACTGCTCCTCAATCGTCTCTGCCAGTGCAATGGCTTTCGCGATGTCCCGTGCTTGTGTCGCCTTCGTTCCCCCACCTAGCATTCGGCCATCTCTGTCGTGTCGTCAAAGATCACAACGAAACGCATGCTCAACCGCCTACCCGGGCCGGTGCAGCGTGCAGTTGCAATCCGAGTGCAGAAACGACCTTCATGATCGTCGCGAACTCGGGGTTGCCGTCAGCCGAGAGAGCCTTGTAGAGGCTCTCTCGGCCCAACCCCGCGTCGCGGGCAATCTGGCTCATGCCTTTGGCGCGCGCGATATCGCCGAGTGCCGCGGCAATCAGTGCGGAGTCGCCCTCTTGAAGCGCTGCTTCCAGGTAGGCGGCCATGTCCTCGTCGGTGATCAGGTGCTCGGAAGGATCCCAGATGCGTGTCTTGGTTTTGGGCATAGTCACTACTCCTACAAATCTTTTGCCAATGCCTTGGCGTTGCGTATGTCCTTGTCCTGCGTGGACTTGTCTCCTCCGGCCAGCAAGACAATCACGACCTCGCCGCGCTGGATGAAATAGATCCGGTATCCGGGCCCGTGGTCAACCCTCAGTTCCGACACGCCATCGCCCACTGGCTTGGCATCACCGGCGTTGCCGAGAGACAAGCGTCGGATGCGGATGTCGATGCGGGCACGGGCGACTCGGTTTCGCAGTCCAGAAAACCATTTGGCGTAGGCTTCAGTTTGCTGGATCTGGATCATGCATCAATGTATCCCATGGGAAACATTGATGTCAAGCTCGGCTTGAAGCGGCTTGTGATGCCTCCTCCTCGCCTTGGGGAGCACACCGACGAGATATTGGGCCAGCTTGGCAAAGATTCCCGTCATTGATATCCCACACCTCCCCGGCAGACGGCTTTGCCAAGACGGTGACTCATTGGCTAAAATGGCTAAAAACTTGAGGGTCCACGATGAGAGTCACTGCCACTGAAGCCAAGAACCGATTCGGCAGTCTGTCTGCTCAAGCTAAGCGAGAACCGGTGTTCGTCGAAAAGGCGGGCCAACTCGACACCGTGATCATTTCTGCCGAGCACTACCACGCCCTGCAGGCCAACCACGACAAGGCCAGCCGCGCCGGGCGTAAGAAGAGGTTCGAAGCCGAGTTTGGGGACTGGATCGCCGCCGAGAATGCCCGCGTCGAAACGAACGGCGTTCCTGGTGCCGACTTGCGTCCTTGGTGAGGCATGCATGGCCCAGTACGATGTTTTCCCCAATCCGAGCACTAGCGCCAATGCAGGAATCCCCTATGTGGTGGTGATCCAGAGCGACCTGCTCGATGCTTTGGCGACGCGACTGACCATACCGCTGGCGGCGCTTGATGCCAGCACCCGCATACCGACCGCGCTTTGCCCCGTCATCACGGTCAAAGGCAAGCGCCTGCATGCGCTTGCCCACTATGCGGCGCCCTTGCCTGCCAAGGTCCTGCGGCGTCCTGTCGACAACGTCGCAGCGCAGGCATCTGCCTTGGTGTCTGCGATGGACACAGTGATGTCTGGCATCTAGCCAGCCTTTCTGGCGTAGCACCTTCGCATCCGAAGGATCTGCGGGCTAGGCTGCATCAGGTTCGAATCCCTGATCTCACCAAAAACAGGGAGTCTGAAAACTGAGCGAGTTAGTTAAACGATCGCTTCTGGGCCGCCATGCAAAGTTTCTTCAAATCTTCAATCTTTCAAACTCAGCAGACAAGCTGTTGATCTGATTGAATTTTTCGCAGTCAGCTCCTGACTAGCGATTGAAGAAACTAGCCCCAGATGGGGGTTTCAGCGCGATTGCCTTGCGCCTGCACAGCAGGATGCGTCAAGTCAGGGCCTCGCGCGGGATTGGCCAGGACCGGCGCTCAAACGCGGTGGCGCCGCTGAGCAGTCCAGACCGGCACACAAGACAGCGGCCCTGCTTAGTTGACCTGAATGCCTGCGGTGCGCACCAGTCGGCCCAGCCGCTGCACATCGGTGCGAATGAGATCGCCGAATTCCTGCGGGCCGCTGCCCACGAGATCAAAGCCCAGGCCGCCAAGCTTGCTGCGCACATTCGGGTGATTCATGGCTTTAGCAAACTCGGTGTGCAGGCGCCGCACCACCTCGGCGGGCGTGCCCGCCGGGGCCACGATGCCGTTCCAGGCCGCATAGTGGTAGCCGCTGACGCCCGATTCGCCCAGCGTCGGTACCTGCGGCATGGCCGATGAGCGCTTGGAGGTGCTGACGGCCAGCACCTTGACCTTGCCCTCTTTGGCCAGACCCACCACATTGGAGATGCCAGTGAACATCACGGGGATGGTGCCGGCCATCAGGTCAGTGAGGGCGGCGCCCATGGCCTTGTGCGGCACATGGGTGAGCTTGATGCCCGCCGCGTCAATGAGAAACTCCATTGCCAGATGCTGGGCCGAGCCCGAACCCGTGGATGTGAAATTGAGGGCGCCGGGCTTGGCCTTGGCCTGAGTCACCAACTCTTGTACGGAAGCCGCCGGAAACGAGGGATGGGTGATGAGTACCAGCGGAACGGTCGAGGTCAGGATGACGGCGGTGAAGTCCTTCACCGGGTCATAGGGCAGCTTGGCATAGAGCGCAGGATTGGCCGCCATGATGCCGTCATTGGGCATGAACAGGGTGTAGCCATCGGGCGCCTAGCGGGCGACCGCTTCGGCGGCGATGATTCCGTTCGCCCCGGTGCGGTTGTCGATCTGGATGGGCTGTCCTATCTGCTCGGAGGCCTGGGCCGCCAGCGCCCGGGCGATGGTGTCGACCGCACTGCCCGCACCGAAGGGGACCACCAGCTTGATCGGTCGATCAGGAAAAGTCTGAGCGCCAAGCCCCGGGGCCAGAGCAGAACCGAGGATCAGGGCCGAGAGGCCAAGCCAAAGGCGTCGCACGCGATGCTGCATGAGTCAACTCCTCGATGAACAACAGTCCCAAAATCAAGGTTCATGGGACACAATGAACAGGATAGCCGAGATCTCTTAGCCTTGCCCTGGCCCCTGATACTCCTGATTCCCCTATGACCCGTGCCGTCGAAGCCCTTGCCGAGTTTGCCTGTCAGACCCAGCTGGGCGACATCGAGGCCAGGGCCCTGTCGCACTTGCGCGATATCCTGGCTGACACCTGGGCCGCCTGCGCTGTGGGTATGCAAGAGCCGCCCATGCGCCGTCTGCTGCAATTGCAACAGGGTCAGGTCTCTGGCGGGCAAGCCTCGGTCCTGGGGACCTCGGTCCAGCTCAATGCGCTGGATGCGGCTGCGCTTAATGCAGCCGCCGGCTGCTGGCTCGAACTCGACGAAGGCAACCTCACGAGCAACGGCCATCCTGGCATACAAGTGCTGCCCAGCGCCCTGGCGGTGGCCCAGCAGCACCGCTGCAGCGGTGCCGATTTCTTGATGGCCGCCGCGATCGGCTACGAGGTGGTCGCGCGTATCGGCAGCGCCTGCGACATGCGCATGAGCATTCATCCGCACGGCACCTATGGGGTGGTGGGGGCGGCTGTGGCCACGGGCCGTTTGATGGGACTGAGTCAGCCCGAGATGCGCGAACTGATCAGTCTGGCCGGCTCCTCGCCCATCGCAGGTAACCGGCAAGGCATGAAAGAGGGCGCGACACTACGCAACTGGTACGCCTCGCACAGTGCGACCATGGGACAGACGGCCGTGCGGTTGGTGCAAAGCGGGTTTACCGGCCCCCTCGATGGCCTGGAGCCCACATGCAACGATGTACTGTTCGACAACTACCAGCCCGAACGACTGGTGCGGGGCCTGGGGCACCAGTGGCTGCTGGCTGACGGCTACATCAAGCTCTATGGTTGCGGTCGGCCGATTCATGCGGCTATCGATGCCTTGCGCGATGCGCTGGCCCCGCTGGGCGACCCGCAGGCCTGGCCCGAGCCGGAGACCATTGAGCGTATCGAGGTGCGAGGTTTCAAGTTTCTGACCTTTCTCAACCGCACCGACATTCGTAACGCTTTTGCCACGCGGTTTTCCACGCCCTTTGCGCTCGCATCGGTGCTGCGCCATCGCAGCCACGGCATCGAATGCTTCACCGACGAGGCGGCCGCTGACCGGCGGATTCACGACCTGCTTGCACGCATCAGCCTGAGTGAAGATCCCCAGTGGAGTGAACGATTCCCCGCCGAACAGCGCTGCGAGGTACACATCACACTCAAAGATGGGCGGCATCTGAGCGGCCGCTGCACCATCATACGCGGCGAACCGTCCAACCCGGCCGATCCACAAGAGTACAAGAATAAATTCATGGCGCTGGCCGGGCGCGTCTGGCCGTCCTCGCAACTGGAGGACCTCTACCGACAGGCCCGGCAGCCCGAAGCCCTAGCCACGCTGCAGGCGTGGGGCTTGAGCGCCGAGGACGGCTCATGTCCTCGGGGCTGACCTGCGGTGAGCCGTCCGGCGACATGAGGTCTATCGGTAGTGGGCCCCTCAGCTTGACAGGCCTATCATTGACGGGTTCATCGATTTTTTGTCGCCCTCCACCGCAAGGAATATAAAATGAACAATTTCATTTGCCTGATCGGGGCCGGGCTGGTCTGGGCGGGCAGCGCCCAAGCCATTTCTCTGACGGTGCCAAAGGGCTTGATCGATATGGCCGTGGCGAAGAAATTCCCCAAAGAAAAAGCCACTATTGCGGTGGACAAGCCCACCCTCACCCTGAGCAAAGCGCGCCAGAAAGTGGAGTTGTGTGGAACCTGGGTCAGCAAACTGCCCCAGGCCAGCGGTGATTTTTGTATCGATACCCAACCCGTATGGAACAAGGACACGGGCGATATCGAGATTTCCAAAGTCAATATCCTGAAGTTGACCACTGCCAATGGCAAAGAACTTCCCGCTACGGTTGCCAACCTCCTCAATGCCACAGTGCTCACCCTCTTGGATGGCGCGCCGATTTACCGTGTCCCCGACATGATTGGCAAGAGGCTCAATGGCATCGAGGTGCAAGACAGCGGTATCCGACTGAATTTTTAAAAGCGATCGGGTCGCAGGCCTTGCGCGCCAGAGGGGTGGAGGTCTCTCAACTGGTATGCTCAAACGCCGGTCAAGTAGGTTGAGCGCGTCGCCCAACCCAATTGCGAGATCCAGTCATCTACCGTCACCCTTCAGGCCTGACCGATGTATATCCCCGCACATTTTGCGATCAAGCATTCGCAAGAGCTGTACACAATCATTCGGGAGCACCCGCTCGGCGCGTTGGTCACCCTCGGGCCCGAGGGTCTTGATGCGAACCACATTCCGTTTGAGTTCGATGCGAGCCAGCGACCGCATGGAATACTGACCGCGCATGTTGCGCGCGCCAATCCGGTGTGGCAACAGTGCATGAACGGCGCGGATGTGATGGTGATCTTTCGTGGCAACGAGAGCTACATATCGCCCAACTGGTACCCGAGCAAACATGAGACCCACCGGCAGGTGCCCACTTGGAACTACGAAGTGGTGCATGTGTATGGTCGTCTGACGGTGATGGACGAAGAAAAATTTGTCCGTGGCGTCGTTGCTAAGCTGACCCGCGAACACGAGTCCAGCGAGCCGCGACCCTGGAAGATGGGCGATTCGCCCGCCGACTACATTGCCTCAATGCTGCGGGCCATTGTGGGTATCGAGATCGAGATCAAACGCATGGAAGGCAAGGCCAAGCTGAGCCAGAACCGGGAAGATCGGGATCGTTTCAACGCTGCCGACACCTTGCTCTCGAAGGGGGCTGAGGGTCTGGCCAGAGCGATGCGCGAGGCGGGCAAGTAGCCATGATGCGCCCGAGTCGATGGCATCAATGGCCTCGCAACTTTATCGTGTCGATTTTTTCCTCCAGGTCTTGATCCTATGAATCTGCTTGCCTCCGATCGCCTCGTAACGGTTCCTCACCGGCTCTCTCTTTGGGCGGGCCTGACCATGGCGCTGCTGGCTGGCTGCGCGGCGCAGCCGACGACGCTGGGCTACCGCGCCCCCTTGCAACCGGAGGGCTCTTCGGCTTATAGCGCCAAGCCTGGATGGACCTACTCGCAACAAGCGGTGGCTGCCGCCAATCCGCTGGCCACGGATGCGGGCTTACAGGTGCTTCGGGCCGGTGGTTCCGCAGTGGATGCCGCCATTGCGGTGCAGATGGTGCTGACGCTGGTTGAGCCACAGTCCAGTGGCATCGGCGGGGGGGCTTTCCTGCTCTATCACGATGGTCGCAAGGTGGAGGCCTGGGATGGCCGTGAAACAGCGCCAGCATCGGCCCATGAGCGCATGTTTCTCTCTGACGATGGCAAGCCGCTGCCCTTCATGGATGCGGTGCTTCGGCCGCAGGCCGTCGGTGTTCCAGGCACGGTGCGCATGCTCGAGCAGGCGCACAAGCAGCACGGCCGCTTACCGTGGGCGCTGCTGTTTGAACCGGCTATCGTGCTCAGTGAGCAGGGTTTTCGCGTCAGTGCCCGTCTGCACGCCCAACTCAAGGCAGAGCAAGCGCTCAAGCGCGATCCGGTCGCCGCGCGTTATTTTTACGACCCAGCCGGCGAGCCTTGGCCTGTCGGGCATGTGTTGAAAAATCCGGAGTTGGCTGCCGTGCTGCGTCAGATCGCCGCCAGGGGCTCGCAGGCCCTGCATGAGGGCCCTGTGGCCCAGGCCATTGTCGATGCGCTGCGGCTGCGGCCGGGCGCCGCTTCGGTGATGACGCTGCAGGACTTGGCGGCTTACCGCCCGGTCAAGCGCGACCCTTTGTGCCACCCCTACGCCGTGCCCCAGAACGCCGGCGCGGCCCCTGTAGTCTTGCGGGTGTGCGGCTTTCCTCCACCGAGCTCTGGGGCCGTGGCGATTGGCCAGATCCTGGGCATACTCGCACACACTCAGGCGCACACCCTGGCCTTGGGCCAAGGGCAGGGCGGTGTGCCCGGCACCCGCTCAGCCGCTCCGACGGCCGACTGGCTGCACTTCTACACCGAGGCATCGCGGTTGGCGTTTGCCGATCGGGCTCAGTATTTGGGTGACCCGGACTTCGTGCCGGCCCCGACCGGGGGATGGCAGTCTCTGCTCGACCCGGCCTACCTGCGCTCGCGTGCGGCGCTGATTGGTCCGCAGAGCATGAAGACAGCCCAGCCAGGCGATCCGGCGGTCGTACGCGCAGCCTCGGGTGCGAAGGGGCCCGGCCTGCGCTTTGCATCCATGCCCCATCAGCCCGAATATGGCACCAGTCATATCAGCATCATGGACCGCTACGGACACGCGCTGGCCATGACCACCACCATTGAGGCTGTTTTTGGCGCGCGTCGCATGGTCAGCACCGATGCGTCGCGCTCCGGTGGCTTTTTGCTCAATAACGAACTGACCGACTTCAGCTTCTTGCCATCGGATGCGCAGGGCCGGCCGATTGCCAACCGGGTGCAGGCGGGCAAGCGTCCGCGCTCATCGATGTCGCCCACCCTGGTGTTCGATGCGAGCAGTGGCGAGTTGTTGATGAGCCTGGGCAGCCCGGGCGGGGCGCAGATCATTCACTTCACCGCCAAGACGCTCTACGGCATGTTGCACTGGGGGTTGAGTCCCCAGCAGGCCATCGATTTGCCTAACTTCAGTTCGCTCAATGGCCCTTCCCTGCTGGAGACCGGGCGCTTCGATCCGGCGACGGTTGATGCCTTGCGCACCCGCGGTGCCGAAGTGCGCGAGATCGAACTCACCAGCGGCTTGCAGGTCTTGCGGCGCACGCGCGGGGGCTTGCAGGGGGGCACCGATCCGCGCCGGGAGGGCGTGGTGCTCGGCGATTGAGCCGGCGTGGCGGTTTTTGCGTAAAGGGTTTTCCCGATTGCTGCCGTGGTTCTCCGATGGAACGATGGGTTGTTTCAAAACACTCATAGCAAGGAGACTTCGATGAAACGCAATCCCATCGGGCATCGTCGCGCCCTACTCGGCGGTTTGGCTGCGGCTGGCCTTGGCGCGCTTTTGCCTGCTGCCGCTCGCGCTCAGGGCGCCTGGCCCAATCGCCCCGTGACACTGGTCTGCCCGTGGGGTGCAGGCGGAGGTACAGATGCCACGGCGCGTATCGTGGCGGCCATCCTCGAGAAGAATCTGGGTCAGCCTTTCAATGTGGTCAACCGGGTCGGCGGCTCGGGCGTCATCGGCCATTCGGCCATCGCCACGGCGCCGCCCGATGGGTACACCATAGGCATGATCACGGTGGAAATCACCATGATGCATCACCAGGGCCTGACCGATCTGAAGCCGACCAGCTACACCCCCCTGGCGCTGATGAATGTCGACCCGCCGGGCGTGCAAGTCAACGCAGGTTCGCCTTACAAGACCATCAAGGCCCTGGCCGATGCCATCAAGGCTGCACCGGCCGGCCGCTTCAAGGCCTCGGGCACGGGGCAGGGCGGCATCTGGCATCTGGGTCTGATAGGTTGGCTGCAGGCCATGGGTTTATCGCCCAATCATGTGCAATGGGTCCCCTCCAACGGCGCGGCACCGGCCATGCAGGATTTGGCTGCCGGCGGTATCGACATCGTGACCTGCTCGGTGCCCGAGGCCAAGGCCATGATCGATGCGGGTAAAGCGGTCAGCCTGGCGGTGATGGCGCCGCAGCGCAACCCAGCCTTCAAGGATGTGCCCACGCTCAACGAAACCCTGGGCATCAACTACTCCGTCGGGGCCTGGCGTGGCATTGCCGCCCCGCGCAATCTTCCCGACGCGATTGCCGCCCGACTCACGGCCGAGCTGAAGAAAGCCTACGACTCGGCCGAGTTCCAGGATTTCATGCGCAATCGGGGCTTTGGCACCACCTGGGCCGATCCGGCTGGATTTACCAAGTTCATGGCTGATGGCGATCGCGCGATGGGCGTGGCCATGACGGCAGCAGGTTTGGCCAAGAAATCCTGACCGAGGCCGTCCGGCAGCCCTGATCTGATGCGCTTGCATGACACCTTGCTCGGCGCCTTGCTGGTGGCGCTGGCGGCGGCATTTTTCGCCTATACCTTTACCTTTCCGGACATGCCGGGCCAGCGTTATGGCCCGGCCTTGTTCCCGCGCCTGATCGCGCTGGGCATCATGGCCTGTGGCGTGCTGATCGCCGTGCGAGGCTGGCGTTCGGGCCGGCCGATGTTGGACTTGAGTCCACCCCTGCGGCACCTGCAAGGCTGGCTGGCCTTGCTGGCGATGCCCTTGGCCGTGGTTTTTTACTGGCTGGCTGCCGACCGGCTGGGATTCTTGCCCACAGCCACCATTGTGGTGGCGGGCTTGTGCGCCTGGCTCGGGGTGCGGCTCTGGGCAGCCCTGCTCACGGGCGTGCTGACCGCGTTGGTGGTGCAGTGGTTCTTCGGCTCCCTGATGCGCGTGCCCTTGCCGCGAGGCTGGTTCATGCAGCTGGTGGCAGGGGGCTGAGCGTGGGGTCTCATTTTTTTTGTGAGGCCCTGCTGTGAGTGCGATTGCGGCTGCCGCCGCGCTGGTCTTTGATCCCTATGTGATCATGGTGGTGATCGGCTCGGCGATCTTCGGGATCTTCGTGGGTGCGATTCCGGGGCTGACTGCGACCATGGCCACCGCCCTACTGGTGCCCATCACCTTTTTCATGCCGCCGGTCCCCGCCTTGGGCGCCATCGTGACGGCCAGCGCGATGGCCATCTTCGCGGGAGATATTCCGGGGGCCATGCTGCGTATGCCCGGGACGCCGGCATCGGCCGCCTACACCGATGAGAGCTATGCGATGGCGCGCAAGGGCCAACTCGAACTCAACCTCGGGGTCAACCTGGTGTTCTCGGTCGCCGGTGGACTGGTGGGTGTGTTGTTCTTGATTCTGGCGGCGCCCTGGTTGGCCGAGGCGGCGCTCAACTTTTCATCCTTCGAGTATTTCTGGCTGGCCTTTCTCGGCCTGAGTTGTGCCACTTTGATCACAGCCAGTGGCCGTACGCGCGCAATCCTGGCCCTGCTGATGGGCTTGGCAGTGGGCTGCGTAGGCATAGACCCGGTGGCCGGTCATCCGCGCTTTACTTTTGGCAATGTAGACCTGATGTCAGGCATCAGCTTCATTCCCACCATGATCGGCGCCTTTGCGGTCAGCGAGTTGCTGCGCGGCTCCATATCGACCGAGGCCATGGGTGTGATGGTGCAGGAGAGAGTCGGGGCGCTGTTCAAGGGGATCGGTGAGGTGACCCGTCGTTACTGGCGAAATTTCTTGCGTGGCTCGGTGGTCGGGACGGCCATCGGTGCCTTGCCGGGTGCCGGTGCCGATATTGCCGCTTGGATCTCCTATGCCATGGCCAAACGGTTTTCCAAGGAGCCTGAGAAGTTTGGCACCGGCCATGTTGAGGGCGTGGTGGAGTCGACCTCGTCGAACAACTCGGCCTTGGGTGGGGCCTGGATTCCTGCCTTGGTCTTCGGCATACCCGGCGATTCGATCACCGCCATCGTCATTGGCGTTCTGTACATGAAGGGCATGAACCCGGGGCCAACCGTGTTCCTGCAGAACCCGCAGCTGATTTACGCCGTTTTCATGATCTTCGTTGCTGCCAATCTGCTGATGTTGCCGCTGGGGTGGGCTGCCATCAAGGGAGCCGGGCGACTCTTGCGCGCACCCCGGCGTATTCTCTTGCCCATTATTTTGTTGTTTTGCATCGTGGGCTCTTTTGCCATCACCAACAGCGCCTATGGCATTTTGGTGATGCTGGTTTTTGGTGTGATCGGTTGGCTCATGGAAGAAAACGGCATTCCGGTGGCGCCGTTGGTGCTGGGGATCGTCCTCGGAGAGTTGCTTGAGCAGAGTTTTCTGACATCCATGATGAAGGCTGATGGCGATCCGACGGCATTTTTTACCCGCCCGATTGCCGGCACGCTGGGCGTGCTGACCCTCCTGATCTGGGCGGTGATGGCCTGGCGGGCCTTGCGTGGATCGCCGCAAGCCCGGACTTGAACGGTCTGCCGCTATCATGCGCGGCCAGGAGCCGATATGCATGTATCCCCACCCACCATGACTGATCTGCTGGCGCGAGCGCCGGTCATGCCCATCATCTGGATTCATGATGCCCAGCGCGCCGTCCCCGTGGCACGGGCATTGGTTGAAGGCGGTGTAACGGTCTTTGAAGTGCTCCTGCGCACCCCCGCGGCCCTTGCTGCGATTACCGCCATTCGGCGGCAGGTGCCCGAGGCCACCGTGGGTGCCGGGACTTTACTGCGCGCAGCCGATGTGCAAAGCGCGGTCGACGCCGGTGCCCAGTTCGGTGTTTCACCCGGCTTGGTACCCGAGCTGGCCCAGGCGGTTGTCGACAAGCAATGGCCCTTGCTGCCCGGCGTTTGGACGGCCAGCGAAGTCATGCAGGCCATGGCCTGGAGCTTTGAGGCGCTCAAACTTTTTCCCGCCAATGGTCTCGAGGGTGTCAAGCAGATCGAGCATTTGCAGGGCGTGTTCCCGCGAGCACGCTTCTGTCCGACCGGCGGTATCAAGCCCGAGCACATTGAGAGCTACCTGGCTTTACGAGCTTGCCCGGGTGTCGGTGGCAGTTGGGTCACGCCGCAGGCCTTGGTGGCCGCTGGCGACTACGCAGCCATTACGGCGCTGGCTCGGCGGGCTGCAGCCTTCGCTACATCGCGACCGCAATGAGCACGCAGCCGCGCCGGCGACGCGCGATCGCTGTGGGCGGTGTCTGTGTGACCCGCATCTATCAGGTCGATCAGATACTGCCCCCCCCGGCCAAGGTCCTAGCCCGGCGCCTGGTTGAGGTGGTTGACGGTATGGCCTTGTCGGCCGTGTGCGCCTTCGCGCGGCTGGGAGGTCAAGGCGCGATCTGGGCCCGCTGCGGCGACGATGAGCAGGGCCGGACCGCGCGTGCTTCGCTGCAGGCCGAGGGGCTCGATGTGTCGGGTTTGTATCCGGTACCTGGTGCCTCTTCGTCGCGGGCTTGTGTCATAGTGGACGCTCAGGGCGAGCGATTGGTGGTTCCCTTTCACGACCCTGCCGTGGATGCCTCTGCCGATTGGTTGCCGCTGCAGAGTCTGGAGGGCGTCGACATGCTGTTGTGCGATGTGCGTTGGCCCGAGGGAGCGCAGGCAGCCATGCGCGCGGCCAGGCGGCTGGGTGTGCCGTGCATGCTCGATGGCGAGATCGCAGCACCTGGCGTGATGGAGACATTACTTCCCCTGGCCACGCATGCGGTGTTTTCGGATGCGGGCTTGCTGGCCCTCACCGGAGCTGCTACTGTGGAGCGTGCCCTGCTGGAAGTGGCCGCAGGTCATACCGGGCATGTGGGTGCGACCTGTGGTGTGGGGGGCTATGCGTGGGTCGAGGCGGGAGGCGTTCGCCGGATACCCGCCCCTGCGGTCAAGGTCGTCGACACCCTGGCTGCGGGTGATGTTTTTCACGGCGCCTTGGCCTGGGCCTTGACCGAGGGTCGCGACATGGCCAGCGCTGCGCGCTTTGCGTGTCACGCTGCTTCGCTCAAATGCACGCGTTTTGGTGGGCGTTTGGGTTGCCCGAGCCTGGAGGAGGTGGCGGCCTTTATCGAGGAGCAGTCTGCGATCAGCCCACCAGTGCCGCTGACTTGATTTGACACCAAAGATGCCTGCCTTCTTTCAGCGAGAGGTCGTGAAGTGAGCGGCGGGTCACCCGGGCAAGCAGGATGGTCCCGGCGCATTGCACACGAACCAGGGCCTGCGAGGGATGACGGTCTGCGTGGATGCTCTCGATCACCCCGGCGATTCGGTTCTGCAGCGTGTTCGGGTCCTCGGGTGACAGGGACAGGCTGACATCGCGAGCCAGGATTCGAATGCGAACCCTCTGATGGAGCTGGGTGCCGCTTCCGGGATCGCGAACCCAGAGGCATCCCCCTGGGAAATTGAGTTGAATCAAATGCCAGCGTTCATCGCGGCTTGCCACTTGGCCTTCTATGACGATACCCGCCTGGTCGCCAACGGCCAGCGCTACCTGGGGGTCGCTCAAGACAGCCTGGACCGACGCGCTGGCGGTGACGGCGCCCGCCTGCAAGGCCACCGCATGATCGGCCAGGCGCGCCAGTTCATCCATGGAGTGGGTCACATACAGCGCGGGCATGCGCAGCTCGCGGTGTAAGCGTTCGAGCCAGGGCAGGATTTCTTCTTTACGAGCCGGGTCGAGCGAGGCCAGGGGTTCGTCGAGCAACAGCAGACTCGGCTGCAGGGCCAGGGCACGGGCAATAGCCACTCGCTGCCTTTCGCCGCCGGACAGGCTCGCTGGCCAGCGATGCTCAAGCTGACCAATACCGAGCAGCTCCACCGCCTCGGACAAGGCCCGGGCCGAACCTTCCTTGCGCACGCGTCGTTGACCGTAGCGCAGATTCTCGGCCACGCTCAGGTGATCAAAAAGGCTGGCTTCCTGAAACACATAACCCAGATCACGCCGCCAAGCCGGCGCGAACAAGTGCTGTGCGCTGTCTTGCCAGATTGTGGGGCCCAGCTGAATCCGACCACGCGCTTGTTCAAGTCCGGCCAGACACCGAAGAAGTGAGGTCTTGCCCGAACCTGAGGGGCCAAAAATCACGGTGATGCCCTGACCGGGTAGGCGCAGATCGACATTGAGCCTGAAGCCCTCGCGCTGCAGATCCAAGGCCACGACCAGGTCAGGCACTTTGCTCATGCTTGCTTCCGGCGCTGCTTGCTTTGCAGCCGCATCAGCACCCAGAGGGCGATGAAAGAAAACAGCACCATGCCCGCGGCCAAGACATGGGCCTGGGTGTATTCCATGGCTTCAACATGGCCGTAGATTTGCGTCGACACCACCCGGGTCTGTCCCGGGATGTTGCCACCGACCATGAGCACCACGCCAAACTCACCCACGGTATGCGCAAAGCTCAGCACTGCCGCGGTCAGCAGACCTGGCCGTGCCAGCGGCAGGGCTACGGTGAAGAACGCATCCAGGGGGCGGGCTCGCAAGGTGGCAGCGACCTCCAGGGGTCGCGCGCCCATCGCCTCGAAAGACGACTGAATCGGCTGCACCGCGAAGGGCAATGAGAACACGAGGGCGCCCAGAAGCAGTCCACTGAAAGAAAAGGACAGCGGGCCCAGGCCCAAGGCTTGCGTCAACTGACCCACCCAGCCCTGCGGCCCGAGCAGGACCAGCAGGTAAAAGCCCAGAACGGTGGGTGGCAGCACCAGGGGCAAAAGCACCAGCGCGCCCAGGGGAGTCCGCCAGCGCGAACGCGTTTGCGAGAGCCACCAGGCCAGCGGCGTGGCCAATACCAGCAGGATCAGTGTGCTCAGTGTGGCCAGTTGCAGGGTCAAGGCAATGGCCGATACGGCCTCACTGCTGAAAGCGGCGGGTCTCATGGGCTGTAACCATAGGAGGCCACCAGCGCCTGCGCTTGTGCGCTGCGCAGGTAGCTCAGGAACTGGGCAGCGGCCGGTTGCCCGCTGCCGGCCCGCAACAAAACCGCCTGCTGCCGGATGGGTTTGTGCAGGGACTCGGGCACGATCCAGCCCGATCCTTCGCGCAGCCGGCCGTTTTCATAGACCTGTGACAACGCGACAAAGCCCAGAGCGGCATTGCCCGAAGCAATGAACTGATAGGTCTGGCCAATATGGGCGGCTTCGACCGCCTGGCCACGCAGGGTCAAGCCCAGCGCAGCGATGACCTCGGCGCTGGCTCGTCCGTAGGGCGACAGCCTGGGGTCGGCCAGGGCCAGCCTGCCGGGCAGAGGAGCCCTGAGGACATGCCCCTGTCCGTCCACAAGTCCGGCTTGCTTGCTCCAAAGCACCAGGCGTCCGGTGGCGTAGGTCTGGCCCGTACCTGCTACCGCCAAGCCCTGCGCCTGCAATTTTTCGGGCGTCTCCTCATCAGCGGCCAGCAAGACTGCGAAGGGCGCACCGTTGCGGATTTGGGCGTAGAACTGGCCGGTGGCTCCAAAGGAAAGAGCCAGCTTGTGACCACTGGCCTGTTCGAACTGGGCGGCGAGGGCTTTGGCCGGAGCTGCGAAGTTGGCGGCTACCGCCACCTGTACTTGCTGAGCTCGCGACGGCAGCGCCAGAAGGAGGGCCGCGCTCAGCATCAGGCCGATGCGGCGGGCGATAGGCGAGCTACCGACGCAGAGGGAAAATTGGGCCGCCATGGCGTATTTGAATACTGATCGAATTAGCGCTATTCTAAATTAGAATAGCAAAATCAATCTTGATGCTTCGCGCCAATGAAGACCGCACCGCTCCCCCTGGAAGAGCTGCTCGGACCGGGCAGCGCGGATAAGCGCCTGGAGGTTTTGCGGGCGATTGCCCAGACCGGCTCGATTTCGCAGGCAGCGCGCAGCACGGGTGTGAGCTACAAGGCGGGCTGGCAGGCGGTGGAGACCCTGAGCAATCTGGCGGGCGTGCCGCTGGTTGAAAAGCTGGTGGGTGGGGCCGGCGGCGGAGGCGCCCGATTGACGGCCGAGGGACAGCAATTGCTGCACGCCGCTGACCTGATGCGCAGCGCCCACAAGCAGGTACTGGCGCGGCTGCATCGGGGCAAGGCGGCGTGGAGTGCCGGTACGGTTGCCGCCGTCGGCTTGCGCACCAGCCTGCGAAACCAGCTGCCCTGCAAGGTTCAGGCGATCAGCGTCTCGCGCGGCCTGGTCCGAGTGAGTCTGGCCCTGGCGGATGGCCAACTGCTGGGCTCTCGCATCACGCGTGAGAGCCTGCAGTTACTGGGCTTGCGGGTGGGCATGCCAGTACTGGCCCTTTGCAAGGCCACTGCGGTGACCGTCGCTCCTCACATCGTGGCCATGGGCCAGGTCAATGTACTCAAGGGGGTGGTGGCTCGGCTGGCCGCTGGCAAGGTCTCGCAAGAGGTGTCAGTGCAATTGGCGCCGGGCTTGCGGCTGGTGGGCTTTGCCGATGCAGATGCCGGCCTCAAGAGCCGCCAGCGCGCGATAGCGGCTCTTGAGGAGTCGGCCGTGGTCATTGGTTTGGCGGCCTGATCGCCGCCCTCGGCGCGATCAGGCGCCGCTCCTCAGCCCTGCAGCTTGGAACCCGGAGGCGCGAACTCCCGCGGATGGACCACGATCCATTTGCCGTTTTGGACCTGTTTGATACGGTTGGCGTCATCGCCGTAGTTGTTCGGTCCGTCAAAGCGCAGCCGGCCGACGATGGTGTCGACCCGGTTCTTGCGCAGCCAGTCGGCGATGCGCTTGTCGTCCAAACTGTTGGTGCCCTTCACGCCGGCCTCAAGCACCTGCCAGCCCGCAAAGGCGTTGGCAGCCTGCAGTTCAAAGGCGGTGTCGGGCAAATTGGCTTTGGCCGCGCGGTCGTTGAAGGTCTTGAACACATCCGTGTAAGCCGGGTTGCTGGTAAAGGGCGCATGCTGCTCAAATGTGGTGAAGGACAAGGCATTGGCACCGAGCGGGGATTGCGCCATCGGCCCCGGCGTTGGATAGAGATGAAAATGCAGCTTGGGTCGGTAGTCAATTTTGGCCAGGGCCTCAAGCAGTTGGATGCTCTCCGGGCCGATGGAGCCAACCCATAAGAAGTCGGGGTTGGTGTCCTTGATGCGCGAGGCAATCGAGCCGAAATCGCGATTGCCGAATTCCCATTCGAGCCACAAGACTTCGCGCATCCCGCGCTTCTTGAACACCTCGCGCGCACCGGCTGACATGAACACGACGGATGGGAACTTGCTGGTGACCAGGGCAACCGTTTGTGGTCGGACGCCGGCTGCCTGAAAGGAGTCGAGCAGGGTGGTGGGCGAGGTGGTGCCTGGCTCATGCCCCATGGCATAGGCCGGGAAGTGCATTTCGTACTTGGCCAGCGAAGGAATGCCAAAGGAGTTGGTGATGATGAATTTGTTGTATCGCTGGGCCACACCCATGGCCGCCAGCGAGTTGGCTGTGGCGTAAGGCCCCATGATCAGGTCGACCTTGTCGACGGTGATCAGCTGTTCGTACTGGGTTCGGGCCAGATCGGGCCTGGATTGATCGTCTTTCATCACCCATTCGACCGGGCGGCCAAGCAGGCCTCCCCGACGGTTGAGTCCCTCCAGGAAGATCTCGGTCGAGATCTTGTGCAGCATGGCCGTGGCGGCCAAGGGGCCCGTCATCGACATCGTGCTGCCCACACGGATGGGCTGGCCCTGCGCTCTGGTGAGGGTGGGCAGGGCGGCCAGGGCGACGGTAGAACCCAATGCCTTTAGAAATGGACGCTTTTGCATAAAGTCTCCTGTGGGTCGGATGGGTCGGTCGAAGAGGGCTCGAGCGTAACGCGGTCCCCTCGACCTTGTTGCCGTCCGGATTATTCGAGACCTTATAAAAATACCGATCAGGGCTATCCCGTAGTCCCCCGACCTGCCGCCCAGCTTGGGCGGGTGAGGGGCATATACGCCAGGCCGGAAAGCCGTTACATTGTGCTGTGGATGCGCCCGACGGTCGCCAAAAACGCGTGGACCGGTCGCGGCGATTTTTAAAGCTCAACAGGAGATGGACATGAACGCACCCACGGAGGGCGGACTCAAGAGCCGCTACGACGCTGCTGATTTGATTACCCAGGAGGTTCTCAAGCGCTATGAGAGCACGCCCGATCCGCGTCTGCGCGAGATCATGCTGTCTTTTATTCGTCACCTGCACTCCTTTGCCAAGGAGGTCAAACTTACCTCCAAGGAGTGGGCCTACACCATGAATTTGTTGGAGGAAACCGGCAAGTGGTGCGGTCCCGGGCGTAATGAGTTCATTATTTTTTCCGACGCTCTGGGGCTGTCCATGCTGACCGTCACCCAAGACTACCCGCGGCCCGCGCACACCACCGAGCCGACTTTGGTGGGGCCCTTCCTGCTCGAAAACGCACCCGAATTCCCGCTTGGGGCAGACATCAGCGCCGGTGCACAGGGCACCCCCCTGTTTGCGCAGGGCACGGTGCGCGATGTCAATGGCAATCCGCTGCCTCACGCCAAGATCGATGTTTGGCACTCTGACGACCGTGGTCTGTATGATGTGCAACAGGACCTGGAGACCAATGGCCCCTGGGCGCGCGCCTTGTTGACGGCCGATGCCAAGGGCCACTACAGCTTTTGGTCCATCATGCCAGTGGATTACCCGGTCCCGCAGGAGGGGACGGCCATCATCATGCTGAGCAACACCACCGGCCGCAGCTGGCGTCCGGCCCATCTGCACTATCGCGTGCAGGCGCAAGGCCAGCGGCCCCTGGTCACTCACATCTTCGACCGCAACAGCAAGAACCTCGACGCCGATGCGGTCTTCGGCGTGCGACCTTCTCTGATTGCCGACTTTGTCCACCACAAGGGGGGCACCGCCCCCGATGGCAAAGTGATGGACGGCGACTTTTACACGCTCGATTACGACTTCATCATGGTGCCCGCCTGAGCGGGCCGGCGGCGCGGGCTCAAATCAGGCGCGCGCTGACCGCGCCTGTATCGGCGAGGCGCAAGGCCACTTCGCAGAGTGCTTGCGGGAATTGGGTCTTCACCAGGCTGCCGGTGGTCACGATGTCGCCGCCGCGCAGCGGGATGTTCCGCAGCTGGAGATGGTTGGCCAGCCATGCCAAGGCATCGAGCGGATGGCCGAGCACATCGCTGCCCCTGCCCCGGCCGACCTCCTGACCATTGACCAGAGCCAGACCCTCGACGCGGTCTAGTTGGTCAAAGGCCCAATCCCTCAGGGGGGGGGCCATCACCAGGCCAGCGTTCCAGGCGTTGTCGGCGATCAGGGTGAGGATGTTGCCCGGCAGCGCAGCGTAATCCGCCGCACGATCGTCGACCAATTCCAGAGCAGGATGTGCGCGCAGGATGTAGTCTGCAATATCGCGGCCCCAGGGACTCGGGCGTAGCGGCAGGTCGGCCCGCATTACAAAGGCGATTTCAAACTCGACCGCCAGGCGGCCGAAGTTTGCTGCCTGAATCTGCGCGGCATCGCCATAGACCTGGCTGGCCAGCACACGACCGCTGATGCTGTCCGCGTAGCCCACCAGTTCCCTCATGGTTTTCGTCGTCAGGGCGATTTTGTAGCCCGCCGGTCGAGTGTCGAGCAGGGCGCATTTGCGCGTGACCAGCGAGGCTTGCACTGCATAAGCGGTACCTGCATCAGGCAGTTCGGCAGGCTCGCGCAGGCCTTCAAATCGCGCTTTGCGCTGATGTTGCTCCATCAGGGCAGCGGCGGCTGCGTCGATATGCGCGGATGTCCAGGCCATGGGATTGAGCTGCGGAGATGACGACGGAAGGATTGTGTCATCGGATCGACTGGGCCAGGGTGTCTGGGGCCGATGGCTTACAGGCGGGTTTGGGCGGCGTATTCCTTGACATCAGGTTCGAAATTGCGCCTTGGCGTAAGCTTGGGGGCAGGAGGTGAGCCGCATGAAAATCCTGATCGCCGCTGTTGTCTGTACGGGGCTTGCGGGGCCGGCTTCTGCAGATTCACTGACTTATCGTGTGTCGCAGCTACCGGAAGCGCTCAAGAGCGTCTGGCAGCGCACCGTCCCTGAGATGACGG
>VGHR01000013.1 GCA_016868205.1 Betaproteobacteria bacterium
TCAGCTTGATCTTGCCCGGCCCCTCGTCGATAAAAACGACCGTCTCTGCGGCGCGGGTTTTGACGGTCACCGGCGCGATCTCCTGGACAAAGGCACCGCTGGCAATAGCGTGTTGCGCGCGTTGCACCGAGGCCATAGCAAAGGCGTCCTGCTGCTCGCGCGTGAAGTTATAACGGGCCGCGCAGTCTTCCCCAAAAGTGCCCATGCTGCGGCCGGCCTGGTAGGCGTCTTCCAGGCCATCGAGCATCATGTGGTCATAGACCTTGTCGTGACCCATTCGGTAGCCGCCGCGGCCTTTGAGCAGCAGATACGGCGCATTGGTCATGCTCTCCATACCGCCAGCAATCAGCACCTCATGACTGCCCGCCAGCAGCATATCGTGCGCAAACATGGCCGCACGCATGCCCGAACCGCACATCTTCGAGAGGGTCACGGCGCCGGTTGAGGCGGGCAATCCGCCTTTGAACGCGGCTTGGCGGGCAGGCGCCTGGCCCTGACCGGCCATCAGGCAGTTTCCCATGAGCACTTCGGTCACCCGCTCGGCGGGCACGCCCGATCGGGCCAGCGCTGCGGCGATAGCAGCCCCCCCAAGATCGTGTGCGGCGAGGGGCGAGAAATCGCCCTGAAAGCTGCCCATAGGCGTGCGGGCAGCGGAGACGATTAGGATGGAGTCATTCATGGGTTTCTCCTTACAGGGGACTAGACAGTCGGGGCCAGGTGTTGGTCGGGGGTTTCTTGCTCAGCGAGCCGGCCGATGTAGGCGACGAAGGCAGGATCCTCGCCGCGTAGCAATTGCGGCAGGGCCTGTCGAAAGTCTTCACGGCGGCACCACTCGCGCATGAAGTCATCCCAGGAGTTCCAGCGGCGACGCTCAGCCTGATTCATCTCGGACTTGTAGGCAATGAGGTAAGCACGCTCAAACAGGGAAACAAGCATGTCGAAAATGACCAGCATTCGTTCGCGCTGCTCGGGCGTGGGATCGACCAACGCAGGTGCTGAGCGCAACTGAAGGTCAGGATGGGCCAGCACTACCCTGGGGAAGTCGTTGTAGGCGTTGGAGAGCAGTTGATACGCCTCCTCTTCCTCGTTCTCGCGCTCTTTGCGCTGCTCCACCCAGAAGACCCAAAAGGCAAACGGTAGTCCGATGACCGTCACCGCATGACTGGCCATCTCGAGCAAGTCCATGAAGGTAAGCACGCTCATGAGGTTTCGTGGGTCTTGCGCCGACGGCGCTCCGCGAAGCGTCGCGAGGGGTCATAAGGGAAGACATCGTGCACATGCCCGCCCATGATGCGATCCTTGTTGGACTGCCAGAAGCCCGCATCGAGCAAATCGGCATGGTGCTTCATGAACACCTCACGCACCGCCGGGTTGCCCAGAAGAAAGGGGCCAAAAGTCTCCGGAAAGACATCCTTGGGCCCGACGCTGTACCAGACTTCACCGGACATCTCGTCCTCCTCATTCCGCGGGGGCGGTACACGACGGAAATTGCAATCGGTGAGGTACTCGATCTCATCGTAGTCGTAGAACACCACCTTGCCGTGCCGGGTGACGCCGAAGTTCTTCCAGAGCATATCGCCCGGAAAAATGTTGGCCGCCACCAGGTCCTTGATGGCATTGCCGTACTCAATGACGGCCCGCTCCATCTGCTCGCGGGCACGGTCATTGCCAGTCCCAGCGTCAAAAGACTCCTGCAAATAGATATTGAGCGGAATCATGCGGCGCTCAATGTAGACATGCTTGAGGATGACCTCGATTTGCCCATCGTCATCGCGGTCGCTGATTTCTATCTGACTTGGGGCAAACTTTCGGATTTCCTCGATCAGCTCATCCTCGAAGCGCGCGCGCGGGAAAGCCACATTGCTGTACTCCAGGGTGTCGGCCATGCGCCCGACTCGGTCGTGCTGCTTGACCAGGAGGTACTTGCCCTGAATCTGCTCACGCGTGGTGTCCTTTTGCGGCGGATAAAAATCCTTGATCACCTTAAAAACATAGGGGAAGGAGGGCAGGTCAAAAACCAGCATGACCATTCCTTTGATACCCGGGGCAATTCGAAAGTGGTCGCTCGAATGGCGCAGATGATGCAGGAAATCGCGGTAAAACAAGGTCTTGCCTTGCTTGGCCAAGCCCAGGGCGTTGTAGAGCTCGGCGCGTGGCTTGCGCGGCATCATGCTGCGCAAGAACTGCACATAGGCCGATGGGATCTCCATATCGACCATGAAATAGGCACGCGCGAAGCTGAACAGGATCAGGAGTTCATCCTCACCGAAGAGCACGGTGTCTATGCACAAGCGATCCTGTTCGTCATACAAAATGGGCAGCGCGAAAGGAATTTCCTGAAAACCATTGATCAATTTGCCCACAACATATGCGCCCTTGTTGCGGTAGAACAAGCTGGAGAGAACCTGAATCTGAAAATTCGCCCGCAGTTTGACATCGCCCAACCTCTGCGTCACCTGCTCGAGTACATCACGGGCATCGCGCTGCAGGTCAGCAAAGGGGCGCCGCAGATCGAAGGATTCGATCATCTTGACCATGATCTCGATCAGATTGTCCCGGGTAGGGTACCAAGCCTTGTAGGTCGGGCGCGCGGTGGGCTCTTCGTTTTCGATGTATTCCGTGCTGACGGCCGGCCGCACAAAAATGAAGTCGTTATGGAAATAGCTGCGGTGCAGGATCTTGGTCGTGACCGAATTGAAAAAAGTCTCGGCCAACTCGGGCTGGTGATGATTGACCAATAAGCCTATGTAGTGCAGCTTGACCTGGTACCAAACTTCCATCGGCTGTTCGCCGGCCTTGAACTCACGCTCAAGCCGGATCGACGCCTCGCGCACACGCAAATCGTAGAACTCAATGCGCTCGCGCTGCGCCCGCTGCTGGGCATGCCAATCGGCCGTCTCGAAACGATGCTTGGCCCGCGCCGACTCCCGTCGAAACAATTCGTAGTGACGATTAAAGCCGTCGAGCATGGCCTTGGCGATGTCGTAGGCCAGACTTGAATCCAGGCGCTGGGGAAACATAGCGGTCCTTGCGAGCGCTCGATCAGACCCGGGCCATTGCGCTCAAGCGAACTTCCAGTCGCACCGCCTCGGCATGAACCGTGTCGATGAGTTCAGGCCGGTCAATCGAAATACGCAGGTCTTTGAGTAATCCGTCCGACAAACCGTAGACCCAGCCATGTAGCATCAACGACTGGCCGCGCTCCCAAGCGTCCTGCACGACCGTGGAACGGGCCACATTGACCACCTGCTCAATGACATTGAGTTCGACCAGCAGGTGGGCGCGGTGCTGGGGAGGGGCGGCGTCCAGAAGGCTGCGGTGCCGGGCCGCCACATCCTTGACATGGCGCAGCCAATTGTCAGCCAGCCCCACCCGCACCCCATTGAGCGCGGCCAGCACCCCGCCGCAACCATAGTGTCCAACCACCATCAGATGCTCCACATGGAGCTGATCAACGGCGTACTGAATAGTCGACAGGCAGTTCAGATCGGTGGGCACCACCACATTGGCCACATTGCGATGCACAAAGACCTCGCCTGGCTCCAAACCGGTAATCTGGTTGGCCGGGACGCGGCTGTCGGAGCAACCGATCCACATGTATCGCGGTGTTTGCTGATGTGACAGGTTGGTGAAAAACCCGGGGCGTTCGGCTTCCATGCCGCGCGCCCATTGGCGGTTGTGCTCAAGCAGATGGCGCAAAGGCATGGCAAAACCTCAATGAGAGCCAGTTTCGGCAAACAGCTCGCGGCCGATCAGCATACGGCGGATCTCACTGGTGCCAGCGCCAATTTCGTAAAGCTTGGCGTCACGCCAGAGCCGGCCGAGAGGATATTCATTGATATAGCCGTTGCCGCCGAAGATCTGTATGCCTTCGCCGGCCATCCAGGTGGCTTTTTCGGCGCACCAGAGAATGACGGAGGCACAGTCCTTGCGCACCTGGCGCACATGCTCCGTACCGAGCTGATCCAGATTTTTGCCCACGGTGTAGCAAAAAGAGCGTGCGGCCTGCAGCACGGTGTACATATCCGCCACTTTGCCCTGAATCAGCTGAAACTCCCCGATGCTTTGACCAAACTGCTTGCGGTCATGGATATACGGCACGATGTTGTCCATCACCGACTGCATGATGCCAATAGGCCCAGCCGCCAAGACCGCGCGCTCGTAGTCCAGACCGCTCATCAGGACACGGGCGCCGTTATTGAGACCGCCCAAAACATTCTCGGCGGGGACCTCGACATCTTTGAACACCAACTCGCCAGTGTGGCTGCCACGCATGCCCAGCTTGTCTAGCTTTTGTGCAATCGAAAACCCCTTCATGCCTTTTTCGATGAGGAAGGCGGTCACGCCGCGCGCTCCCAGTTCAGGTTCGGTCTTGGCATAGACCACCAAGGTGTCGGCGTCGGGGCCATTGGTGATCCACATCTTGTTGCCGTTAAGCAAGAAATAACCCCCCCCGGATGCGCTCGGCTCGTGCCACTGCGCCTTGAGCTTCATGCTGATCACATCTGAACCGGCGCCCGGCTCGCTCATGGCTAGAGCGCCGACATGCTCGCCGCTGATCAGTTTGGGCAGGTACTTGGCGCGCTGCGCCTGGCTGCCGTTGCGCTTGATCTGGTTCACGCAAAGATTGGAATGCGCCCCATAGGACAGCCCCACCGATGCGCTGGCGCGTGAGATCTCCTCCATCGCCACCATGTGCGCCAGATATCCCATATTGGCGCCGCCGTACTCCTCACCCACGGTGATACCCAGCACCCCCAAGTCGCCCATCTTGCGCCACAAGTCCATGGGGAACTGGTCAAGGCGGTCGATCTCGGCCGCGCGGGGAGCAATCTCGCTTTGGGCAAAGTCACGCACCGCATCGCGCAAGGCATCGATGTCGGCGCCGAGTTGAAAATCAAGTCCAGGAAGATTCATGTTCAGGCTTTGGTAAATGTCTCGTCAATAGGTCTTGGTGACAGGCACCAAGGACTGCTGCATCAGGGCGCAGTCGCTGCGCCGTCCCTCGTGCCAGTGGGTCACTTCGGCCGTGGTGACTATCAGGCGTCGCCCCGCTTTGACCACCCGACCGATGGCGCGCAGTTCGCCGCCCTGGAAGGCATTGAGGAAGTTGATCTTGTACTCCACGGTGGTCACTTCCATGCCTTCGGGCGCGACACTCAGCCCGGCGTAACCGCCGGCAATATCGGCCAGCGCACCGATGGCTCCGCCATGAAAGCCGCCTTGCTGCTGCGTGACCCGGTCAGAGTAAGGCAACGCAATTTCGCACAGGCCCGCTTCAACCCGGACCAGACGCGCACCGAAGAGCTGCATCAGGCCCTGCCGGGCGAAGCTGGCTTGTACCCGCTCAAGAGCCTGAGCGGCGGTGATGGAATCAACAGGGGTCATCGCTCGATCCGAATCAGGTTCAGGCTGCCTCGCGCCGGGAGGCACGATGGAGCAAGGTGCGGGCTTCTTTTTCGTGGGCCTTGATTTCTTCCAGGTTGGCCTGCAGGTCGGCCATCTGTTCTTCGATTTGCCGCTTGTGACCCTCCAAGATCACCAGGAATTTGCGCAACTGCGGCACCGTATCGCGGGGGCTCTCGTAGGTGTCGATGATTTCCTTGGCCTCAGTCAAGCTCAGCCCCAAACGCTTGGCCCTCAGCGTGAGCTTGAGCCGGGTGCGGTCTCGGGCACTGTAGATGCGGTTGCGCCCGCCCGGCCCCTCCCGGCGCGGCTGCAGCAGGCCCATGTCCTCATAAAAGCGCATGGCCCGGGTGGTCAGGTCAAATTCCTTGGCGAGATCGCTGATCGTATAGGTGATGTTGGCCATGGATAAAAAACGGAGAACCTGACCCCGGCCTCATCACAAGCCAGCGCGACGGGGACCGGGTGGGTGGACTGCCTACAATCGGAGCAATGACGTTTACGTAAACGTCAAACAGCCCGCAATATAACGCAGATCGGCCGCCGCGATGAACGCCCATGAAGACGCCTTGCACCACCCCTGGGGTCAAGACCTGCCGGCGCCGGGCCGGGCGCGCGAGGTGGCGCCGGGCGTATCCTGGGTGCGCATGGGCCTGCCCTTCGCGCTGGACCATATCAACCTCTGGATGCTGCGCGACGAGATCGCGGGGCGGGCCGGCTGGAGCGTGGTGGACACCTGTGTCGACCAAGCCGAGTCGCGCAAGCAGTGGGACGAAGTGATCGCGACCTCGATGCAAGGCCTGCCGGTGCTGCGGGTGCTGGCCACCCACATGCATCCGGACCACCTGGGCCTGGCCCACTGGCTGGGCGATCGTTTCGGCGCGCCGCTGTGGATCAGCACCAGCGACTACCTGATGGCACGACTGGCGGTCCATCAGCAGGACGCATACGGTGGTCAGGCGACAGCTGAATTCTTCTCGCGACACGGTGTGCAGGACCCGCAGGTGCTGGCCGCTGTGATCGCACGCAAGGACTACTACGCCCGTATGGTTCCCCGGGTTCCGGTCCACTACAAGCGGCTGCAGGACGGGCAGCAGCTGGAGATCGGTGGCGTGCAATGGCGCTGCATCAGCGGCTACGGCCATGCGCCCGAACACATGGCGCTGTACTGCGAGGATCCAGGCCTGCCACAACCGCTGCTGATCAGCGGCGACATGGTGCTGCCGCGCATTTCCACCAATATCAGTGTGTATGAGAACGAGCCGGAGGGCAATCCATTGCAGTTGTTCCTGCAGTCGATCGACAAGTTTTTGAGCCTGCCGGCGCACACCCTGGTCCTGCCCTCGCATGGCAAGCCCTTTGTGGGCTTGCACGAAAGGGTGCGCCAGTTGCACCAGCACCATCAGGACCGACTCGGTGAGGTCATACAGGCCTGTCAAGCACAGCCGCAGTCGGCCAGCGATGTGGTGAAGGTGATGTTCAAGCGCAGCCTCGATGTGCATCAGACCACCTTCGCCCTGGGCGAGAGCCTGGCACACCTGCATCTGCTCTGGCATGCCGGCCGACTCGACCGTCATACCGATGACCACGGGGTGCTGCGCTTCGCGGCAACTTGAATCCGGGTTGCATCACAGCGGCAGGGGCGCTTCGTTGACCTCCAGCCAAAACTGCACCAGTCTGAGCAGCTTGCTGCGGTACTGACTAAAAGCCACTGGCTTGGCGACATAACCATTGGCCCCATGACGATAGCAGGCCAGTATGTCCTCCGGCAAGCGCGAGGAGGTGAGCATGACCACCGGCACCAGCGCTGTACGAGGCTGAGCGCGAAGCTGACGCAAGACCTGCAGACCGGAGAGGTCCGGAAGATTCATGTCGAGGATCACCAGATCGGGCAGATTGCTGGGGTCGCGGTGGGAAAAGTCAGCGCGCGCCCAGAGAAAGTCCAGCGCCCGCCGACCATCGCGCGCCCAAACCACGGCGCAGTCAGGAGCCGCCACCGAGACGGAGCTGGTCGTGAGCTCGTACAAATGAGGATTGTCCTCAACCAAAAGAATTTGCTTGCTGGCCATACCGGTTGTCTCGGGGAGAAACGGGGCCAGAGTCTAAGGAAGGCAGAGCGAAAAAAGGCTAAAAAAGTTAACGAGGGGCGAATGACTGTCACCAATCGGCCATGGGATGGTCGCGCAGCTGGCGCCGAAGAGACGCATAGTGAGGCACGACCGATCCCACCGTGGCCCAGAACTGCGGACTGTGATTCATCACCCGCAGGTGGCTCAACTCGTGCACCACCACATAGTCGATCAAGACCGGGCTCAGGTGAATCAGCCTCCAGTGCAGCCTGATCGAGCCGTCAGCGCCAGCGCTGCCCCAGCGGGTGCTGGCGCTGCTCAAGGACAGGCGCTTCCAGCGCACGCCCAAAAGCGGCGCAAAGTGTTCAAGCCGCGATTGAAAATACTCACGGGCCTGTCGCATGAGCCAGGCCTGCGCCGCATCTCGAATTTGCTCGGCGCCAGCCGCCTGCGGCAGGCCCAGGACCAGGGTTTCGTCAACCGCGCCCCCTGCGTGCCGCTGCGCCGGATCGAGCCGTACGGTCAAGCAACGCCCCAAATAGGGCAGTTGGGCGCCCTCGCGCCAGTCGATGCGGATCGACTCCATCTGCTGCGCCCGCTGCCGAGACTCGTGCAGCTTGCGCACGATCCAGGGGCCCTTCTCGAGCAGCGCCTGTTCGACCTCGCGCAGCGTCACCCAACGCGGCGCGCTGACGCTCAAGCCCTGCACATCGACCGAAAAACCGATACTGCGCCTGCGCGCGCGTCGAAATAGGTAGGCCACCGACACGCCCTCGAGCCTGGCCAGGCGATTGGCCTGCGGGTGGCGATAAGCCGCGCCCTCAGCGCCCTTGAGCCGATCGGCTTGTTCAAGCGGCAACTCGCGGCGCAGCGGCCCTTCAGCGGGGAAAAGATCCAAGGCCAGTTGCAGCAAACCGCGCATGGCCGCAGTGTAGGTCAGCCCCGCTTTCAGGGCTGCGGGTAGGCCTGCGGGTCGAGGCGGCGCATTTCGGTCTCAATCCAGACCTCCACCTCGCGCATCAGTTCTTCTGGCTTTCGGCCCAGGCTGTCGATAGGCGGACCGATGGACACATCGACAACACCCGGCCGCTTGATCAAGGCCTTGCGCGGCCAGCATTTGGCCGAAGAGACGGCGATGGGGATGACGGGTACGCCACACTCGATCGCCAAGCGGGTACCGCCGGTCTTGTAGGTGCCTTGCTGGCCTCGCTCTATGCGGGTTCCTTCGGGAAACATGATGACCCAGACGCCTTGCTCCATCAGCCTGCGCCCCTGCTGCACCACCTTGGCAAAGGCTTCGGCGCGCTTGCTGCGATCGATGTGAATCATGTCAAGCCGGCCCATGGCCCAGCCAAAGAAAGGCACATACAGCAGCTCTTTCTTGAACACATAGGCCAGAGGATGCGGCATGAGCGTGGGCATCAGAAAGGTCTCGAAGGTGCTCTGGTGCTTGACCAACAGTACCGCCGGGCTGGTCTGACCCTGGGGCAGGTGTTCCCAGCCACTGACGCGTACCTCGATACCCAGCAAGACCCGCGCGCCCGAGACCGCACATCGAAGCCAGCCCACACACATCCAATAGACGGTGGTGCTGCTGGCAAACAGCGAGGCGAGCAGCACCGCCAGCGCCCAGGGCACCACGGTCAGGGCCATCCAGAGCAGATGCAGGGCCGAGCGTATCCAGGACATGGGCGTCAAGCAGCCAGCGCAGATCGTTCGCCGATCAGGTAGTCAGCCAGGGCGGTCAGGTTGTCATGCGTCCGCGTCCCCGGCGGCATCACCTGCTGCGCCTGTGCCAGATCGAGTCCAGCTGATTTGCCAGTGAGCACCAGATGCGGCTGGCAACCGAGGGCCACAGCGGCGCTGAGGTCACGCAACGAATCGCCGGCCACTGGCACGCCTTGCATCGACAGCCCCATACGCTCGCCAATTTGCTCAAGAAGTCCGGGCAGCGGCTTGCGACAGGCGCAGTTATCTTGCGGCGCATGCGGGCAAAAAAACACCGCATCGATGCGGCCGCCCAGCGCGGCCAACTGCTGGTGCATTTTTTCGTGCATGGCGTTGAGTGCGGCCATATCGAAGAGCCCACGGCCCAAGCCGGACTGGTTGGAGGCCACGACCACATGCCAGCCGGCATGGTTGAGCCGGGCAATCGCCTCCAGCGCTCCCGGCAGGGCTTCCCACTCCTGCGGTGACTTTACATAGTCGTCGCGGTCGTGGTTGATGGTGCCGTCCCGATCCAGGACCAGCAACTTGGTGTGGCGATCAGCCATGAGCCGACTCTGCGAGAACAAACATGGCTCAGGCCGCCAGGCGCGAAAGATCGGCCACGCGATTCATCGCCTGATGCAAACTCTTGAGCAAACCCTGGCGATTGAGTCGCAGATCCATCTGCTCGGCGTTGACCATGACATCGTCGAAGAAGGCATCGACCGGTGCGCGCAGCGCGGCCAGGGTCTGCAAGCTGGCGGCGTAGTCACCCGCGTCAAACTGTGCGGCCGATGAGGGCAGCAGCCGACCCATGGCCGCGTGCAAATTCTTCTCGGCCTCCTCCTGGAGCAGCGAGGGATTGACATGCGCATCGACCTCGCCGGCTTTCTTGAGGATGTTGGCGATGCGCTTGTTAGCGGCGGCCAGGGCCTGGCTCTCGGGCAGCGCGGCAAAGGCGCGCACGGCTTCGAGGCGCTGAACCACATCCGACAGGCGTTGGGGAGCCAGCGCCAGCACGGCATCGACTTCCTGGGCGCTGTAGCCCTGCTCGCGCAGCGAGCCCGCAAGGCGTTCATAGATGAATTCGGCCAGGGCCGGCGTGGCGTCGCTGATCTTGTCGCCAAAGGCGGGCACGGCCGCGCGCAGCAGCCCACCCAGTTGCAGGGACAGCTGCTTTTCCGTGAGCATGCGAATCACGCCCAGCGCATGGCGACGCAGCGCAAATGGATCACGGTCGCCCGAGGGCAGATTGCCGATGCCGAACATGCCCACCAGGGTTTCGAGCTTGTCGGCCAGGGCCACCACCACGCCCACCTCGTTGCGCGGCAGCTCGTCGCCGGCAAAGCGCGGCTTGTAGTGGTCCTCGATGGCCTCGGCAATCGCCACCGGCAGGCCGTCGTGGCGGGCGTAGTAACCGCCCATGATGCCCTGCAGCTCGGGAAACTCGCCCACCATATCGGTCAGCAGGTCGGTCTTGGCCAGGCGCGCGGCCTGCTCGGCCTGCCGTGCCAGCAGGTCACCGCCGAGCTGCTGGCCAATGGCTTGGGTAATGGCGCACACGCGCGCCATGCGCTCGCCCTGCGTGCCCAGCTTGTTGTGGTAGACCACCCTGGAGAGACCGTCGACACGGGACTCCAGCGTTTTCTTGCGGTCCTGGTCGAAGAAGAACTTGGCATCGGCCAGCCGTGGGCGCACCACACGCTCGTTGCCACCGATGACGGCCGACGCATCGGCTGGGCGGATGTTGCTGACCACCAGAAAATGGTGGGTGAGCTTGCCGGCAGCGTCCAGCAGCGGGAAGTACTTCTGGTTGGCCTTCATCGTCAGGATCAGGCATTCCTGCGGCACATCCAGGAACGCCTGATCAAACGCACAGACCAGCACATGGGGCCGCTCGACCAGCGCGGTCACTTCGTCAAGCAGGGCATCGTCCTCGATGGGGCGCACACCACCACCGACCTCGGCCGCCGCTGCCTGCAGCTGGCGCACGATCTCGGCGCGGCGTTCGGCAAAGCTGGCGATCACGGCGCCATCGCTTTTGAGCACCTCGTCGTACTGATCGGCATGCGGCACCAGCACCGGATCGACCTGAGCCTCAAAGCGGTGGCCGTGGGTGGTGCAGCCGGCGCTCAGGCCCAGCGCCTTGACGGGCACCACGGCACTGCCGTGCAGGGCGATCAGCCGGTGCGCGGGGCGCACGAAATTGACGCTGCTCCAGCCCGGCAGCTCGCAATCGGTCTCCAGCTGGTACTGCATGACCTTGGGGATGGGCAGCCTGGCGAGGGCCTCGTCCAGCGCCTTTTGCAGGCCGGCATCGAGCGTGGCCCCGCCGACCAGGCTGTCGTAGAACAAGGCCTCGTTCTTGCCCTCGCCCTCGCGCTGCAGTGCCGCCACGGCCGCGGCCGGGTCGGACAGGTCGGCGCCCAGCGCCTTCAGCTTCTTGAGGAGCGCGGGCGTGGCCTGGCCCTGGGCGTCCAGTCCCACGCTCACGGGCATGAGCTTTTGCCGCACCGCCTTGTCGGCGGCCTTGAGGGCCACATGGGTGAGGTGCGCCGCCAGCCGGCGCGGCGAGGCATAGGCGGTGACCTGCGAATCAGCCGCCAGCAGCCCTTGCGACTGCAGCTGCTCGGCCAGCACGCCGGCAAAGGCCTCGCCCAGTTTCTTCAGGGCTTTGGGCGGCAGTTCCTCGACGAAGAGTTCGGCCAGAAGGCTCTGCGCTGTCATGTTTTTGTTCTTCCTCAGGCGGCCTTCTTGGGGATCTGCGCGACCCACTCGCGCGGCGCCATGGGAAAGCCCAGGCGCTCGCGGCTGTCGTAATAGCTCTGGGCCACGGCGCGGGCCAGGTTGCGAATGCGGCCAATGTAAGCGGCGCGCTCGGTCACGCTGATGGCGCCGCGCGCGTCCAGCAGGTTGAAGGTGTGCGCAGCCTTGAGCACCTGCTCGTAGGCGGGCAGCGCCAATTGCTGCTCCATCAGATGGCGGGCCTGCTTTTCATAGGCGCCAAAAGCAGCGAACAAAAACTCGACATCGCTGTGCTCGAAGTTGTAGGCCGACTGCTCCTGCTCGTTTTGCAAGTAGACATCACCGTAACTCAGCCCTTCGGTCCACTGCAGCTTGTAGACATTGTCCACCCCCTGCAGATACATCGCCAGGCGCTCCAGGCCGTAGGTGATCTCGCCAGTGATGGGCCGGCAGTCGATGCCGCCGACTTGCTGGAAGTAGGTGAACTGCGTCACCTCCATGCCGTTGAGCCAGACTTCCCAGCCCAGGCCCCAGGCGCCTAAAGTGGGGTTTTCCCAATCGTCCTCGACGAAGCGAATGTCGTTTTTCTTCAGGTCAAAGCCCAGCGCCTCCAGGGAACCGAGGTAAAGCTCAAGGATGTTGCTTGGCGCAGGCTTCAAGACCACCTGGTACTGGTAGTAATGCTGCAGGCGGTTCGGGTTTTCGCCGTAACGGCCGTCCTTGGGCCGACGGCTGGGTTGCACATAAGCCGCCTTCCAGGGCTCGGGGCCGATGGCCCGTAAAAAGGTGGCGGTGTGGCTGGTGCCTGCGCCCACTTCCATGTCATAGGGTTGCAGCAGGGCACAGCCCTGAGCGTGCCAGTATGACTGCAGCTGAAGAATGATTTGCTGGAAAGTGAGCATGGACTACGGCTGAGATGGGCGCAGACGGTTCCCGAGCGGAACGCCTTGTGCTGCCCAACTCTCCATTCTACTGAGAGCCCCGAGACGAGCGCCCCAGCCGCTGACCCAGCCGGATCAGGAATTGCGCTATTCTTGACAGCCTCGCAACTACCGAACACCCGAGTGTCCGACACCCCCCCCAGGCCGCCCCGGCCTGATGACAAGCGTGGCTTCCTTCAAAAGCTGGTCGAGATGATCCATCCCGGCCCCGATTCCAAGGCAGAACTCATCGAAACCCTGGCCGAGGCCCAGGAGAATTCCGTCATCGGTGAGCAAAGCCGCGAGATGCTCGAGGGCGTGCTGCGCATGGCCGATCTGACCGCCGGCGATGTGATGGTCGCCGCGCCGCGCATGGACCTGATCGATATCGACGCCCCCTACGAAGACCTGCTGCATCTGGTGATCGAGACTGCGCATTCGCGCTTTCCGGTGTTCGAAGGCGAGAAAGAAAACATCATCGGTATCTTGATGACCAAGGATCTGCTCAAGTTGCAACGCGCGCCCGAGCTCAACATCCGGGCTCTGCTGCGTCCCGCGGTGTTTGTGCCCGAGAGCAAGGGCCTCAACGAGCTCTTGCGTGACTTCCGGGGCAATCGCAACCACCTGGCCATGGTGATTGACGAGTTCGGGCGTCTGGCCGGTCTGATCACGATCGAAGATGTGCTCGAGCAGATCGTGGGGGACATCGAGGACGAGTTTGACAGCGCCGACGACGAGGGCGACATCTTCGCCCTGCCCGATGGCACTTACCGGCTCAACGGTGACACCTCGGTTGAACGGGTCAACGAAGCCTTCGGACTGCAACTGCCGGCCGGTGAATTCGACACCATAGGCGGGCTGATCGCCCACGAGATGGGCCATGTGCCGCGCCGCGGCGAAATCTTCAGCCTCAGCGGCGTGCAATTTACCGTGCAGCTCGCACGGGGCGGTGCGGTGCGGCGCTTTCGCGTCTCGCGACCGACCTAGGCGAGCGGCGGCCGATGCCCACAGCACCCGGCACAAGCCTGGGGCCGATCGCCTCAGGCACGCTGATGATGCTGGCCGGCTGTCTGCATGCGCTGAGCATCGCCTGGCCGCTGCCCTTGGGCTTTACGCAGGGCGATCCGGTGGGTGCACTGCAGGTGCTGGCTCTCATCGCCCTGGTCGTCCGGCTTGAACGGTGCAGTTCGAGCCGGCAGGCTGCAGCCGCCGCCTGGTGCTTTGCCACATCGATGCTGGCCTCGACTTTCTGGTGGTTGTTTATCTCGATGCATTTCTACGGGGGCCTGGCCGCACCGCTGGCAGCGCTGGCTGTGCTGGCCTTGGCCGCTGCGCTGGGCTTGTATTACGCGGCCGCTGGCGTGCTCTACCTGCACTGGCGCTCCAAGCCAGTCGCCGCGCGGGTGCTGCTGTGGGCCGGCCTGTGGCTGGCCGCCGAGCTGGCCCGGGTGGTGCTTTTTACCGGCTTTCCCTGGGGACAGTCAGGCTATGCCCATGTGGACGGCTGGGCGCAACCGCTGGCCGGCACCATCGGCGTGCACGGCCTGAGTTGGCTCAGCGCCGCCGTCGCAGCGGCCCTGGCCCTGTGCCTGTTTCCGGCACAAGAGGGGCGGCGACTCAAGACGGGTCTTGTACTGGCTGCCTCTGCGGTGGCGCTGGCCTACCTGCCCCAACCGGTACAGACCCAAGCGCCACGCCCGCCCCTGAACCTCAGCTTGGTCCAAGGCAACATCCCGCAAGACGAGAAATTTGTGCCTGGCACGGGCATGGCCACCGCCCTGGATTTTTACCAGCGCAAACTCAGGCAAGCCACGGGCTCGCTGGTGATCCTGCCCGAGACGGCGATCCCCTTGCTGCCTTCACAGATCGAGCCCGATGACTGGCAAAAGATGAGCGAGCCCTTCGCGCAGGGCGCGCGCGCGGCCTTGATCGGCATGCCACTGGGCTCCCTCGGGGAGGGTTACACCAATTCGGTGATCGGACTCAAGCCGGGATTGAGCGAACCCTATCGTTACGACAAACATCATCTGGTGCCCTTCGGCGAATTCATTCCGCCCTTGTTCCGCTGGTTTGTCGACCTCATGAACATCCCGCTGGGCGACTTCAAGCGCGGCGCGATCGGACAGGTCTCCTTTGAATGGATGGGCGAGCGGCTGGCTCCGAATATCTGCTACGAGGATCTTTTCGGCGAAGAGTTGGGCGCGCGCTTTGTCGACCCGGCGCATGCGCCCACCATCTTCGTCAATGTGAGCAATATCGCCTGGTTTGGCGACACGGTGGCCATTGATCAGCATCTGCAGATTTCGCGCATGCGCGCCCTCGAGTTTGGTCGCCCGATGGTGCGCGCCACCAACACCGGGGCTACCGCCGTCATTGATGCCCAAGGTCGGGTCACCGCTATGCTGCCACCGCACACCCGCGGCACGCTGGAGGCGGCGGTGCAGGGCAGCGAGGGATTGACGGTGTACGCCCGCGTGGTGGCCCAAGCCGGCCTGGGCTTGGCGTATGCACTGGTTCTGCTGGGCGTACTGGCAGCTTACCTCGGGCGCCGCGCCGAGGTCAGATCGGCCGGGTCACAATCAGCCTTATGAATGTGCCCCTTGGCTTGCGGGTGGTCGAACGCGGCTGGCTGTCGGCCAATATGGTGCTGCTCGACGGCCCGGTACGGGCCGTGATCGACACCGGCTATGTCAGTCACGAGGAACAGACTGTCGCTCTGGTGGAGTCCACTTTCGGGGTAGAAGGGCCGGATCTGCTGCTCAACACACATCTGCACAGCGACCACTGCGGCGGCAATGCAGCGCTGCAAGCACGGTTCGAGAATTTGGCCACCCTGATTCCACCCGGCCATGCGCACGCAGTCAGCGCATGGGATGCGCGGACCCTGACCTACGAGCCCACGGGACAGCGCTGTCGGCGCTTTGCCTACAGCGACCTGCTGCTGGCGGGCCAGTCCCTCAAGCTCGGCCACCAGCAATGGCAGATTCATGCGGCGCCTGGCCACGATCCGCACAGCGTCATCCTCTTCGAGCCGCAAAGTCGGACCTTGGTCTCCGCCGATGCACTCTGGGAAAACGGCTTTGGCGTGGTCTTCCCCGAACTCGAAGGGGACGATGCGTTTGAAGCAGTCTCTGACACCCTCGACCTGATCGAATCACTGGCCCCGGTCACCGTGATCCCTGGTCATGGGGCCGTCTTTGCCTTCGGCCCGGAGGTGATGGATCGCTCGAGACGGCGTCTGGAGTCTTTCGTGCAACAGCCCCTTCGACACGCGCGCCATGCCGCCAAGGTCCTGCTCAAGTTCAAATTGCTCGAGGTGCAGCGTCAAAGCCTGGCCGACTTTGTGACCTGGGCCGCTCGGACCGACTACCTGCGCACACTGCATCGGCAATGGCACGCCGACCAGTCGATGCAGGACTGGCTGCTCGAGCTGATCGGGCAATTACAGGAGAGCCAGGCGGCTGTGCTGCAGGACGGCTGGCTGCTCAACCGCTGATCCGGCCTCCACGACCAGCATCGCAGCGCAACCCCTCTTTAGTTGGCAAAGGCGGCAATACCGGTGATCGCGCGGCCCAGAATGAGGGCGTGGACATCGTGCGTACCTTCGTAGGTGTTGACCACCTCCAGGTTCACCAGATGACGGGCGACGCCGTATTCATCAGAGATGCCATTGCCGCCCATCATGTCCCGGGCGGTGCGGGCGATGTCCAGCGCCTTGCCGCAGCTGTTGCGCTTGAGGATGGAGGTGATCTCCACCGCCGCGCTGCCCTCGTCCTTCATGCGGCCCAGACGCAGACAGCCCTGCAGGCCCAGCGAGATCTCGGTCACCATGTCGGCCAGCTTCTTCTGAATCAGCTGGTTGGCTGCCAAAGGACGGCCAAACTGCTGGCGCTCCAGCACATACTGACGGGCGCGGGTGTAGCAGTCCTCAGCCGCACCCAAGGCGCCCCAGGCGATACCGTAGCGGGCGCTGTTGAGGCAGGTGAAGGGGCCTTTGAGGCCGCGCACCTCGGGCAAAGCGTTTTCTTCCGGGCAGAACACCTCGTCCATCACGATTTCCCCGGTGATGGAAGCGCGCAGACCCACTTTGCCATGCACCGCAGGGGCACTCAGGCCCTTCCAGCCTTTCTCCAAAATGAAACCGCGGATCTGCCCGCCGTCGTCCTTGGCCCAGACCACAAACACATCGGCGATCGGGCTGTTGCTGATCCACATCTTCGAGCCGCTGAGGCTGTAGCCCCCATCGACCTTGCGGGCACGGGTAATCATGCTACCCGGGTCGGAGCCGTGATTGGGTTCGGTCAGACCAAAGCAGCCCACCGACTGACCTGTGGCCAGCTTGGGCAGGTACTTCTGCTTCTGCGCCTCAGTGCCAAACTCGTTAATGGGCAGCATGACCAGCGAGGACTGCACGCTCATCATCGAGCGATAGCCCGAATCCACCCGTTCGACCTCACGCGCCACCAGGCCGTAGCAGACATAGTTGAGGCCGGCACCGCCATACTGCTCGGGGATGGTGGGCCCCAGCAGACCGAGCTCGCCCATCTCGTTGAAGATGGCGCGGTCGGTGTGCTCGTTGCGAAAAGCCAGCTGAACCCGGGGCAGCAACTTTTCTTGGCAGTAACTGCGCGCCGCCTCCATGACCTGCCGCTCGTCGGAGCTCAGCTGATCGTCCAGCAAAAAAGGATCAGACCAGGAAAAAGAGGCTTTGGACTTGGACACGGGAAACTCCTTACGACGAGCCGAACTCTAACAAATGTCCCATTCATGGGACAATTAGGGGCTATTCGGGTACCACCGCCGTGACTTCGATCTCCACCTTGGCCCGATCTTCGATGAGGGCACTGACTTCAACAGCGGTCATGGCGATGCTAAAACTACCGATAGTGGCGCGAAAAATACGACCAATTTCAGCCGAAGCCTCGAGATACTCGCGCTTGCTGGTCACATACCAGGTCATACGCACGATATGCCCCGGTTGGGCGCCACCTTCGCGCAAGACCGCCACCACATTGTCCAGCGCCTGTTGCACCTGGCCCGCCATGTCGTCGGTATGAAACACCCCCTGTGCATCCCAGCCGACCATGCCGGCCACGAAAACCATGCGGCCGTGCGCGGCCACCCCGTTGGCATACCCCTTGGGTCGCGGCCAGCCCGCCGGAAGCAAGACCTGCATTGTTTTACTCCTGAAGTCCGATTTCTTAGACGCCGCCCTTGAGCAATTCGCGCGCGATGATGAGCTGCTGCACCTCGGTGGCCCCCTCATAAATACGCAGCGCGCGGATCTCGCGGTACAGGCTTTCAACCATCAGGCCGCGGGTCACGCCCAGGCCGCCCCACAGCTGCACCGCTGCATCAATGACCTGCTGCGCGCTCTCGGTGGCCACCATCTTGGCCATCGCCGCTTCGCGCGTGACATTGCGGCCCTGGTCGCGCTGCCAGGCCGCGCGGTAGGTGAGCAAGGCGCTGCTGTCGATGGCCGTGGCCATCTGCGCCAGCTTGGCCTGCGTGAGCTGAAAGTCGGCCAGCACGCCGCCGAACATCTTGCGCGACTGCGCGCGCGCAAGACCTTCATCGAGCGCGCGGCGGGCAAAGCCCAGAGCCGCAGCGGCCACCGAGGTGCGAAAGACATCCAGCGTGCGCATGGCGACCTTGAAGCCTTCGCCGGCTGCGCCCACACGCTGGCTGGCGGAAATGCGGCAGCCCGTGAACTTCAGGCGCGCCAGGGGGTGCGGCGCGATCACCTCGATGCGCTCGGCGATCTCGAAGCCGGGCGTGCCTGCCTCGACGATGAAGGCCGAGATGCCGCGCGCGCCGGGTGCTTCGCCGGTGCGGGCGAACACCACATAAAAGTCGGCAATGCCGCCGTTGGAGATCCAGGTTTTTTCGCCCTCGAGCACATACGCATCGCCCTCGGCGCGGGCGCTGCAACTCATGGCCGCCACATCCGAGCCCGCCTCGGGCTCGGAGAGGGCGAACGCGGCAATCGCCTCGCCCGAGGCCACGCGCGGCAGGTAGCGTGCGCGCTGCGCGGGCGTGCCGGCCAGCGAGAGAGCGCCCGAACCCAGGCCCTGCATGGCAAAGGCAAAGTCGGCCAGGCCGTTGTGCCGCGCCAGCGTCTCGCGGATCAGGCAGATGCTGCGCGTGTCGATCACCTCGGCCGCGCCGCCGTGGCCCGTGCCGGCCACCGCATGGCGCAGCCAGCCGCCCTGTCCCAGGGTCTTGACCAGGGCGCGGCATTCGGCGTCGACATCGTCGCCGTGGTGCGCGGCCCCATGTGTGCCGGCCCAGGCGTCCAGCGCGAGGGCCAGCTCACGGTGGTGCGGCTCGAAGAACGGCCAGTGCAGGTAGGAGCTTTCGGACATGGATCGCCTCAGTTGCCTTCGAAGCGCGGTTTTTGCTTGGCCACGAAGGCGTGGTAGGCGCGCGAAAAATCCTCGGTCAGCATGCAGATGGCCTGGGCCTGCGCTTCGGCCTCGATGGCCTGCTCGACGGTCATGGCCCATTCCTGGTGCAGCATGGTCTTGGTGATGCCATTGGCAAATGCCGGCCCCTGGGCCATTTCTGCGGCCAGCGCCTGCGCCTGCGCCAACACCTCCTCCGGGCTGCAGAGGCGATTGAAGAAGCCCCAGCGCTCGGCCTCCTCACCGCCCAGGGCGCGGCCGGTGTAGAGCAACTCACTGGCCCGGCCCTGTCCGATCAACCGCGGCAAGAGGGCACAGGCGCCCATGTCGCAGCCGGCCAGGCCCACGCGGTTGAACAAAAAGGCCGTCTTGCTGCGCGCCGTACCCAGTCGCATGTCGCTGGCCATGGCCAGGATGGCGCCGGCGCCGGCACAGACCCCGTCAACCGCCGCCACGATGGGTTGCGGACACACGCGCATCATCTTGACCAGCTCGCCGGTCATGCGGGTGAACATCAACAACTCGGGGGCCTTCAGGGCAATGAGCGGGCCAATAATTTCATGCACATCACCCCCCGAGCAAAAATTACCGCCGTCGCCGTGTAGGACCACCGCGCGCACATCGTCGGCCCATTTAAGCTGGTGGAACAGGTCGCGCAGCTCGGCATAGGACTCGAAGGTCAGGGGATTTTTCCGCTCCGGCCGGTTGAGCGTGAGGGTGGCCACGCTGTCCTTGACCTGCCACAGAAAGTGGCGGGCCGGGTAGCCCGCCATCGGCCGACGATTGCCTGCGAGCAGGCCAGGATCTATGGTCACGAGGAACTCCTTTCGCCCTGAGCGGCTTTTTCGCGCTGAAAACCAGCCTCCAGCTGCGCCTTGGCCGACACATACTGCCGCGGCCAGCTCACCGGTGCGTAGCCAATGCGGGCGGCCTCGGTCAAGGTCCAGGCTGGATTGGCCAGATGGGGGCGAGCCACCGCGCACAAATCAGCGCGGCCTGCGGCCAAAATACTGTTGGCATGGTCGGCCTCGGAAATCGCGCCCACCGCAATCGTGGCAATGCCTGCCTCCTGCCGGATGCGGTCGGAAAACGGCGTCTGGAACATGCGGCCGTACACCGGCTTTTCCTTCTTGCTCACCTGACCGGAGGAGCAGTCGATCATGTCGGCGCCGGCCGCCTTGAAGGCCCGCGCGATCTCCACCGCGTCACTGGGCGTGATGCCGCCTTCAACCCAGTCGTGCGCCGAGATGCGCACCGAAATCGGCTTGTCGGCCGGCCAGGCCGCACGCACGGCGGCAAACACCTCCAGCGGATAGCGCAGACGCTTGTCCAGGCTGCCACCGTACGCGTCGCGGCGGTGGTTGGTCAGCGGCGAAATAAAGCTCGAGAGCAGGTAGCCGTGCGCGCAGTGCAACTCCAGCCAGTCAACGCCCGCCTCGGCGGCAGCACGGGTGCTGACCACAAACTGGTCGCGCACCTGGTCCATATCGGCCCGGGTCATGGCCCGCGCTGTCTGGCTCACGCCTTCCAGGTACTGCTGCTCCGACGCCGCCAGCAGCGGCCAGTTGAGCTCTGGCCCCCCCTCGGGCAGAGGCTGATCGATACCGTCCCAGGCCCGACGCGTGGAGGCCTTGGGGCCGGCGTGGCCGATCTGGACGCCGAACCTGGCGTCGGTGTGCTTGTGGATCCAGTCGGCGATGCGGGCAAATCCAGCCGTGTGCGAGGCGTTGTAAAGACCGGGGCAACCCGGCGTAATGCGGCCCTCGGGACTGACGCAGGTCATCTCGGCAAACACCAGGCCCGCCCCACCCATGGCGCGCGCACCCAGGTGCACCAAGTGATAGTCGCCCACCAGGCCATCGACCGCCGAGTATTGCGCCATGGGCGAGACGACGATGCGATTTTTCAGCGTGAGGCCGCGCACGGTGTAGGGCGTGAACATGGGTGGCGGCGGCAGTGCACCGACCGTCACGCCGGCCCGCTCGGCGAACCACTTCTCGTAGTCCTCCAGCCAACCCCTGTCGCGCAGGCGCAGGTTCTCGTGACTGATACGCTGGCTGCGGGTCAGCATCGAATACATAAACTGCTCGGGCTCGAACGGGTCGCAATAGCGCATACCGCAGACCTCGAACCATTCCATGGCGTTCCAGGCGGCGTTTTGGATGCGCAGCGTCTCCACCCGACGCGCCTCCTGATAGGCCTTGAGCACTTCGGGTAGGCGAGCCGGATCGTCGCCCAGGCGCTTGAACTGCCGGGTCAGCTCGATCGCGTCCTCGATGGCCAGCTTGGTGCCCGAACCGATGGCAAAGTGCGCCGTGTGGACCGCATCCCCCATGAGCACCACATGGCTGCCGTGATTGTTTTTGAGCCACCAATGACCACAAACCACACGCTGGAAATTGAGCCAGGCCGAACCGCGCAGGTGGCGCGCATTGGTCATGAGCTTGGCACCCTGCAGGTTCTTGGCAAAGATCTGCTCACAAAACGCGATGGACTGCTCCTGATCGGCCTGGTCCAGGCCATGGGCCAACCACACCTGCTCGGGACACTCTACGATGAAAGTGGTGGTCTTGTCGTCGAACTTGTAGACATGGGCCGCAAACCAACCGTGTTCGGTTTTCTCGAACAAGAAGGTAAAGGCGTCGTAGAGCTTGTGCGTGCCCAGCCAGATGAAACGATTGGGCCGCGTGACGATGTCCGGTTGAAAGACATTGGCATACTGGGTGCGAATCTTGGAGTTGATACCGTCGCAGGCAATGATCAGGTCGGCGTCGGGGTAGTCCAGGTCGCTGTCGACTTCAGCCTCGAACACCAGAGTGACGCCCAGCGCCTCGCAACGCGCCTGCAGAATGTTGAGCAATTTCTTGCGGCCGATGCCCACAAAGCCATGACCGCCCGAGCGGATCACCCGGCTCTTGAAATGCAGCTCGATGTCGTCCCAGTGATTAAAGGCCTCCTGAATGGTGTCGGCTGTGGGCCGGTCCCAGGCACGCATGTTGTCCATGGTGGCATCGGAAAACACCACGCCCCAGCCAAAGGTGTCGTAGGGCTTGTTACGCTCGACCACCGTGATGTCGTGCCGAGGATCGAGCTGCTTCATCAGCAGAGCAAAGTACAAACCGGCTGGCCCGCCGCCAATACAAACAATCTTCATGAGAGCTCCTAGGCCCGGGCCGCACCCGATGCGAACCGAGACAGCCGCAGTGACGGCCAGTATTTATAGTTTAGGCCTAAACTAATTACCCTTCAAGGCGCTGCCTCGAAGCAGGCGGCCAAGCGCCCAAGGATGAGCTGTTGCAAAAGCCGCTCTTCCCAAGATAATTAATTGCGGCAACATATTTCGACCGGGCAAAAAAAAGTCTTACAGGTGCCCCCCCGCTTATTGGCGGTACCGGAAAGCACACCCATGCCCGAATCGAATAGGCCCGAACACGATGGCACCGGCTTGGAAACGATCCGGCGACTGTTTCTCGACAGCCCGACTCCAATGGCCTTGTGGCTGGCCGACGCCGGCCCGGCGCAGTTCAACCAGCCCTGGCTCCATCGGGCCGGACTGGAGCCCGCAGCCTTGTGGCCGGCCATTCAACCCCAGACGCAGCAGGCGCTGCTGAGCGGGCAAGCCCAGCTTGCAGAGGCGGGGCCCACCAACGCGGTTGCCGACGGGCGCTACAGCTTCCACCCCCTGCACGAGGGCGACGCCAAGCACCTGGCTGCGCTGGTTCAGTCCATGAACCTGGGCTACTGCCTCGTGGAAGTACTTGAGGCAAACCCGGGAGACATGCCCGACCATCGCTACCTGGACTTCAATCGGGCCTTCACCGAGCACTCGGGAATGGCGGTTACGCCTGGAGCGCGTAATTCTGAGATCTCCTCCCACCGGGAACCTTTCTGGCCCCAAGCCTTTCAGGATGTTCTGGCCACGGGCTGTGCGCTCACAAGCACCGTGGTCATGACCCATGTGGATCGGGCCTTCAAGACTTGCATCATGCGCGTGGGGGGAGCGGGCAGTCGAACGCTCGCTGTCCTGCTGGAGAATGTCACCGCGCAACACCACGCCACCCAATTGCTCGTGCGCAGCGAGCAAACGGCTCGCGCGGCGCAGGCGCGCGCCGACACCGAGCAAAGCCGCCTGGCTGCCGTGGTCGATGCCGCCCCGGCTGCGGTGGTGGTGGTGGATCGGGGGCCCCATGTGATTCTGGCCAACGCCTGCGCCAAGCGACTCTGGGGGGATATACGCACCGAACATCTGGGGACCTGGACCGTCTACTGGGCCGATGGCAGTCCGCGACATGGGCAGCGGCTCGCGACTTCACAGTGGCCTCTGCACCGGGCCCTGATGGTCGAATCTTCGACGGAAGATTTGCGTATTATCTCGCCCAGGGACCGTCAGGAGCAAGGGGTTTTTCTTTGCTCGGCCGTTCCCATCTGGAGCGCCGATGGCCGCATCGAAGGCGCAGTGGTTGTGTCGGTCGACATCACCGACCGCATCGAAGCCGAGCAGGCACTCAAAAGGAGCCTCGGAGACAGAGACCTGTTTTTGGCCATGCTGGCGCACGAGTTGCGCAACCCGCTGGCGCCCATTCTCACGGCCGCCGATTTGATGAGCCAGCGTGAGCTGCCCCAAGCCAGCGCGGCGCAATGCAGCCAGTTGATTGCCCGGCAAGCCCGGCACATACCCGGGCTGATCGATGACCTGCTCGACAGCGCGCGACTCCACCATGGCCTGATCACCTTGGACCGCAGAGCGCTCACGCTCGGCCCGCTGATTGAAGAGGCCCTTGAACAATGCAGCGAGGCCCTCCAACGCTTTGGGCATCAAGTGATCCTGACGGCCCAACAGGACCCGATCCCTCTGAAGGCCGACCGCAAGCGACTGGTGCAGATTTTGGCCAACCTGATCAACAACGCAGCCAAGTACACCCCGGCGGGGGGTCGTATCGAGATTCGGTCGACCAGCGGCCCAGAGGGTATCGAGGTGAGCGTGATCGATAACGGCATAGGCATGAGCCAGGAAACGCTGTGCAAGGCCTTCGACTTGTTCGGTCAGGCCGAACGCTCCCCCGATCGCCAGGAAGGCGGGCTGGGGCTGGGCCTGCCCCTGGCGAAAAAGCTGGTGGACTTGCACGGCGGCCAAATCACCGCCCGCAGCGCAGGACACGGCCAGGGCAGTTGCCTGACCGTGTGGCTACCCGCCGCGCCGGTCGACCAGGCCCCTGCAGCGCCCGAACAGCAAGCGCCCGCCCGGGGTCCGGGGCTGCGCGTTCTGCTGGTGGACGACAACAAGGATGCTGCCGCAACCCAGGCCCTGTACCTGCAAGCCTGCGGCCACCTCTGCGCAACAGCCCACGACGCAGAGGCGGCACTGGCGCTGGCGGCGCGGTTTCAACCTCAGGCCTGTGTGCTGGACATCGGACTGCCGGGCATGGACGGTCGGCAACTGGCGCAGCGGCTGCGATCACGCCCGGAAGGAGCTCAGGACCTGATGCTGGCCCTCAGCGGCTACGCGCATGCGGACGATCAGCACAGCGCGCTCCAGGCCGGCTTCGACCACTATCTGGTCAAGCCGGTCGATATCGATCAGCTCACCACGCTACTCGACCGCTTCGAGCGCGCTCAGACCGCCCCATCGCCTGCCCCCGGTCCGCGCCGCAACCGGGCGGCGCGGACGGACCGGCCGAATGCGGCATGATCTCGGCTTGCCAACTTGGAGGCCCATCATGCCCAGCGACATTGAGATAGCCCAGTCCACCCCCCTTCAGCCCATTGCCGACATCGCCCAGCGTCTAGGCCTGCCCGCCCAGGCCCTGGTGCCCTACGGCCATCACAAGGCCAAAATCACGCTGTCGCATCTACGCGGCCTGGAGAGCCGGCCCAATGGCCGGCTGGTGCTGGTCACAGGCATCAACCCCACCCCCGCCGGCGAGGGTAAGACCACTACCACCGTGGGGCTGGGCGATGCCCTCAACCGGATAGGGCAACGCACAATCGTCTGCCTGCGCGAGCCCTCGCTGGGGCCGGTGTTTGGCCTCAAAGGCGGGGCCGCCGGTGGCGGGCGGGCGCAGGTGGTGCCGATGGAAGACATCAACCTGCACTTCACCGGCGATTTCCAGGCCATTGCCTTGGCGCACAACCTGTTGTCAGCCTTGATCGACAACCACATCCATCATGGCAATGCGCTGCGCATTGATGCGCGGCGCGTCAGTTGGAAGCGGGTGGTCGACATGAATGACCGTGCCCTGCGCGAGATCGTGGTTGGCATGGGCGGGCCGGGCAATGGCTATCCACGACAGGATGGCTTTGACATCGTGGTGGCCTCGGAGATCATGGCCATCCTGTGCCTGGCCACCAGCCTAAGCGACCTCAAGTCGCGCCTGTCGCGCATCGTCGTGGCCAGTTCGCTGGAGGGCCAGCCCATCACCGCCCAGGACTTACAAGCCACCGGGGCCATGACCGCCCTGCTGCGCGATGCAATGGCGCCCAATCTGGTGCAGACCCTGGAGCACAACCCGGCCTTCATACATGGCGGACCGTTTGCCAATATTGCCCACGGCTGCAATTCGGTCATGGCCACCCGCAGCGCGCTCAAACTGGCCGACTGGGTGGTGACCGAGGCGGGCTTCGGCGCCGATCTGGGCGCGGAGAAGTTTCTCAACATCAAGTGCCGCAAATCGGGCCTTTGGCCTTCGGCCGCGGTGCTGGTGGCCAGCGTGCGGGCCCTGAAGTACCAGGGGGGCGCCGATGTCAAACAGTTGTCCAAGGAGGACCTGCCCCGGCTGGCCGCCGGGCTGGCCTCGCTGGAGCGCCACATTCAAAATGTCAGCCAGGTTTACGGCCTGCCCTGCGTGGTGGCCCTGAATCATTTTGTGCACGACACCGACGCCGAAGTGGCCCTGGTGCGCGAGCGGGTGGCTGGCACCCCCATGGTGGTGGCTCGTCACTGGGCTGAAGGAGGCGCCGGAGCCCAAGAGCTGGCCCAGGCGGTGGTGCAGTGCGCCAGCGCGCCTGATCCCACGCCCCATTTCCTCTACCCAGACTCAGCCACGCTCTGGGACAAGGCCGAGACCGTAGCGCGACGCGTGCATCGGGCCAAGGGGTTGGCGGCCAGCAGCAAGGTGCGCGCCCACTTGCAGAAACTGCAAGACCAGGGCTACGGCCATCTGCCGGTGTGCATTGCCAAGACCCCTTATTCCTGGGGCACCGATCCCAAGCAATTGGGCGCCCTGGAAGGCCACGAAATCGATGTACGCGAAGTGCGACTGGCCGCCGGCGCCGAGTTCGTGGTGTTGATTTGCGGCGCCATCATGCCCATGCCCGGCTTGCCGGCACAACCGGCCGCTGCGTCCATCGATGTGGACGAGGATGGACGCATCATCGGGCTGTTCTAGGGCCGCAGCCCTCAGGGGCTGCGGCGACCGGTGACCTGCAGCTGTGGGTCCTTGTTGAACTGCCCGACAAACTGTCCTGCCTGCACCTGCCCACGCAGCGCGTAGCTACGCCCGCCGTGGGAGAACTGCAGCTCCATTAAGCTGCCTTGCAATCGAGCGTTTTCTATCTCGGCAACGCGACGCCCATCGAAAAACACCTGCGCGTCAAAAAACTGCTTTTTCTGACGCAGCTGTGCCGACATCTGGCTCACACCGGGAACCCCGGAAAAGGTCCAGACGCCCTCAATCTGGGCCGGCACGATCCAGAGAAAAGCCATTTCACCGGTCGCACTGCGTATCTCCTGGTCGGGAATCCAGGATTCAATGCGAAAGACATTGGACACCACGCGCGTCCCCGGTCGCATCTGCAACAGTCGCGGCATGAGCCGGGCATTGAGGGCTTCGCCCAGATAGAGGGTCACCACCGTGGCCTCGGAGAAGTCTTCCACGAAGATATCGCCGCGCTTGAAGCTGACCAGGCGCTCGAGATCGGCGCGCCGGGCATTGCGCTTGGCCAGTTCCACCAAGTCAGGGTTGTATTCAATACCGACCGAGCGCACCCCGTACTTGCGCGCCGCCTCAATCGGGATAATGCCGTCGCCCGATCCGAGGTCGTAGACGATGTCCTGGGGCCCGACGCGTGCCGCCTCCAGCATCTTATGAACCATATCGACCTTGGAAGGGACCCACATGATGTCCTTGCCCGCCGTGGCCATGCGCAGCTGATACTGCTCGTCGCCATAATTTTTACCAGCACAACCCAAAAGGGCGGCGCACACCAGCAGGCTCAGAACGATAAAGATTTTTTTTGGAATCATGGCAAGATCAACGCCGCAGTCACAGCAGGACGCCGAGCGATTAGAACACCCCGCGGGGTCTGTCGGCTCCACGACGACACCGGTCGGGGCGCGCCGCTCTTACTGCGTGTAAACGCCGCCATCGACGATCAGGGTCTCGCCATTGACGAAGGCGGAGGCCGGACCCAGCAAAAACAGGATCGGCCCCACCATGTCGACGGGTTGTGCCATGCGCTTCATGGGCACGCGCTTGGCATACACCTCTTCGGCAATACCCTCGAACACCTGATCCCGGCCCGTACCACCGAGCAAAAAGGCGGTGTGAGTCAAGCCAGGGGCAATGGCGTTGACGCGTACGGCCGGGGCGTTCTCGCGGGCCATGCCCTTGACGAGCGCCACGATGCCAGCTTTGGCCGCACCGTAGTGAGCGTAGTTCTTGACCACATCGGCGGCCATGGTGGAAGCCACGCTCACCAGCGACGCCCCGCCACCGCGGGCGCGCAGTAGCGGCAAGGCTGCTCGCGCGCAAAGGTAGTGATTGCGCAGGTTGCCAGCAATGACCTCGTCAAAGACCTCGACGGGCAACTCGCGAATGGGCACAAAGCCCTTGAAGAATCCGGCCAGATTGACAAAACCGTCGAGTACCGACCAGCGGGTTGACAACTCCGCAAAGGCGCGCTGGACGCTCGCGGCATCGCTGCCGTCGACCTCGATCGCGTGCACCCCCTCGGGCACGGGATGCTGGGCCAGCGAGGCCGGCAAGTCCAGCACCACCACCTGCACACCGGTGTCTCGCAGGGCCCGAACCACCTCGCGGCCCATACCCCCGCAGCCACCGACCACCGCCACCCGGGCGCCCGCGGGCGGGCCCAATCGTGAGGCATCAAAAGTCATCGTCGTCATCGAATACATCGCATAAAAATCCCCTCGTCAAGGGTGGGAGAAACCGGCATCGTCAAGGATCTGGCGGCCATGGTTCATTGAATCTGTCCTCCACGCCGCAATTCCTCGACCAGGGTGGCAAAAGCATGGTTGGAGTTCGGGTGAGGATGGGCGGGTTGCTCCCGCAAGGCGGCGACCACGGCGCCGATGTCGTCACCGGCCAGACTGTCGGTCTCTACGCTGAAGGCCCGGCGCAGACGCCCGCCACCGGCCACAAAAACCTCGCCGCTGGCGTCGCAGTCCTCGCTGGCCAACCAGTTGACCACGGGCGCCACCGCTTCGGGCCGCAGACAGCGCACCAAATCCTCGGCCAGATAACTACGCGTCATTTGGGTATCGGCATAAGGCGATACCGCGTTGACCCGCACGCCTTGGCCGACGCCCTCGGCGGCCAGGCTGCGCATCAGCATCTCGATCGCCGCCTTGGAGGCCGCGTAAGCACCAAGCCCGTGATTGCCGTAGCGCCCGGCGCTGGAAGTCATCATGATGACGCGGCCCCAGCGCTGGTCCAGCAGGTGCGGCCAGGCGGCATGAACAAGTTGCAGGGCCCCCTGAAAACCCACATCAAAAATCGCGCGAAATTCTTCAAGACTTTGTTTGCGAAAAGTAACCGCCTGGGGGCTTGCCGCATTAGCCACCACAATATCGACGCGCCCGAAACACGCCAAGGCATGTGCCACCAGGCGCACACCGGCGCCCTCGGCTTGCACCGATTCGTAATCGGCCTGGGCAACCCCACCGGCCGCCCGAATGATCGCCACGGTCTGGGCCGCCGATGTCTGTTCGTCGGTCTGTCCAGGGTGCCGCCGGTTGTTCACCAGCACCTTGGCCCCCTGAGCGGCCAGAGCCACAGCGCAGGCCCGACCGATGCCCTTGCCGGCACCGGTCACCACAGCCACCCTCTCACGGAGCGTGTGTTGCATGGCCGCGCGCCTCAGTTGAGTTTGACCCGGCCGCTATCGATGAGATCGCGATTGGTGGACAGCTCGCGCCGAACGATCTCCTGCAGTTCGGCAGGGGAACAGACCTGGGTGTCGCCAAACGAAGACAACCTCGCCCGCACCTCGCTGGACTGAAGAGACTTGACCAAAGCCTCGTGCAGGCGCTGGGCGACAGCCACAGGCACACCAGCGGCCACCCCAAAGCCCACCCAGGGCGTTTCGTCGTAGTCTTTCAGCGCATCAATCCCGCTATCGCGGGCCGGTTGCGACCGCGGCGAGAAGACCGCGGGCTTGGCGCCCGTGGAGGCAATGGCCACCACGCGGCCATCGTCGACGAAGGCTCTGCCTGCAGCGGAGACGATCATCAATTGAATCTGCCCCGAGGCCAGATCGATGAGCGCCGGCGCCTCGCCTTTGTAGGGAACATGCGTGGCTTCGATGCCCATGCCAGTGAGCAGCTTCTCCATAGCCAGATGGTACCAACTGCCAACACCGATGCTGCCGTAACTGAGCTTGCCCGGGTTGGCCTTGCCCCAGGCCATCAATTCGCGCAAGTTGCGCACCGGCACGCTGGGGTGAACTGCCACCACATTGGAGCTGCGCAAACCGGTGGTGAGCGGCTGTATATCTTTAAGCGGGTCATAGCCGATCGCCTTGTCCAGCAAGGGCGCGATGGACAAGATCGAGGGCGATATGTAGGCAACGGTGTGGCCATCACGGGGGGCCCGCAACACGGCCTGCATGGCAATTTTTCCGCCAGCGCCCACTCGGTTGTCGATCAAGACGGGTTGACCGAGTAGGGCTGACATCTCTTGCCCAACGGCGCGGGCCATCGTGTCGGCAGGCCCCCCCGGCGCGAAAGCGACGACGATGGTGATCGGTCGCGACGGAAACGACTGCGCCCGGGCCGGGCCGGCAAGCCATAGCGGAGGCAGGCATGCCAGGGTAAGGCGAGAAAACTGACTGCAGAATTGGCGGCGTTGCATGGCGGTCTCCTTTGGGTTTATGGTCACTCGTACATCAGACGATCCGGTCTCGGCGCAGCACTTCAATGTCCTGGGCCGACAGGCCCAGGCGGTCATGCAGAACCTCATCGGTATGCTGCCCCAGAGACGGCGCGGCTCGGTACTCAACCGGAGAATCCGGCAGATTCAGCGGACTGCGCAAGGTGGGTACATCGACACCGCTGGCATGGGGCACACGCAGGACCAAGCCGCGGTGTTTTACCTGGGGATCCGCAAACAGTTGTCGCATGTCGTTGATGGGAGCACAGGGTACGCCGCGCTCTGAAAGACGATCAATCCAGTGCGCAACCGGAGCACCCAATGTAGCCGCCTGCAAAATCTCGTGCAACTGCGCGCGGTGACGCATCCGCTCGACATTGCTCGCAAAGCGCGGCTCGTGCGCGATCGCCGGATCGAGTCCCAGCACCGAGAGCATGACAAGGAACTGGCTGTCATTGCCGGCAGACATCGAGAAGTGACCATCGACAGCAAGAAACACCTCGCTCGGCGCGGTGATCGGGTTGAGATTACCTTGCCTTGTGGGCACCACCCCGGTCATCAGATAGCTCAAGGCCAGATGCGCATTGAGGGCCGCGGTTACATCGAGCATGGCCATGTCGATATGCTGGCCGCGCCCGGTCGTGCTCCTTTGGGTCAAGGCGGCCATGATGGAAATCGTTGCGTACAGGCCGGTGACAATATCGGTGATGGGCAAGGCCGAACGCATCGGCCCCGCGCCCGGCTCGCCATCGGGCACGCCACAGGTGCTCATCAAGCCGCCCATGGCCTGCAGAACCGAGTCATAGGCAGCGCGATTCGCGTAAGGTCCGTCCTGACCGAACCCCGTCACGCTGCAATAAACCAGCCCAGGGTGCAGCACCTTGAGCGCGTCATAGTCCAGACCGTACGCTGCCAGCGTGCCGACCTTAAAGTTCTCAATCACGACATCGCTGGCCAGGGCGAGCTCACGAACGAGAGCCGCGCCGCGGTCGGTGGTGAGATCAACGGTGACCGAACGCTTGCCCCGGTTGCAGCCGAGGAAAAAGGCCGAATCGTTGGTTCGCTGCCCCTTGGCATCGGTGACGAAAGGCCCGGCCCGGCGTGTGTCGTCCCCCACGCCCGGCCGCTCGATCTTGATGACATCGGCGCCCAGGTCAGCCAGGGTTTGCGCACACCAGGGTCCGGCAACGACCCGAGTCAGGTCGAGGACCTTTAGGTGGGACAGTGCCTGCACGGTTTCAGACCGTCGCGTGAAGTCGACGCGCCAGAAAATCCAGCACCACACCGTTAAAACGCTCGGGCGCTTCAGCCCAGCCAAAGTGCCCCACCCCCTGGAGTGCGACGAACTCGGCCCCAGCGATCTTGGCGGCCATCTTCTCCATCACCGCAGCCGGAGCCGTGGTGTCGAGTTCACCAGCAATGCATAGCACCGGCACATTCAGGCTGGACAACAGGCTGCGCCCCTCGTAACTGGCAATCGCCGCCACCGCGGCGCGAAAGGTGTCCTCGCGCATGAGGCTTACGGTGGAAATGACCAGATCCACCGCCGGGCCAGTTGCACCCTGCCCCATCATCCGCCTGAGCATGCCCGGCGCATGCTCGGGCAAGCTGCGGCCGGCATCCAAAGGCGCAACCCGGGCCCGGACAAACTCGCGCTGAAAATCGCCATCGGACTTGCCGAAGGCGGCACTGGTAGCCGACAGTACATAGGCCTGAATGCGCTCTGGCGCATACACCCAGGCACGCTGCGCAATAAAGCCCCCCATGCTGTGGCCCATCACCACATTGCGTGGGCCGCCCTCTTTGTCAATCAGGCGGGCCAGGGCCTGGGCACACAGGTCGATGCCAAAGCCCTCAGGCAGGGGCGAGAGCCCGTAGCCCGGTGCGTCCCAGGCTACAACGCGGTATCCCGACCGCGCCAGCGCCTGAATCTGGGCACGCCAATACTCTTTGGCACCAAAGGCCCCGTGCAGCAAGAACACCGTCGTTCCATTGAAAGAGCCGTGCGGGTGAGTGACCGCATGGTCCGGCATGGGAACGGGGCGGCTCATGGCCGTTGCCCCGCTGCGGCGTCCATCACGGCCCCCACCCCGCCGGCAGGCACCCCGTGCGCATCGCTCATGGGCATCCAATAGGCATGGGCGCCCAGGGGAATGAATCCGGGCAGTTCAATTTCGCAGACGGGGCCCTGCGTGATGTCTTTGGCGTCAAACACGACGCAGCTGGCGCGGCGCCGGGCCGCATCGTTCATGAAGCTGATCAGGTAACCATCGTCTTCAGCGAGGGCGCCTAGTCGCGGCGCGAAGGGCGCTTCACTGACATAGCAGCCCTGGGGCGCGCGCCAAGTCTGCGTGGCCCCTGTCTTCAGGTCGTAGCGCTTGAGTCCGTCGAGATGCCAGAACCCGGGCGTCATATGGGCGTTGTAAGCGTAGCGGTAGGGTCGCCCCTTGTGGCGACCATTGACCATCGGAAACTCTGTCACCTCGTCATCGAGATCCTCTTCCCGAGTTTGTCCGGTCTTGAGATTAAAGCGCCATCGGTGCATGCGGGTCTCCTGCAGGCGCATGTCAAGCAGCGCCAACATCCGGGCATAGCCTTCCTTGGGCAGGTGACTGAGATCGGGCACCGGATTGGTCTGTATGCAACCCTCCATCACCACCTCGTCGCCCTGCTCGTAGCAATTGGCCAGATGCAGGATGTAGCAGGGCATGGCCTCAAACCAGCGCACATCACGGTTGGTGCCAAAGCGCGGAATGACTCCAAAACGCGCGGGTACATCGCGGTGAAACTTCAGCCGGTGCTGGCCGCGTGCCAAGCCCTCTTGGTCAAAGAACATCGGCAGGTCGTGCAACACACAGTGCCGCTCGGTCATGCCCAGATCGTGCGGCCAGCGCGCGCCGGGTAGATCGATCGGCTCGTAGTGCACCAGCTGGTTATCGGCGCTGACAACGCCGTAATTCATGTAAGGAGGCTGCTCTCCGTAATTGAAGAACATCATTTCTCCGGTGTGCTCGTCGACCTGAAAGTGCGAACAGATGCCGCGCTGGCCGAGCCTGCGCGCCCATTGAGGATCAGGGCCCAGCGTCTCCAGCGTGAAAGGATCAAGCCGGTAGGGCTCACTGCACTGACTCATGGCCACGATCGCCTTGCCTGCATGGACGATGACATCCGTGCCGGCGTTGTCTTTCATGGCACCGATGGAGCCCCAGCCCCGAAGCACAGCCCGCCGTGGCTCGATGATGCCCGGCCAGAGCGAACGGCCAGCCGCCTGCTCCGCCAGGAAGCCGGTGGTGCGTACCCAACGATTGCGGTACTCGACACGGCCATCCTCGAAACGCATGGCATGCACCATGCCATCGCCGTCAAAGGGATGGTACTTGCCTAGCGACGCATGAACCTGGTTATGACCGTTGCGCAAATAGATACCCGCCAGATCGCGCGGCAGTTCGCCCTGGATCTTCAGGTCGGGTGTCGAGGCCGTCCACTCGGTGTCGGTTGGCTCCCAGGCTCCATTGAGGTAGGGGTTCTCGCTGGGCAGGCAGCCCAGTTGGACGCGGTTGAAGGTCTCGAGCATCTGAATCCTCTTGTGGATGGAAAAAGTTGGTTCGGGGTCAGGCTTAGGCAGCAATCCGCTCGATCACGGTGGCCGTGGCCACCCCCTGGGCTCCGGCGATAGCCACGACACCGCGCCGCAGCTTGCGACGATCCATCTCATCGAGCAGGCAACTGATCAACATGGCGCCGGTGGCCCCCATGGGATGACCCAGCGCGATCGAGCTGCCGTTGACATTAAAGCGATCGAGATCCACCCGCACGCGCTCGATGTAGTCCAGGGTGATGGCGGCGAAGGAATCGCGCACCTCCCACAGATCAATGTCGCTCACGCCCAGCCCGGCACGAGTGAGCGCCAATTGGGTCGCCTCTACCGCACCGGTTTGGGCCAAGGCAACGCATGCGTCAGCCATGGCCACAATCCGCGCCCGGGCCTGCAGCCGGTGACGGGCAAGCGCCTGCGGCGAGGCCAGCAACACCGCTGCAGCGCCATCGGCCATGCACGGCGCATTGCCGGCGGTATGGACATGGTCGATGCGGCCGAGCGCGGGCTCACGGGCCAGCGCCCAATCGTCCAAGCCGCCCGCGCCATCGGCATAAATGGTTTTCAGGCTCGCCAGCTTGTCGGCCGTGCTGCTTTCACGAATTGTCTCGTCGCGATCGAGCAGGAGCTGGCCCTGGGCATCGGTCACGGCAATCATGGAGGGCATGGGCAGCGAGCGACGGGCCTGCGCCGCTCGTGCCTGCGACAGGGCGGCGTAGCCATCGCACTGCGCACGCGTGTAGCCTCGGCGGGTGGCAATCAGGTCCGAGGTCCAGGGCGGTGGCATCGACTCGATGCGCGCAGCCAGTTCACGCTCGCTGTAGTGCGGTGCGGCATCGCCAAACATCGGGACGCGCGACATCATCTCCACGCCCCCGGCCAGAGCGAAGGCCTCGCCGGCGTGCGCCTGGAGCGCCGCAAAATTCACCGCCGTCAGGCCGGAGGCACAGTACCTATTGACAGTGACCGCCGACATGCGCGGGCTGGCGTTGGCCAGGGCCGAGGCCACCTTGCCGATATTGCCTCCCTGCTCCGCAGTTTGGGTAACGCAACCAAAGACCGCATCAACGATGGCCTCCGGGTCAACCCGGGTGCGCTCGAAGATGGCGCGGATGCTGAACGCCAGCAAGTCGGCCGGCCGCATCGTGTGCAAAGCCCCCTCCGGCTTGGCCAGCCCACGCGGTGTGCGTACCGCATCGACGATCAGGGGCTGCATCAAGCCCTCCCTTTAAACTATATTAGAAAGACTAAGTTTGGGCAGATTGCCTCGCGGCGTCATCAGGGATTTCCCGAGGGATGAGCCGCCGAGCGGCTATGCAGTCTTCGGCGACGACCCAAGACAGCGCCCGCCGCGGCAAGCAGCGCCTCGGCCCACGCGAACTCAAGTGAACACCAGCTTGTAAGTCACCCGGGCAGCCAGGCACCAGACCGTCAGAATCATCGCAAGGCCAAAGGCACTGAACGGCTCCAACGCGCAGCCAGCGGCCCGTGAACGGCACCGCAGTGCCCCGAATCAAGCCCACCAGTAGAAACACCGCAGAGCCTTGCGACGCTGCGGTGCTGATGTGGTGGTGGAAAGGCAACCTATTTCGAACCTTTCTCCAAAACGCCTGGGTAATCCAGCGGGTGAATGAGGAAAGACTCGGGTAATTGTCCGCTTCACGCCATCCCCGCCCATTTGCGATTACGCGCCGAACCCAAGGGAGAAACATCCGCCTTGACTTCTTCAGCACACAGCGCCTTCATCGGAGTCCTGACAACTCCTGCGCAAGGATGCAAACATGGACGGACGATGCATGACCCAAACCGAGCTGGCTGAGCGCTGGCAGATCAGCGAAGCGACGCTTGAGCGCTGGCGAACTGAAGCGGGCGGACCGGTATTTCTCAAACTTGGCGCCCAAGTCCGGTATCGCCTTCGTGATGTTGAAGCCTTTGAGGCGGAAGTGCTTCGCGAATCGACCAAGTCGGACGGAGGCCACCAGCACCAGATCGTTGATCAACCGAAACGCCAGCTCAAAACCACAATTCGCACGGCACGAACAATCACTATCTGGTTGCATTCCGGTCCTCGCCGCACCCGTTTGCGCCCAGACTACGCCGGCCGTACCAGGTGACGACGATTGCATCATCAAGCCAAACCCAATGCTTGAGCCTCGGCTTCCTGCTCCAGATAGACCCAATCCACGATCTCGTCACTCGGGGTGTAGCCAGTTACGAGCTTTTCCATCATCAGCCGGATGACGCCAACGTCATTCACATTGAGTGCCATCTCAAGTGATCTGAGCTGGCCTTCAAGCTCTGCCCACGGGACGAACTCCTCGTGAGCTTTCATGATTCTCGAATGGGAAGTGGGCTTGGGGTTGTCTCCGATTAGCAGTTCTTCGTAGAGCTTCTCACCCGGGCGCAGACCAGTAATCTCGATCTCAATGTCACCATCGGGATTTTGCTCATCTTTGACGGTCAAGCCCGAGAGTTCGATCATTCTTCGTGCCAGATCCATGATCTTGACTGACTGGCCCATGTCGAGGACGAACACATCGCCGCCTTTGGCCATGGCACCGGCCTGGATCACCAGCTGGGAGGCTTCTGGGATGGTCATGAAGTAGCGGGTGATGTCCGGATGGGTGAGGGTGATCGGACCACCGTCTCGAATCTGCTGCCGAAACTTGGGCACCACCGAACCTGATGAATCGAGCACATTGCCAAAACGCACCATGCTGTACTTGGTGCCGGGGTTGGTTGCAGCGAGGGCTTGCAGCACCATTTCCGCCAGGCGTTTGCTGGCGCCCATGAGATTGGTGGGACGTACGGCCTTGTCGGTGCTGATCAGCACGAAGTCACTCACGCCGTTTTCTGCGGCGGCCTGGGCGGTTCGCAGTGTGCCCAGCACGTTGTTCTTTATGCCGGCGGCCGGGTTGTGTTCCACCAGCGGCACGTGCTTGTAGGCGGCTGCGTGGTAGACCGTGTCCGGGTGCCAGGTGGACATGATCTCGCGCATACGGTCGTCGTCTTGTACCGAGGCCAGCAGGGGCACCAGTACGGGTGGCGTGGTGACGTCCAGCCCGGCCAGTTTCTCTTCCAGCTCCTGGTGAACCGCGTAGAGGGCAAATTCGCTCTGCTCGATCAGCAGCAGCTTGGCCGGATTCACCGCCAAAATTTGGCGGCACAGTTCGCTGCCAATGGAGCCACCGGCGCCAGTCACCAACACCACCTTGCCCACGATGTTCTTCACCAGCAGGATGTGATTGGGCGTGACCGGTTCGCGGCCCAGCAGGTCGTCAATATCCAGGTGACGCAAATCCGAGATGCTGACCTTGCCCTGGGCCAGGTCGGTCACGCTGGGCAGGGTACGCACCGCCACGCGGGCCACGCGGATCTGGCTCAGAATCTCGTTGCGGCGCTTGCGGCTCAGGCTGGGCATGGCGAGCAGCACGTCGCTGATGTTGAGCGTGGTGGCCAGGTTGTCCAAGTCGGTAGGGTTGTAGATGGGCTGGCCGTTGAGTACGTGGCCGTGCAGGCGGTCGTCGTCGTCCAGAAACCCCACCACCTGCATTTCGTGACTGTTGGCCATAGCAGCAGCCAACTGGCGGCCGGTGGTGCCTGCGCCATAGATCAGCACCTTGGGGCGTGAAGCACGCTTAAGGATGCTCAGGTACTGGTTACCCAACCAGACACGAGCAAGTGCGCGTGACGCGCCCACAAATAACAGTAGAAGAATGGGCTGAATGATGCCGACGGTACGTGGCACACCCGCAACACCGATGGCGGTGAAAACCGATGCGTACAGTAACCCGTAAATGCCCACCGCACGAGCAACCGTCAGCAGCGCGGGCCAGCCACTGTAGCGGAAGATCGCGCGGTACAGGCCGGACACGACAAAGATAGGCAGCGCAATGCAAATGGACGCGCCACCTGCCCAAAAGGCCCCTTGTGCCCACTCGCTTGCCCCAGAAAAGCTGATGAACTCCCCCAGGCGGAGGTAGTAAGCTAGCCAGACTGTCAACACGCACAGACTGAGATCGACAATCAGGGCTACAAAGCGCTTCGCTGGTCTTGGCAGTGCCAGGACAGGAACTGCAAGCGTGGATAGGGTCTTTTTCATCATCATTCCTGCCGTATGCGGTCACCCCGGCCTTCGCCGGTGACCGTTTTGATGATGTAAGTGAAGTACGCGGACAGTCCCAAGTCCTGCAACATCCGCGCATCCGTTTCGGCAAGCAGCTTCGGGGTGGACATGTCTATTCCGTTGATCTGTGCTAGGCCGGTGATGCCAGGACGGGCGGCAAAAACGCCACGCTCAGCTCGTTCTTTAATAAATTCCGTCTGATTGAACAAACAGGGGCGTGGCCCCACCAAACTCATCTCGCCCTTAAGCACGTTCCACAGTTGGGGCAATTCGTCGAGCTTGGTACGGCGTAAAAAGTGTCCCAGCCTAGTCACGGCCGATGCATCTGCTAGGTGGGTGGCAACCGACGCCGTATCGGGCCGCATGGTGCGGAACTTCACCAAGGTGAATGGCTTTTGATGGCGACCAACACGTTCCTGCCGGAACAGGGGCGATCTGGTATCCAACCAACCCAATACTGACAACATGACCAAAACGGGAGCCCCAATAATCAGTCCAGCAAGGGACAGAACGACATCAAACACGCGAGTCATGCTGCGCTATTTTTTGTAGTTGCTCATCCATGCTTAATTGAGGATGCCAGCGTCGATGACGTTGGCCTGCATCATCAGGTTCTGGTAGATGAATTCGGCCGGGTAGGTGTTATTGGCGTGGATGCCGCCCACCTTGGCGGCGGCCAGGTAGACCTGGTCGGGCCGTTCGGTAGCAAAGAAGGCGCGCACGGCGGCCTGGTCGGTAAGGTCTAGCTCCGCATGCGTGCGGGTGACGATGCGATCGGCCGGGTGGTCCTTGGACAGCAACTGGCGCACTATCGCCGAACCCACCATGCCACGGTGACCAGCCACGTAAATCTTGGGTGGGTTTTTCATGCTTGACTGCGCCCGTAGTGGTCTTCAAACCGGACGATGTCGTCTTCGCCCAGGTAGCTGCCCGACTGCACCTCGATGATTTCCAGCGGAATGGTGCCTGGGTTGGCCAATCGATGCACCTCATCCAGCGGGATGTAGGTGGATTGGTTTTCGGTGAGCAACATTTTTTTATCACCGCAGGTGATTTCGGCCGTACCGCAAACGACCACCCAGTGCTCGGCCCGGTGGTGGTGCTTTTGCAGGCTGAGGCTGGCGCCGGGCTTGACCTGAATGCGTTTGACCTTGAAGCGTCCGCCTTCGTCGATGCTGTCGTACCAGCCCCAGGGGCGATGCACCTTGCGGTGCAAGGTGTGCTCCTCGCGCTTTTGCTGCTGCAGGTCGTTGACGATGTGCTTAACATCCTGGCTGCGCGACCGGTCGGCCACCAGCACGGCGTCGGGGGTTTCCACCACCACCAGATTCTGTACGCCCACCAAGGCCACCAAGCGGCTGGTGGCATGTACCAGGGTATTGTGGCTGTCGGTGGCAAGCGTATCGCCCACATGGGCGTTTCCGTGTGGGTCTTTGGGCAATACGCTCCACACGGCGTCCCAGGCACCTAGGTCGCTCCAACCGGCGTCAAGCGGAACCATCTTGACAGGATACTTGCTGCCAGGGCAACGTTCCATGACGGCATAGTCAATCGACTCAGCCGGAATGGCAGTGAATTCTGCTTTCCCAGGGCGCATGAAGGGTGTGGCTGCGTAGGCGTCGGTGCTACGCTGTTCCCAGGCAGCGGTGGTAGCGCGCAGGATGTCTGGACGGAACTGTTCTAGTGCCCTTAGCCAGACGGAAGCTTTGAGCACGAACATGCCGGCGTTCCAGTAATAGCCGCCTTCTGCCAAGTACTGCTGGGCAGTAGCTGCATTGGGCTTTTCCACAAAGCGCTGGACCAACATCACGGGTTCTTGCGCCTCCGTAGCTGACTGGATGTAGCCGTAGCCGGTTTCGGGTGAGTCTGGCGTGACGCCGAGAATTACGATACTGCCACCGGCGGCTTCGCGAACAGCTGCTTGCATCGCTTCAGTGAAGGCCTCCGTGTTGGCCACAGTTTGATCTGCAGGCGTGACCACCAACACCGGATCCAAAGCGTCAGCTGTTGCCGCCAGTGCGGCCAAGGTGAGCGCCGGTGCAGTGTTGCGCCCCACGGGTTCCAACAAGGCAACGCCCAGTTTAATACCCGCTTCGCGCAATTGCTCAGCCGCCAGGAAACGGTGTTCCTCACCGGAAACAATCATCGGCTTGGCAACTTGAAGGTCCACTGAACCCAGACCGGCCAACCGTTTGGCCGCTTGCTGAAACAAGCTTTCAGCGCCTGTCAGACAGAGAAACTGCTTAGGGAAGCCCGAACGTGACAGAGGCCAGAGCCGCGTTCCTGAGCCGCCGCAAAGAATGACAGGTTGAATCAATTCAGTCATGCCCAAACAGGTCGCGCGTGTAGATTTTTCCTGAAATATCGGCCAGATCAGGGGATCGTCGATTGGCAATGATCACATCCGCCTCTTGCTTGAAAGCAGCCAAATCATTCACCACGCGAGAATGAAAATACCTTGCATCCTTTAACGCTGGCTCGTAGACGATGACCTCGACGCCTTTGGCCTTGATGCGCTTCATTACGCCCTGAATGGCAGAGGCGCGAAAGTTATCACTGCCCTGTTTCATCACCAGTCGGTAAATGCCGACGACGGGCACTTTTCTTGATTCACAGGCTTGGCAAAGACGGACCACTTCACCCGCAATGAAATCCTTGCGCGTGGTGTTGGCTTCAACGACAGCGTGGATAAGGTTCTGCGGCACGTCCCGATAGTTGGCCAGCAGCTGCTTGGTGTCCTTGGGCAGGCAGTAGCCGCCATAACCGAAGCTGGGGTTGTTGTAGTTGGCACCGATGCGCGGGTCGAGGCAGACACCGTCGATGATTTGGCGGGTATCCAGGCCGTGGGTGGCGGCGTAGGTATCGAGCTCGTTGAAATAGGCCACGCGCATGGCGAGGTAGGTATTGGCGAAGAGCTTGATTGCCTCGGCCTCGGTGCTGTCGGTGAACAGCACGGGGATGTCTTGCTTGATCGCCCCTTCCTGCAGCAGCCGTGCGAAGTTCTCGGCCCGTACCGAGCGTTCGCCGACGATGATGCGCGAGGGGTGGAGGTTGTCGTAAAGGGCGCGACCCTCGCGTAGGAACTCGGGCGAGAAGATGAGATTTTTCGTACCGAGTGCCTGTCGCGTACGCTCGGTGTAACCGACCGGAACTGTGGATTTAATGACCATCGTCGCAACCGGATTGATGGTAATTACGTCCCGAATGACCGCTTCGATGGATTGAGTGTTGAAGTAATTGGTCTCCGGGTCGTAGTCTGTCGGCGTGGCGATGATGACGTAGTCCGCGCCGACGTATGCCTCTTGTTTATCGAGCGTTGCGTGGAAGTTGAGCGGCTTGTTCTTAAGGAAATCTTCGATCTCTGTGTCTTCGATCGGTGATTCCTTGCGATTCAACATCGCCACCTTCTCGGGAACGATGTCGAGGCAGACTACTTCGTTGTGCTGCGCCAACAGCACGCCATTCGACAGGCCAACATACCCGGTTCCGGCAATGGCGATTTTCACTGTGGTCCGCCCTTCGAGGAATTTATCTCAGCTTTCAAAGTCTCGATTTCGGCTTGAAGCGTTTCATACTCTGCCACTTTGCGCCTCAAAAACTCCGCAGTCAGCTTGGACTTTTCAGCCACCCCAGCCGGCGTCAGCAAGTAGGCATAACGCAGCTTGTTCTTGCTCTGGCTGAAGTTCTGCATCTTCACCAAGCCCTTTTCCACAAGCGCCTGGAAGCAGAAATTGATCGTGCCAAGCCCCACACCCAGATCCTTGGCCAGCGCACGCTGACTCACCTGAGGCGTCTGATGTAAACGGCGAAGGACTTCGAACTGGATTTCCTCTTGGAAACCAGCCATTTTCTGAAGTGGGGATACGAGGCTCAAGGTGATTTTGGCACGCTACCGCCATGCCGTTTCACGATCAGCAAGCGCGGTCAGCGGGTTTTAGCAGGGGGGTCCGGAGCAATAAAGTGCGGCAAAAGGTGCTGCCGCAAGTTCGACGGACGAATGGAATTGTACCACACCGTCATGGCTTTGAGAAAGGTTTTTTGCCAAATAGGCAAAACGAAGCGGGGTTGTCAGCTCACCTTGCACAAACAGGCCGGTGCGACTCGCACCGCCACCGGCTTGCTGAGAATCTCGATCAGCACCATGACCCGACGCTCGCCATCGGCCATTTGGTAGATGCCTTTGACCTGCCCGGTATTTAGTACCACAAGTAGTGAGGCTGGTTGTTAAGTTTATTGGATGAGTCCAGGTTGACTCGGTGCGATGTGCCTTGTTGTTAGTGTCACTGGTGCGGGCGGTCGATAGTTCAATGATGAGTGCGGCCTGATCTGGTTGTAGTTGCATCGCCATTTCTCTGTCAGAACTCGCGCCTCCCTCAAGCTGTAGAAGATCTCCCCGTCCAAGAACTCATCCCTGAGCT
>VGHR01000014.1 GCA_016868205.1 Betaproteobacteria bacterium
AGCTCAGGGATGAGTTCTTGGACGGGGAGATCTTCTACAGCTTGAGGGAGGCGCGAGTTCTGACAGAGAAATGGCGATGCAACTACAACCAGATCAGGCCGCACTCATCATTGAACTATCGACCGCCCGCACCAGTGACACTAACAACAAGGCACATCGCACCGAGTCAACCTGGACTCATCCAATAAACTTAACAACCAGCCTCACTACTTGTGGTACTAAATACCGGGCAGGTCAGTGACAGCTTCGCCGACCCCTTGTGCCTTCAAATGGCGCAGTGGCTTGAAACCGCGTGGTGCGGCTTCACCCCACCCCCAGACTTTTCCTGACCTGCAGATGAGCACAACCATCACCGACTGGACCGCCAGCGAACTGTCTGAAAAAATCCATGCCCGTCAAGTCTCCTGCACGGAGGTGATGCAGGCGTACCTGCAGCGCATTGGCAGCCTTAACCCGGTTTACAAAGCCATCGTCAACCTGGCCCCTGCCGAGGTACTGATGGCCCAAGCGGGTCAATGCGATGAGGAGCTGGCGCGTGGTCAATCGCGTGGTTGGCTGCACGGCATCCCGCAGGCGATCAAGGACACTGCCCACGCCTTGGGATTTCCCAGTACCCTGGGCAGCACATTGTTGGCCCATCACATGCCTCGCAGCGACAGCATCATGACCGAGCGCATGAAGGCCGCCGGCTGCATCGTGATCGGCAAGTCCAACATGCCCGAACTCGGCCTGGGCTCCCACACCTTTAACGCCCTGTTCGGCACCACGCCCAACGCCTGGGACACGGCGGTCAGCGCTGGAGGATCTAGTGGCGGTGCGGCAGTGGCACTCGCCCACCGACTTCTGCCGGTGGCCGATGGTTCGGACTTCATGGGCAGTCTGCGCAACCCGGCGGGCTGGAACCACATCTTCGGCATGCGCCCCTCGCAGGGCCGAGTGCCCTTCGGACCGGGTGCCGATGTCTGGGTGGACCAACTGGGCACCGAGGGTCCGATGGCCCGCAGCGTGCGCGACCTGGCCCGACTGCTGGCCACCCAGTCAGGACATGACCCCCGCCAGCCTCTGTCTATCCAGGCAAGGGTCGACGTCTCCGGCTTGCAATACACGCCCGATGCACTGCAGGATTTGCGGGTAGGCTGGCTGGGCGATCTGGGCGGCCATCTGGCCATGGAGGATGGCATCCTGAATGTCTGTGAGGATGCGCTGCGCACCATGCAAAACGCAGGCGCGATCGTCGAACCGATGGCACTGGGCTACGACACCCAAACCCTGTGGGACACCTGGCTGGTGTGGCGGCGCGCCTTGGTGGGGCCCAAAGTGGCGGCTCTGCTGCAACTGCCCGGTGCCCGCGAACAGCTCAAGCCGGAAGCGCTGTGGGAACACGAGCATTCAATGGCGCTGTCTTGCATCGATTTCAATAAAGCCAGCCAGCGACGCAGCAGCTTCTACCACCACCTGCTCACGGTGTTCGAGAAGGTGGACGTGCTGGCGCTGCCAGTGGCACAGGTTTGGCCCTTCTCCAAAGAACAGCGCTGGCCGCAGCAGATTGGCGAGCGGACCATGGACACTTACCACCGCTGGATGGAATGCACCCTGTACGCCACGCTGGCGGGTCTGCCCGCCATCAGCCTGCCGGCAGGCTTTCACCCACGCAAGCCCTGGCCCATGGGCATCCAGCTCATTGGCAAGCCGCAGGGCGATGTGGCCTTGCTGCAGGTGGCAGCCAGCTACGAGGCCGTTCGCCACGAGTGGCTACAGCGCCGACCCATCTGAAACCGGCCTGCCTCAGGCCTGACCTCACCAGCCGCGGACTTGAGGTTGACTAGGGATTGAAATTTGCGAATGAGCGTCTCTAGAACACTGCTCTAGAAAACCCAAGACCCGTGCGAAGCAAACCCTACATGGCGTTGAAGTGAAGCGGCGCTAAAGAGGACCTCAAGAACCACTCGGGACAAGTGCAAGCGCTGAAGAAGACTCGACGTGGGCAACGCACACAAAAATTCAAGCGTGGGATTTGACTTGATTGCTACGAACAATTTCTGAGCGCGCCAAACTGCAACTGATCCACCTTGACCCAGCCGATGATCTGGTTGAGATCTGCATCATCACCGGCGAGCTTGAGTTTGACGAACTGACCTCGTTTTTCAACGCCGAAGTAAGGGCGGCGGTCATTGACCAAAGAAGTAGTTAACTCCTTGCCGCGGTGGTCCGCATACACATCAAGGGTCACCGTCGGCGCTCCCTTGCCAGGGACGAACCGGCCGCCAGGTGTATCTTTAGCCCAGACTCCAAAATCACACCCATGTCAGTGGAACTGTTTTCGTCAGCAGTGGGGGCAGCGCGGTTCAACGTGTCCAAAAAGACAACAGCGCCCGCAGGAACCACAGCAGCCAAATCGCGCACATCCTCACGTGTAGTGATTTTGAAGGGTTGCAGCATCAGGCGCAGGCCATCGGGTAACTTACGACCATGACGTGCCTCCCATGCCAGAACACGGGTTCTGAAGCCAGCTTCACCCTCGAGTGCCACATAAACCACGGGTGCAGTTATTACCCGGCATTCAAACCAGCGACTGCCCTCAGCAATTGCGGCGGCCAAATCAAGTGCCAGGAATGACTTACCCGAGGCGCTGGGACCATAAAGTGCAGCAACCCCCTTCGCAGGCAGTACGCCACGGACCAGCCAGCGCAATGGCGGCAGTTCTACTAGGTCCGCGCCACTAAGCAGTCTGAAACGATTTGCAGGCGAGTGGGGATTAATCAGCAGCGATTCCAGGGCGTCGAACCCGTCGCGCAATGCAAGGTCGCAGACGTCTGAATTGATAGGCTTTCATCACCCCAATGTGTCGTTATACTTACCCACATCGCTACATAGCGGCACATAGCTAAGCCCTTGACATGGTGGGGGTCGTTGGTTCGAGTCCAGTCGCGCCTACCAATTTCGTTTTGATCTGCGCCACCTCCGGGTGGCGTTTTGCCTTCGTCCCCGGCCGATCTGCTGTCTGCAGGTATTGCGGACCGTCGGGCTCGCGTGCGAAGCGGCCGTCTCCGTGTGGCCCTCAGGGCTGTAAGACCCTTCGCTTATCTTGGATTTTCTCAAGGGAAAACCCCTGCGCGATCGCTTCACGCGGTTCATAAAATCGGGTTTCGTAGAACCGTCGAGGCTGCCTGCCCTATCCGGGCGGGCCGCCTCAAAACTTAACTCACAGGAGTGTTTCATGGATCGCAGATCAATTATCAAAAACGCTGGCATTGCCGGGGTGCTGGCCGCTGGCGTGTCGCCGGCTGTACATGCGCAGCCTACGATTCGTTGGCGCCTGACATCGAGCTTCCCCAAAGTCCTCGACACCCTGTTCGGTGTGAACGATATTTTTGCCGCCAAGATGCGAGAGCTCTCCGGCGGTCGCTTTCAGATCACCACGCATGCGCCGGGCGAGTTGGTGCCCCCCTTCGGCACGGTGGATGCCATCGAAAAAGGCACGGTGGAGATGGCCAACACGGCGCCCTACTACTATTTCGGCAAGGACGAGACCTTTGCGCTGGCTTGCGCGATCCCCTTCGGTATGAACAGCCGTCAGCAAAACGCTTGGTACTACGAGGGCAATGGCTTGAAGCTGATGCGCGACTTCTATCGCCAGTTCAATATTGTCAACTTCGCCATGGGTAACACCGGCGCTCAGATGGGGGGCTGGTTCCGTCGCGAAATCAAGTCGCTGGCCGACTTCCGTGGCACTAAATTCCGCGTGGGGGGTTTTGGAGGCCGCATCGTCGAGCGGATTGGAGGCGTGCCGCAGAACATTCCCGGTGGGGAAATCTACCAGGCTCTTGAGAAAGGCACGATCGATGCCGCCGAGTGGGTTGGGCCTTACGATGATCTCAAGCTCGGCTTCGTCAAGGTCGCCCCGAACTATGCTTACCCCGGATGGTGGGAAGGTGGTGCGATGCTCGAATTGCATGTCAACACCAAGGCCTACGATTCGCTCACACCTGAGTACAAGGCCATGATTGAGATGGCTGTAGCCTACTGCAACTCGGACATGCAAGCCAAGTACGACGGCAAGAATGCGGCGGCCCTCAAGACCCTCGTCTCGCAGGGCGCCAGGCTGTTCGCCTTCCCCAACGACCTGATGGAAGCTGCCTTCAAAGCTTCGCGCGATCACTACGCTGAGCTCAGCGCGCGCAACCCGAACTGGAAGCGCATCTACGACGACTACCTGGCTTTCCAGCGCGATGCCAACTTGTGGTTCCGCTTCACTGAGGCGACCTTCGACAACTTCATGCAGCGCCAGCGTCTGTAAGGACCCCCTGGCGACTCTGGCGGCCATTTGTCGCTGGAGCATCATCCAAAAAAATCCCCGCTGCTGCGGGGATTTTTTATGGGCCGATTCCGCAGCAGCGCTTGGGTGGGCCTCGGCCCATCGGCTTTATTTCTTCTTCTGCACGTCTTCCTTGACGGCCTCGAGCAAGGCCTTCATGGGGTCTTCCTGCGCAGCAGGCGCGGCCGTGGGGGCGGGCAGACCGGGGCTCGGCAAGGGCGGCGGGGCCCCTGCGGCGCTGGCCGCGCCCGCAGGCTCAGGTGCGCCAGGCAGGGGGGGTGTGGCCGGCGTTTGTTGCATCAGGGACTCCAGGGCTTTGTCCACATCGACCTTGACGCCTTGGTCGATGCCGTCGATTACCAGCTTGGGGTAGGCGATCACCGCGGCCACCATGATCAACTGCAGGATGATGAAGGCGATAGAGCCCTTGTAGATCTGCGCCGTGGTCACCGCCGCAATACTGCGGCCCGTGATGCGGTCCTTGTAGTCTTTTTTGGCCGCCACGCTGCGCAAGTAAAACAGGGCAAAGCCGAAGGGCGGGGTGAGGAAGGAGGTCTGAAGGTTCATCGCAATGACAACGCCAAACCAGATCATGATGCCCTCCACCGGGGTGCCCGGCGGGAAGAGCTCCGGCAGGATCTTTTCGGCCACCGGTGCCAGGATCGGTATCACGATGAAGGCAATCTCGAAGAAGTCGATAAAGCAGCCGAGTATGAAGACCAGGATATTCACGACGATCAGAAAGCCCAGCGCACCACCGGGCATGTCGTCAAAGAGGTGTTCCACCCAGATATGCCCGTCGGCTGCATTGAAGGTAAAGCTAAAGACGGTCGATCCAATCAGGATGAACAGCACAAAGGTGGACAGGCGAGCGGTGTTGTCCAGCGCCTGCTTAAGCAAGTCCATGCCCAAGCGGCGCCTGGCGATGGCCATGATCAGCGCGCCAAGCGCGCCCATGGCGCCGCCCTCGGTGGGTGTGGCCACGCCCAGGAAAATTGTGCCCAACACAAGGAAAATCAGCACCAGGGGCGGGATGAGCACAAAGGTCACTTGTTGCGCCAGCCGCGAGAGCAGTCCCAGCCCCGAAAACTTGTTGATCAGGGCCAGCAGCAGCGCCAGCAGCGAGGCCACTGTCATTGACATGATGACGACCTCGTCCCCATGGGCTGCTGTGGTGCGACCCGTCCAACTCTTCATCAGCCCATCGTGAACTTGCGCCCAGGCCCATCCGGCCAATGCACACACGACCATCAGCACGATCAGCGATGCGTAGCCGCTGGCGCCGGTGCTTTCGCGGTAGATGCGGGCTTCCGGTGGCAGTGCGGGTACCCAGGCAGGCTTTACGATCGCCACGGCCACCACAAACAGCAGATAAAGGCCGACCAGCAGCAGACCCGGGACCAGCGCGCCCGCGTACATGTCGCCCACGGAGCGGCCCAGTTGGTCTGCCAGCACAATCAGAACCAGGGAGGGAGGAATGGCCTGCGCCAGCGTACCCGACGCGGTGATGGTCCCGGTGGCAATCGTCCGGTTGTAGCCGTAGCGCAGCATGATGGGCAGTGAGATCAAACCCATGGAGATGACAGCTGCAGCCACCACGCCGGTCGTGGCGGCCAGCAGCGCACCCACCAGGATCACTGCCACCGCCAAACCCCCACGCATGGGGCCAAATACCTGACCCACCGTCTCGAGCAAGTCCTCGGCCATGCCCGATCGCTCCAGGATGATGCCCATGAAGGTAAAGAAGGGGATGGCCAGCAGGGTCTCGTTTTGCATGATGCCAAACACCCGCAGGGGCAGCGCCTGGAACAGGTTGCTACTGAAGAGACCCGCCTCCATGCCGATGAAACCGAAAAGCAGGCCGGTAGCGGCCAGACCGAAGGCCACCGGAATACCGGAAAGCAAAAAAACAAACAGCCCCAGGAACATCATGGGGACAAAATTTTGGGCGATGAAACCGGCTTCCATTTATTGCGCTCCATTGGTATTCTTCTTTTCGGCTTCAGCGGCCAGCTGCTCAGCGAGCAGCTCCTCGTCGGATTTGCCGCTTTCCACGCTGAAGGGCTCGGGGATCAGGCCCTTGAGAAAGGCAAAGCGTTTGATCAATTCCGAGCAGGCTTGCAGCAGCAGCAAGCTAAAGCCCAAGGGCACCAGAAGGAACACAGGCCAGCGGATCAGGCCGCCTGCGTTGCTGGAGGTCTCGCCGCTCTTCCAGGCGCCGTAAAACAGAGGCCAGCTCAAGTTGATCAGGATCAGGCACAGGGGAATCAAGAAGATGACGATGCCCAGAATGTCGATGATGGTATTGGTGCGTTTGGACAACTTGCTGGATATGAAGTCGATCCGCACATGCACATTGCGCAGAAATGCATAACCGGCGCCGAGCATGAAGACGGCTGCAAAGAGGTACCACTGGATTTCCAGGAAGCTGTTCGAGCCTATCGAAAAAGCTTTGCGCACGATGGCGTTACCGGCGCTGATGAGAACGGCGGCCAGAACCAGCCAGCCTATGAGTTTGCCGATGCTGTTGTTGAAGCGATCGATCAGATGGGAAATGGCCAGGAGAGGGGTCATGCGCGATCCTCGGGGATTCGGCGGCTGAACCTTCGTGGGTGTCCGGAGATCGCCGTCCTTTGCTTGAAACCTGATGGAGTGTTAGCTCCGCGAAAGCCCCGCATTCTAGTTTCGCTGGAGCCGTCTTCGCGGTTAAACCCCTGTATTTCGCAGCTTTCCGGTCTGTTGTGAGCTTGCGGAGGGCCCCGCTCTAAGGGATCCTACTTAGAGCAAGGCGCCGTCCGCACCGCTCGTGAGCCCGGCCGACCGGATCCGGGTGCGCGTTTTGGCGACCTATCTTCAGCAGCCCAGGCGCGCCCAGTAATAGGTGCTGATCGTGGGGTTGTAGCCCGGGTTAGCGTAACTTGCTTTGTAAGTGGCGCCGCCGTATGTCACCACGCTGCCCGCCGCATAGGCCTTGCCCTGCACCCAGGTACTGACCGGGGCCCAGTAGTAGGTGCTGATGGTGGGGTTGTAGCCCGGATTGGCGTACTTGGCTACATACTGCAGCCCGTTGTAGATCACCACCGCGCCAGCCGCATAGTTGCTGCCCTGGACCCATTGGGTGATTGGATGGGTGCAACTGGCTGTGCCCGACCCTCCATTGCAGGCGTAGGCGGCCCAGTAGTAGGTGCTGATTGTGGGGTTGTAGCCCGGGTTGGTATACTTGGCCAGGTGGAGCAGGCCGTTGTAGGCAACAACGCTGCCCGCCGGATAGGTTTGTCCGTTGACCCAGCTGGCCGCCCCAGCAATGCACGAGGGGGCAGGGGCAGGGGCAGGGGCGCCTTCCGCCGTCTTGAAAATTTGATGGAACTGCTGCGCCGTTTGCACGACACCACTGTAGGTATTGATCGGGGTTAGCCCGCTGCTCGATTGGGCGATATCGCGGTTGTAGGACCAGTAAGACAGCAGGCCAATCCCGTTGGCTTTAACAAAGTCAGCGACGGTTTGCGCGTCGGCCAGGGTGAAGACGGTCCAGTCATCGTTCCAGCCGATCATGGGCTTGATACCCATCATGGCGTGAATTTGCGCGCGTCTTGCTGGGGAAAATGGCCTGGATTTGATCGGCAGTGGCCTTGAAGAAACCATGGAGGCCTGGGCCAGCGTCGGCGGGGTGATCATGGTCCCGACATTGTCGGCGCCAAAGCTCATGGTCATGGCGTTGATCCTTTGTAGTCTCACTCCGGCGGCCACCGCACTTTTAATCACGGCCAGGCTGTTGTCATTGAGTCCGCGAAACCAGGCGGGCAGGGTCAGAGAGGTGTAGAGATCGGGGTACTTGGCCTGCAGCCTGACGAGCACCCGGTTGCGCCGGGCGGTTGCGTCCAGGTTGTTCAACTGGGTGCCTTCGATGTCCCAGTCAATCCGGCGCGTGCCCGAGTCGGTGATCAGCGTGTCGAGCAAGGCCAGCAGTTGGTCGTCCGAGCACGATACCTCTGCATAGATGCCGTCAGCCCCGCCCATTGAGATGATGAGTTTGCCGCCCTGGGCCACATAGTTGCGCGCATCAGGCAGGCTACTGGTCAGATTTGAATCGAGGGCACAACTGCCGCGGGTGATGCCAAAGGCCAGGGTCGCGCTGCTCAGCCCGTTTTTCTGGGCGGCGCTTAAGGTGCCCGGCCCCCAGCTCTGAAAGTAGGGGGCGATTTCGGCAGCTTGGCTCAAGCCGCCGAGGCAGAGTGCGGCTGCCGCCGCCAGCCGCGTGATCTTGCGGCGCCGTGAGGTTTGCGGTGAGGTGTGTGTCATGGCTTGCTCAAAGAGGTGGATCGGGGGGTGGATCGCTCGGATCCGAATCAGCTTGTCGCCGCGCATGCTAGAGGCCACGGCCGAGCTCTGGGGCTCTGCCGTGGCAGGTTTGCAAGCAGTTGTCAGGACAAGCCGCCCTCGCTCACATTTGGCAAGCTTTGTTGCATTCAGAAGCCCTGCTTGAGGGCGGGGGCCCGCTCGAAGACCTAAGCCCCGGCATGGGGGCTTTAGCCCGCCGGGTGGGCCGGTGTCTTCATGGCCTCGCGGTTTGCCAGATGGCGGGCCAGTTCCAGCTTGGCCAGGGAGGCGCGGTGTACTTCGTCTGGTCCGTCGGCAAAGCGCAAGGCGCGCTGCCAGACATAGGCATAGGCCAGCGGAAAATCATCGCTCATGCCACCACCACCGTGCGCTTGTATGGCCCAGTCGATAATTTTGGCGGCCATGTTTGGGGCCACCACCTTGATCATGGCGATCTCGGCTTTGGCCACCTTGTTGCCCACCGTGTCCATCATGTAGGCAGCCTTGAGCGTGAGCAGGCGGGCTTGCTCAATCAGGCAGCGCGACTCGGCGATGCGTTCGTGCCAGACCGATTGAGAGGAGACCGGTTTGCCGAAGGCCACGCGTTCGTTCAGACGCTTGCACATCAGCTCCAGCGCCCGCTCGGCGGCGCCGATGCTACGCATGCAATGATGGATTCGACCCGGCCCGAGCCGTCCCTGGGCAATCTCGAAGCCACGGCCTTCGCCGAGCAGCAGATGGTCAGCCGGCACACGGACATTGCGCAGTTCAACCTCCATGTGGCCGTGCGGCGCATCGTCATAGCCAAAGATGGGCAGGTGCCGCAGGATTTTGATGCCCGGCGTGTCAGCGGGCACCAGGATCATCGACTGCTGCGAATGGCGTGGCGCCTCGGGGTCGGTCTTGCCCATGACGATGAAGATGGCGCAGCGCGGATCACCCACGCCGGACGACCACCACTTGCGACCGTTGATCAGGTAGTGGTCGCCGTCCTTCTCAATACGGCACTGGATATTGGTGGCGTCCGATGAGGCCACCGCTGGCTCGGTCATGAGGAAAGCCGAGCGAATGTCTCCGCGCAGCAAGGGCTCGAGCCAGCGTTGCTTGTGGGCCTCGCTGCCATAGCGCTCCAGCGTTTCCATGTTGCCGGTGTCTGGCGCATTGCAGTTGAAGACCTCTGGCGCCCAATGCACCCGCCCCATGATTTCACACAAGGGGGCGTATTCGAGGTTGGACAGGCCCTCCGGCGCTCGAGGCGAATGCGGTAAAAACAAATTCCACAGTCCCGCTGCATGTGCTTTGGGCTTGAGGTCCTCGATCAGCTTAAGGGGCACCCAGGCATTGCCTTTGTCGCGGTTGCTCGCAATCTCTTCGTGGAACCGTCCTTCGTTGGGATAGATGAACTCGTCCATGAAGGCAGTCAGCCGTTCTTGCATCTGCTGGACTTTGGGCGTGTATTGAAAATCCATGAACGCGCTCCTTTATTTCAATTGGATTCGGATCGGTGGGCAAATTGCCAGGCCAGTTCGGCCAGCGGCCGGGCGCCTGCGCCCGATTCGCGGGCTTTCTCGCTGGCTGCGGTCCCGTCTTCCGCGCGCTTGGCTATGCCCTGAAGAATGGCTGCGATGCGAAACAGGTTGTAGGCCAGGTAAAAGTTCCAGTCTGCGTAAGAGGGGATCGGTATCCCGGTTCTCTCACAGTAAACGCGCAAATACTGGGCCTCCTGCGGAATGCCCAGACTGGTCAGGTCGAAGCCTGCCAAGCCCCGGAACACGCCCGGCGCGATATGCCAGGACATGCAGTGGTAGGCAAAGTCGGCCAGCGGGTGGCCCAGAGTCGACAGCTCCCAGTCAAGCACCGCGGTGATGCGGGCCTCCGTGGGATGGAACATCAGGTTGTCAAGGCGGTAGTCGCCGTGCACGATGCAGACCCGACTCTCATCGCGGGCAGCCTGCGGGATGTGTCCAGGCAGCCATTCAATCAGCGCGTCCATCGCCGTAATCGGCTGCGTGACTGAGGCCGCATACTGCTTGCTCCAGCGCCCGATCTGCCTTTCAAAGTAATTGCCTGGCCGTCCAAAATCGCTCAGTCCCAGTGCGGCAAAGTCCACTCGGTGCAGCGCCGCAATGATGCGGTTCATCTCATCGTACATGGCCGCCCGTTGAGCCCGATCCAGATCAGGCAGGGCTTGCTCCCAGAGGACCCGGCCTTCCATGAAGTCCATGACATAGAAGGCTCGACCGATGACGGATTCGTCTTGGCAGAGGCAGAGCATCTTGGCCACCGGAATGTGACCTTCGAGCGCCCGCATGATGCGAAATTCGCGTTCGATGGCATGGGCCGAAGGCAGCAGTTTGGCCACCGGCCCGGGTTTGGCGCGCATGACATATGCGCGCTGTGGCGTGACTATCTTGTAGGTGGGGTTCGATTGCCCGCCCTTGAACAGCTCAAGCTCCATCGGCCCCGAGAAGCCGGGCAATTGCCGACTGAGGTAGGCCTGCAGGGCGTCGATGTCGACACGATGCTGATCGGTCATCGGTCGAAGGGGGTCTGAACCAGGGGTCGAAGTCATGGGGCCGTTGGTGGGTCGCGTCTGGGGAGGGCTTGGGGCGAGGCCGGTGGCTCGATGGGCGGCGATGAACCGGGTCCTGCTGCGCGCAGCACTTCAGCGGAAGTGCGGGGGTCGCTTTTCGAGGAAGGCGGCGATGCCTTCGCCGGCGTTTTCGTGTCCCAGGTGGCGCAGGAAGGCCTGTCCCTCCTGAACCAGGTGGGCGCTCAGAGGCTGTTGTTCGGCATCGTTGATGAGTTCCTTGATACCGCCCAGCACATTGCTGGGTCGTTGGTTGAGATCGGCGGCCAGAGCCAGGGCGCTCGTCAGGGCCTGACCAGGGCTGCAAATTTGGTTGACCAGGCCGTACTGGTGCAACAGGGCGGCGCTTAGGCGGCTGCCCCGCATCAGCGCATCGGTGGCCAGGGGGCGGGGCAGGGCTCTTGCCAGTTGCCAGCTGCCGCCCCCGTCGGGGGTTAGGCCGATCTTGCTGTGGGCCATGAAGAAGTAGGCATCCTCGGCGGCCAGCAGAAAGTCGCAGGCCAAGACCAGTGCAAAGGCGGCTCCGACGGCCGGCCCCTCCACCGCGGCGATGACGGGCTTGGCTGAGGTGCGGATGGCATCGACCCAGCTGCTCAGGCTCTCCAGGGTCTGGCGCTGTACTTGCATCTGGCCCTCGCGGGCTGCTTGCAAGCGTTTTACATTGCCCCCCGCGCTGAAAACCCGTCCCTCGCCGGTGAGGATGATGCTGCGCACTTCCGGGTTGCTTTCGGCCGCGGTAACCGCCTCGACGCCCGCGGCATAGATTTCAGGCCCCAGCGCGTTATGCTGCTGCGGATTGCTGATGGTCAGGATCAGGGTGCCGTCCTGACTGTGGCTCTTGAGGCTGGCGGTCATGGCTTCAGGCCTCCTCATGCCGCAGAGAAATGCCGATGGCGCCGCGCCGCCGCAGCCACGGTGAGGGGCGGTACCGGGGATCTCCGTAGACGGTCTGCAAGTTAAAGAGAACCTCCAGCACATTGGCCGGTCCCCAACGGTCCCCCATGGCCAGGGGGCCCAGCGGGTAGCCCAGGCCCAGGGTGACCGCTGTATCCAGATCGGTTGGCGTACAGATGCCCTGCTGACACATATCGCTGGCGATATTGACGATGGTGGCCACCACCCGCTGGGTGATAAAGCCACCACTGTCGCGGATCACGCTGACCGCCTTGCCGTCGCGAGCGAACAGAGCTTGTGCGGCCTCACGCATGTCGCTGCGGGTGGCCGGGTTGGTGGCCAGCACGCGCCGGCGAGTGGCCGCGTCTTCGATGAGAAGATCGATGCCGATGGTGCGCGCCGGGTCCAGGCGTTCGACCACGGCCACCGTGGTGACATCAAAGCCCAGAGGGGCGACCAGCGTCAGGGCCTGACCCGAAGGCGAGACACCGGTTTCAATCTGGGCTCCCAGGTCCTTGAGTAATTGCAGCAACTCGGCCCGGCGGGCGGCCCGTGGCGACACCCACACGGGTGGCAACTGCGCCACCACGGGTGCTGGGGGCTCGACGGCCCCCTCGGCTTTACCGTCGAAGTAGCGGTAAAAGCCTTGACCCGTTTTGCGGCCCAGCACGCCGCCGGCCAGGCGCTGCGCCGTGATCACACTGGGCCGGTAACGGGCCTCCTGATAGTACTGGTGGTAAACGGATTCCATCACCGGATGAGACACATCCAGTCCGGTGAGGTCCATCAGTTCAAAGGGGCCGAGTCGAAAGCCGACTTGGTCGCGAAGGACCCGGTCGATGGTTTGGAAGTCGGCCACACCTTCGCTGGCCAGTCGCAGCGCCTCGGTGTTGTAGCCGCGTCCGGCGTGGTTGACGATAAAGCCCGGCGTGTCGGCGGCCTGCACCGGTGTGTGTCCGATCTCGCGCGTGAACTGGATCAAGGCCTGCGCCACCGCAGGATCGGTTTTGAGGCCGCAGATCACCTCGACCACTTTCATCAAGGGGACGGGGTTGAAGAAGTGAAAACCCGCCAGGCGTTGCGGCCGCTTCAGGGCCGCGCCGATGTGGGTGATCGACAGCGAGGATGTGTTGCTGGCCAGGATCGCCGTTTCCCCCACGAGGTCCTCCAATTGGGCCAGCAGGGCTTGCTTGACTTCGAGCTTTTCGACAATGGCTTCGATCACCAGCGTGCAGCCGGTCACCTCCGCAATCTGCGCGGGCCGGATCCGGTCCTGGCAGGCTTGGGCCTGCGAAGCGTCCATCTTGCCTTTGTCGACCAGCTTGCCCCACTGCTCGGCCAGCAAATCCTTGGCCTGCAAGGGGGCTTGCGGATTGTTGTCGATCAGACGAACCACGCTGCCAGCTTGAGCCGCGATTTGGGCGATACCCCGGCCCATCGCACCCGCGCCGATGATGGCGATAGTCGCAAACACAGGTTTCATTTGTTGGTGTCCTCGGAGTTTCTCAGCGCTCTAGCGGCGCACTTGCAAGGCACCCGGGTTGACGATATGGGTGGGCGTGCCTTTGATGAAGTTGACGACATTGTCAAAGGCCGAACCAAACAGCAGTTCGTAGTTGTCCTGCTCGACATAACCGATGTGGGGCGTACAGATGCAGTTTTCCAGGCGCAGCAGGGCGTGGCCTTGAAGGATGGGCTCGGTCTCGAAAACATCGACGGCCGCCATGCCGGGCCGCCCCCGGTTGAGCGCCGAAATCAGCGCATCGCTCTCGATCAACTCCGCCCGCGAAGTATTGACCAAGAGGGCGGTGGGTTTCATGAGGGCGAGATCCTCCAGCTTGATGCACCCACGGGTCGCGTCGGCCAGTCGCAGGTGTAGGCTGAGCACATCGCTCGTCGAAAAAAGTTCAGCCTTGCTCTCGGCAATTTCGTAGCCATCGGCCTGCGCACGCTGTCTGGCCTGCTCGCCGCCCCAAACCACCACCCGCATACCAAAGGCTCGGCCGTAGCCGGCCACGATCTGCCCGATCTTGCCGTAGCTCCACAGGCCCAGGGTCTTGCCCTTGACAACGGTGCCCAGCGCGAAGTTGGTCGGCATTGAGCCCGCTTTCAGCCCCGATTGTTGCCAGGCGCCGTGCTTGAGGTTGGCGACATATTGGGGGATGCGCCGCATCGCAGCCATCATTAGGGCCCAGGTAAATTCAGCTGTAGAGACGGGCGCGCTGGAACTTTCGGCCACCGCCACCCCGCGTTCGGTGCAGGCTGCAATATCTATATGGGCGCCGGCTTTCCCGGTCTGCGAAATCAGCTTGAGTTTGGGCAGCTTTTCGATCAGCGCGCGGGAAATCGGAGTGCGCTCCCGTATCAGCACCACGACCTCGGCATCCTTCAGGCGCACCGAAAGTTGCCCGATTCCCTTGACGGTATTGGTGTAGACCTTGGCCGGGTAGGCGTCAAGCTTGGAGGCACACTTGAGCTTGCGGACGGCATCTTGATAGTCGTCCAGGATCACGATATTCATGACCTTATTGTGCCTCCAAGCGTGCGCGAGGCCGCAGTGGCTGCGCCCCGGCCCACCCGCTCAAGCCCTCAGCGGACCGGATTAACGGACCGACTTTTCGGATACGCTGTCAGAACGGTGCGCACGGATTGACAGCAGGTCGATCAGCAGCCCGCCGAGACCTCCCATCAAGCCAGCGCCGACGATGCGCAGAACGCCCGAGGTTGATCGGCCGGGGGCCGGCGGCCGGGCGGCTTTCAAGGCACTGCGTGCTCTGGAGTGCTTGGCCATGGCGCAGCCTACATGAGCATGGTGTTGCGTATGAGGCCCACCGCCAGGCCTTCGAGTTCGAAAGGGTCTTCAGGCCCGACAAGGATGGGCTCGAACTCGGGGTTTTCGGGCAGTAACTCGATGCCGTTTTTGTGCCGGCGGTAGCGCTTGACCGTGACCTCCTCACCCAGGCGTGCCACCACGATCTGACCGTTGCGCGCCTCGCGCGTCTGTTGCACAGCCAGCAGGTCGCCGTCCATGATGCCGACATCGCGCATGCTCATGCCGCGCACCTTGAGCAGATAGTCGGGCTTGCGCTGGAACAGACTGGCCTCGAGGTAGTAGGTCTGGTCGATATGTTCCTGCGCCAAAATCGGGTGCCCGGCCGCAACCCGGCCGATCAGGGGCAAGGCCAGTTGGGCCAGATTGGGAAGCGGCAGCATGAGCTGCTTGATGCGCGAGGCATTGAGCGAACGCAAGGCCTCCCCGCGCAGGCGAATGCCGCGCGAGGTGCCGCTGACCAGCTCGATGACGCCCTTGCGGGCCAGGGCTTGCAGGTGCTCTTCGGCCGCATTGGCCGACTTAAAGCCCAGTTCGCTGGCGATTTCTGCCCGGGTCGGTGGTGCGCCGGTGCGGGCGATGGCGCTCTCGATCAGGTCGAGAATCTGTTGCTGGCGGGCAGTGAGCTTGGGGCTCTCGGGGAGGAGGTCGTCAATCATGGCGGTGACTCGGGGCGTGGAGGGGCGGTGTTGCGGGTAGGCTGTTCGAAAACACAGTATCTGTATTTTTATCCAGTTTTGAAGGGCTGACAAGTGGTTGAAAAAAAATGGGTGGTTCTGGGCACCGGCGGCACGATTGCTGGTGTGGGCCAGGACGAGCTGGCGCACACCAGCTACACGGCCGGGCGCTTGGGGGTGGAGCGGCTGTTGTCGGCTTTGCCGGCCGCGGCGGATTGGTCAGGCCGTCTGGAGCTTGAGCAGTTGGCGCAAGTCGACAGCAAGGACATGAGCGCGGCTGTCTGGGCGGTGTTGGCCCGGGCGGTGGCTCGTCTGCTCGATCGGCAGGATGTGCAGGGTATTGTTATCACCCACGGCACTGACACGCTGGAGGAAACCGCTTTTTTCCTCCATACGCTGCTGGCCCCGCTTAAGCCGGTGGTGCTCACTTGCGCCATGCGGCCGGCCACAGCCTTGGGCGCCGATGGGCCGCAGAATTTGCTCGACGCGCTGACTGTCGCGGCCGAGCCGCGGGCGCGCGGGGTGCTGGTGGTCTGTGCCGGCCGCGTTCTGGGGCCTCTGGACGCACAAAAAGTTCACCCATACCGGCTCGATGCCCTGAGTGCCGGTGATGCGGGCGTGATCGCTTATGTCGAGGGGGGGCAGGTGCGTCAGCTCAGGGCTTGGCCGGAAGGTCGCGCGCGGCGCCATCTCCTGGAGCGATTGGACCGGCCTTGGCCGCGCGTGCCGGTGATCCTCGGCCACGCGCTGGCCCAGGAGTGGGTGGTCGAGGCGCTGGTCAGTCAGGGAGCCCAGGGCCTGGTGCTGGCTTGCCCGGGCAATGGGTCGGTGCACCAGGATCTGCTTGCGGCGCTCCAGTCGGCGCAGGCCTGCGGCGTGCGCGTGGTACGCACCAGTCGCTGTCCTCTGGGCCGCATGGTGGGCCTGAGCCAGGAGCCTTTACCGTTTTGGTCCGAGCTGTCTGCGGTCAAGGCGCGCATCGCCTTGAGCCTAGACTTGATGGAGGCGCAGCCCTGAGGGCAATGACGGCCTGGGCTCGGAGGGCAGTTAACTGGCCAGCGGCTCAGGACCCCAGGGCTTGCAGGGCCCGTGCGGTGATTTCGTCGACACCGCCGATGCCACTGATGGAGCGATAGCGGGGCGCAGCGGCGCTGTCCTTGGCGGCCCACTGCGAGTAATAGTCCACCAGGGGCCGTGTTTGCGCACTGTAAACCTCCAGACGCTTGCGCACAGTTTCTTCCTTGTCGTCGTCGCGCTGGACCAGCGGCTCGCCGCTGACATCATCGCGCCCCTCGACCTTGGGCGGGTTGTACTTGATGTGGTAGGTGCGACCTGAGGCCGGGTGTGAGCGGCGACCACTCATGCGCTCGATGATGGCCTCGAACGGGACATCGATTTCCAGCACATAGTCGATTTTCACGCCGGCCGATCGCATGGCCTCGGCCTGAGGGATGGTGCGGGGAAAACCATCGAAGAGAAAGCCCTGTGCGCAGTCTGGCTGCGCGATACGCTCTTTGACCAGATTGATGATGAGCTCGTCGCTGACCAGCCCGCCGGCATCCATCACTTTTTTGGCCTGCATGCCCAAGTCGGAGCCCGCCTTGACAGCGGCGCGAAGCATGTCGCCGGTCGAGATTTGCGGTATGCCGTATTTGCGGCAAATGAAGGTGGCTTGAGTGCCTTTGCCGGCGCCTGGAGCGCCTAGAAGAATGAGTCTCATGGTCGTCCTCAGAGGGTGGGATTTGCGGGCGGCTGAAGCGATCAGGGTCTCATGGACCCCGGCATCGAAGACGGGCTTGAGGATAGCACGCAGCCGCGTGCCTGTGTCTTACCCGGGGGGCCTGAACATTTGTCGCGCGTGCTCGAGATCGGCCGGCGTATCGACACCCGGGCCTGGCGCCTCGTGTGTCAGGTGCACGGCGATCCTGTGGCCATGCCACAGCGCGCGCAGTTGCTCCAGACATTCGAGTTGTTCCAAGGGCGCCGGCTCCAGGGTTGGAAATTGCCGCAGGAAGCTCGCCCGATAGCCGTAGATACCCACATGACGCAGTGGCCCCGGCAACTCGCAGCCGCTCTGCAGCCACCAGTCGGACGGGGCCACATCACGGCCAAAAGGAATGGGCGCGCGTGAGAAATACAAGGCGGTCTGACGTGCATCAGTGACGACCTTGACGATGTTTGGATTGAGAAAGTCCTGCCCCGTCTCGATGGGATGGGCGGCAGTACTCATCGAGCAGTCGGGGCGACTGACCAGGAGCGATGCCACCGCATCAATCAAGCGTGGATCGATCAGTGGTTCGTCCCCCTGTACATTGACCACAATGTCGTTACCGGACAGGCCCAGCATTTCGCAGGCCTGGGCCAATCTGTCGCTGCCGCTGCGGTGACCCGGGTCGGTGAGAATGCATTGCACATGGGCTTTGTGGCAAGCCTGCACGATCGCCGGGTCATCGGCGGCCACCACCACCTGCTGCGCTTGACTGAGCCGGGCGCGTTCGGCCACCCGCACGACCATCGGTTGACCATGTAGGTCGGCCAGAGGTTTGTTGGGCAGTCGACTGGAGGCCAGGCGGGCTGGAATCAGAACCGAAAAACTCATGGGCAGTTCAGCGCGGACGCTCGATGTCCTCTTGGCTGAGCACGCGCGCCTGCGCCTCCAGCATGACCGGCATCCCGTCGCGTATCGGATAGGCCAAGCGCGCGCTGCGCGAGATCAGCTCTTGTTGTTCGCGGTCATATTCGAGAGGCCCCTTGGTGACGGGGCAGACCAGCAGTTCCAGTAGTCGTTTATCCATGGTGCGATGGTATCGGATGATGTGCCGCACCGTCGCGTTCAAGCAATTGTTCGATGGCTTGGAACAGGCCGGGGTCGGGGTTGATCTGCAAGGGCACGGCCAGCAGTCGGGTTTTGAGCTGCCCCGCCAAGGGCATGAGCTTGACTGCATCCTTCTCGGTCATCAGCAGGGTCAGCTGCGCATCGTTGGGCACATCGCTGAGCTGAAATTCATAGTGGTCGGCAAAGCCGAGCCGGCGCTCCAGCGCCAGCCCCCGTTGTTCCAGCATCTCGAAGAAGGCCTCGGGCCTGGCGATGCCGGCCAGCGCCTGCAGGCGGCAGCACCTTAGGGTCTCCAGCGACACACTGGCGCCGTCGGCGGCCCAGGCATGCGAGCCCAGGTGGCGCGTACAGCGCAGCCCGGCAACGGTCGGCAGTGCCGTGGCCGTCACCACCAGATGAATGGGCGCAATGGCAGAGCCAGCGCCAGTCCGGCGGGGCCAGCTTTCGCGCAGGGGGCCCGCTGGCAGTAGCCAGCCATTGCCCAAGCCTCTTTCGTCGAAGACTGCGATGTTGATGGTTCGCCCGAGCCGGTGGTGTTGCAGTCCATCGTCGGCCACGATCAGATTGACCTGCGGGTGGGCCCGCATCAGGGCGCGCGCCGCCTCGACCCGGTCATCATTCACGAACACCGGGGCGCCGGTTCCTTGCTTGATAAGTAGCGGCTCGTCACCACATTGCCGGGCTGTCAGATGGGCGTGCACTTCCAGGCCGGGACCGGCCTGCCGTCCGTAACCGCGCGAGACGACGCCTGGCCGCCATCCCTTTTCCTGCAAGTGGCGCACCAGAGTCATCACCAAAGGGGTTTTCCCGGCGCCGCCGGCGATGACATTACCGATCACAATCACCGGCACTGGCAGGCGATGTACCCGCAGCCAACCTGCCTGAAACAGCCGCAGCCGAAGCCAGTTCAGACTGCAGTACACCAGGGACAGGGGCCAGAGCAGGCGCGCCCCCAGCCCGCGGTTCTGCCAGATTCGGGACAACCCTGGGTTCATGGCCTGGTGCAGCCCTGTCGGGCCGCAAGGGTGTAGAGGGCGTCTCTTGCCGGATGCACGGGGCGGGGATTCGACTTGTATGATGCCTCCGACCGAGGCGGGTGATCGAAATTATCGGGCAGCAGCCAGCCCTGGGTACGAAGCAGTCGCCGGGGTCCAACTAACCCGTCCAGGGATCCCACAGTTTTTGTGGATAAGTTTGTGGTCAAGTCGGGTTCGCTCAAGGCCAGGGCCCGCCGATGTTGAGTTTTAACAAATCGCTCAAGTTTTGAGCAAGCCCTTTCAAGCATGAAACAAGCCAAGTCTTACCCCGCCCGGGGTATCCGGGGGGGCGCTGGTGTCTGACCCGGTTGCGAGGTCCTGGGCGGTCAGCGCCTTGCTTGAGGCGATGGGCGATGCGCTGCAAGCGCGCTTCAACCCGGTCAGCGTTCACGGCGAGGTCAGCGGCTTTAGCCGGGCCTCCAGTGGGCACTGTTACTTCGTCCTTAAAGACGAAGAGGGGCAGATCCGCTGCGCTCTCTTCAAGCGCGCCGCTTCCCTGCTCAATTTTGTGCCTCGGGACGGGCAGCAGGTGCAGCTACGCGGCCGCTTGAGCCTGTACGCGCCGCGCGGCGAGTTGCAACTGGTGGTGGAGTCGCTGCGGCTGGAGGGGCAGGGCACCCTGTTTGAGCGCTTCATCGAGCTGAAGAACCGCCTGCAGGCCCAAGGCTTGTTCGACCCGGCCCGCAAGCGTTCGCTACCCCCTCGGCCGCGGGCTGTTGGTGTGGTCACTTCGCTCGGGGCGGCTGCATTGCACGATGTACTGACGGCCTTGCAGCGCCGCGCCCCCCATGTGCCGGTGGTGGTTTATCCGGCCAGTGTGCAGGGTGAGCAGGCGGCGGTTGAATTGCGGCTGGCCTTGTCGCTGGCCTACCAACGGCGCGAAGTTGATGTGTTGCTGCTGGTTCGGGGCGGTGGCGCTCTGGAGGATCTTTGGTCGTTCAATGACGAGGTGCTCGCGCAGCTGATCGTGAAGGCGCCGATGCCGGTGGTTTGTGGCGTGGGCCATGAAACTGATTTCACGATTGCCGACTTTTGCGCTGATGTGCGCGCGGCCACACCCACGGCCGCCGCTGAGTTGGCGGCCCAACCTCGTTCGCAGTGCCTGGGTCTGCTGCAAGGACTGCAGGACCGTTTGGTGCGGGCCCAGGAGTCGCAGCTTGACCGTCTCGGGCAGCGACTGGATCGGCTGGCTTCCCGGCTCGGCAGGCCTTCGCAGGCTGTGACCCGGGCGCAAGCGGGACTGGCTTTGATCGCTGCCCGCCTGCAGCAGTCGGCGGCCTTGGCCCGGCAGCGCCGGCACATGCATCTGGACCGGCTGAGCGAAAAGCTGCCGCAGCAGTTTCAGCAGGTGCTGACTGACCGGTCGCGGCAGTTGGAGGGGCTGGCTACGCGTTTGAACCTGCTCGACCCGCAACTTGTGCTCGCCCGGGGCTATGCCTGGCTGGCCGATGAGCAGGGCCGACCGGTGACGGCTGCGGTGCAAGCACGGCCAGGACAGGCGCTGTCGGCGACGCTGGCCGACGGGCGGCTGGCGTTACAGGTTTTGGCGACCCACGCTGCGACCGAGTCGGGATCTGTCTAAAAATCGGGCACGAGCCGGCCCGCAGGTCTGCGCGCTTTAGGCAACCTTCCTACAATGGTGGTCTTCGAGTTTTCTGCCACCTTCAACAAGAGGATTTTTATGGAACACACCTTGCCCGCTCTGCCGTTTGCCATCGATGCCCTGGCCCCGCATTACAGCAAAGAGACCCTGGAGTACCACCACGGCAAGCATCACAACGCCTATGTGGTCAACCTCAACAATTTGCAGAAAGGCACGGAGTTTGAGCACATGTCGCTGGAGGACATCGTCAAGAAATCCAGCGGCGGCATCTACAACAACGCGGCCCAGATCTGGAACCACACCTTCTTCTGGAATTGCATGAAGCCCGCTGGGGGCGGAGAGCCCTCCGGCGCGCTGGCCGCGGCCATTCAAGCCAAGTGGGGTTCTTACGCCGCTTTCAAGGAAGCCTTCACCAAATCGGCCGTGGGTAACTTCGGCTCGGGCTGGACTTGGCTGGTCAAGAAAGCCGACGGCACCGTCGATATTGTCAATACCGGTGCTGCAGGTACGCCCCTGACCACCGGCGAGAAGGCCTTGCTGACCATTGATGTGTGGGAGCACGCCTACTACATCGACTACCGCAATATGCGCCCGAAGTTCGTTGAAACCTTCCTGGACAAGCTGGTGAACTGGGATTTTGCCGAGAAGAATTTCGCCTGAAGCGTCTGCGCTGAAAAGTCGCCGGCCTGCGGGCCGGTTTTTTTCGGGGACGCCGACCTCAAGGGCGCTGAGGCAAGCCGGTCAGGCGAGTGCCCGGGCCTATGGTCCGCTTGGCAAACCAGCCCTGGTTCATTTCAAGCACATAACGCACCGGCCGGCTGGAACAGTGGGAGTCGGTGGTCTGTGGCTTCATGTCGGCCAGATTGACGATGGTGCCGTCGTCGGCCAAAAAGGCGGCCGTCAGTGGGATCAGCGTGTTCATCATCCAGAAACATTGCACCGAGGGTTGCTCGAAGACGAAGAGCATGCCCTCGTGCTGAGGCATTTGTTTGCGCCACATCAGCCCCACTTGCCGTTGTGCCGGGGTGCTTGCCACCTGCGCCTCGATGCGGTGGATACCCGTGCCCAGTTGCAGTCGCGGCAAATCGGTCTGCGGCTGTTCGGACCAGGCAGGGGAGGTCAGCAGAAGGCCCGCTAGCAGGCAAAGCCGGCGCAGGAGAGAAACGATAGATAGACTCGGAAGTGTCATGCGGGGCGGCCCGCGGCGGGGCCGGGCGGCGTGCTTGGGATCTCGATCATAGGCGAGCAGACACAGAAAAGCCCGCGCGAGGCGGGCTTGTCGGGGGAAGGCCAGAGATTACTTCTTGGCTTCTTCTTTTTTCTCAGCTTTCTTTTCAGCCTTTTTTTCGGCTTTCTTTTCAGCCTTCTTCTCGTCTTTCTTTTCAGCCTTGGCTTCGGCTTTGGCCGGGGCGGCGGGGGCTGCAGCCGGGGCGGCCGGAGTTTGGGCGAATGCGCCGGCGGCGAAGAGGCCGGAAATCAGGGTGGCGAGTACTTTGCTCATTTGGAGATCCTTCAGAGGGTCGGTTTGTAAAGGTCCGCCGGAGGGATTTCCAGCTGACAAGACCTTAACGGCAGTCCCCGGGCAGCGGTTGACAGCCTGGCCGTAAGAATCGCGTTCGGCTTTCAGCGCTAGAATTTTTCGGCCCGTCCATCGGCGGGCGCGTGCTTGCACGCCAATGGCCGTCAGGCTTTACTCGACTCCCCCTGGAGACTTTCCCTCATGTACAAACACATCAAGGTTCCCGCGCAAGGGCAGAAAATCACCGTCAATGCTGACAATTCCTTGAACGTTCCCGATCACCCCATCATTCCTTATATCGAGGGCGATGGCACCGGTCTGGACATCACCCCGGTCATGCTCAAGGTGGTTGACGCGGCGGTGGCCAAGGCTTACGCCGGCAAGCGCAAGATTCATTGGATGGAGGTTTACGCCGGCGAGAAGTCCACGCAGGTCTATGGCCCGGATGTCTGGTTGCCCGAAGAAACCCTGCAGGTGGTGCGCGAGTATGTGGTGTCCATCAAAGGGCCTTTGACCACGCCGGTCGGGGGCGGAATTCGATCGCTCAATGTGGCTTTGCGCCAGGAGCTCGACCTGTATGTCTGTCTGCGGCCGGTCCAGTATTTCAAGGGGGTCCCTTCGCCCTTGAAGGAGCCGGAAAAGACCAACATGGTGATCTTCCGCGAGAACTCGGAAGATATTTATGCGGGTATCGAATACGAGGCCGAATCTGACAAGGCCAAGAAGTTGATCAAGTTCCTGATCGATGAGATGGGCGTCAAAAAGATCCGCTTTCCCAATACCTCGGGCATCGGCATCAAGCCGGTTTCGCGGGAGGGCACGGAGCGGTTGGTGCGCAAGGCCATCCAGTATGCGATTGATAACGACAAGTCCAGTGTGACCCTGGTGCATAAGGGCAACATCATGAAATTCACCGAGGGCGGGTTCCGCGATTGGGGCTATGCCTTGGCCCAGCGCGAGTTCGGCGCCCAATTGATCGATGGCGGCCCCTGGTGCAAGCTCAAGAATCCCAAGACTGGCAAGGAAATCACGATCAAGGACAGCATTGCCGATGCCTTCCTGCAGCAAATTTTGTTGCGCCCGGCCGAGTACAGCGTGATTGCCACCCTCAACCTCAACGGCGACTATGCCTCCGATGCCTTGGCTGCCCAGGTCGGCGGGATCGGTATTGCGCCGGGTGCCAACCTCAGCGACACGGTCGCCATGTTTGAGGCTACCCACGGTACGGCGCCCAAGTATGCCGGTAAGGACTATGTCAACCCGGGCTCGGAAATTCTTTCAGCCGAGATGATGCTGCGTCACATAGGCTGGATCGAGGCGGCCGACTTGATCATCAAGTCCATGGAAAAATCCATTCAGAGCAAGAAGGTGACCTATGACTTCGCCCGCTTGATGGAGGGGGCGACCCAGGTGAGCTGTTCGGGCTTTGGGCAGGTGATGATCGAGCACATGTAAGTGCCCTGCAGACCCTTCACGGCCGATGGCGGTGGGGTTTCTAAATGCAAGAAGCCGCTCCGGATGTTCGTCCGACGCGGCTTTTTTTCGGGGTCGTCGCTCTGCCGCAGGCGTGGCGCGGCAGCCACGCCGCCCGGCTCGGACGGCGCGAGCTCACCAGGACATTTTGCGATCGCTAGAATGTGTTTCATGGCGACAAAATTGCCTCAAATCCCCTCCTCACCCAAGCCGCCGGCCCTGCAGCCCGGCCCGCCGGGTGACGCCGTGGTGCTCGAGCGTCGACCCGAGCGGGTCAAGCCGCCGCAAATGTATCAAGTGGTGTTGCTCAACGACGATTACACCCCGATGGAATTCGTGGTGGTGATCATCCAGGAGTTCTTTAACAAGGACCGTGAGACGGCGACCCAGATCATGCTCAAGATACATCTGGACGGCAAGGGTGTCTGTGGCGTGTTTTCCAAGGATGTGGCGGTAACCAAAGTGGATCAGGTCACGGAAGCGGCCCGCCGCAACGGCCATCCCCTGCAATGCATCAGTGAGCCGCTTGAATCCTGAAAATTGCCCCCATGTGCCGATGAGTTGCCCGATTTTTATGCAAGCTGAAAGGAAACGCGAATGATTGCTCAAGAACTTGAAGTTAGCTTGCACATGGCCTTCGTGGAGGCGCGTCAGCAGCGCCACGAATTCATCACGGTGGAGCACCTGCTCCTGGCCTTGCTTGACAACCCCAGCGCCGCCGAGGTGCTGCGGGCCTGCTCGGCCAATGTGGAAGACCTGCGCAAGTCGCTGTCCAACTTCATCAAGGACAACACCCCCCAGGTGGCTGGCACAGACGATGTGGATACCCAACCCACTCTGGGTTTCCAGCGCGTGATCCAGCGCGCCATCATGCATGTGCAGTCCACCGGTAACGGCAAGAAGGAGGTCACCGGTGCTAATGTGCTGGTGGCCATTTTTGGCGAAAAAGACTCGCACGCGGTGTACTACCTGCACCAGCAAGGTGTGACCCGGCTTGATGTCGTCAACTACATCGCCCATGGCATCAAGAAGAGCGACCCACCGGAGCCTCAAAAATCCAATGAGAGCGCCTCGGAGAACGAGGAAAGCTCGGAAAAGAACGAGAAAGCTTCGCCTCTGGAGCAGTACACGCTCAATCTCAACGCGCAGGCCTTGTCTGGCAAGATTGACCCGCTCATCGGCCGTCACTACGAGGTCGAGCGGGTGATTCAAATCCTGTGTCGTCGTCGCAAGAACAACCCGCTTCTGGTGGGCGAGGCGGGTGTCGGCAAGACGGCCATTGCCGAGGGGCTTGCTTGGCGCATCACCCAGAAGGATGTGCCGGAAATCCTGGCGGAGTCTCAGGTCTATTCGCTGGACATGGGGGCCTTGTTGGCGGGTACCAAGTACCGCGGTGATTTCGAGCAGCGTCTCAAGGGCGTACTCAAGTCGCTCAAGGACAAGCCCAATGCCGTTTTGTTCATCGACGAAATACACACCCTCATTGGCGCTGGCGCGGCCTCTGGCGGCACCCTTGATGCTTCCAACTTGCTTAAGCCGGCGCTCAGCTCGGGTCAGCTCAAGTGCATCGGGGCCACCACATTTACCGAGTACCGCGGTATCTTTGAGAAAGACGCCGCGCTCTCGCGTCGTTTCCAGAAGGTCGATGTGGTCGAGCCCAGCGTGGCCGAAACGGTGGATATCCTCAAGGGACTCAAATCTCGTTTCGAGGAGCATCATGGCGTGAAGTACGCGGTGGCCGCCTTGCAGGCCGCCGCCGAGCTCAGCGCTCGTTACATCAACGACAGGCATCTGCCGGACAAGGCCATTGATGTGATCGACGAGGCGGGGGCCGCCCAGCGTATCCTGCCTGCTTCCAAGCGCAAGAAGACCATCACCAAGTCTGAGGTCGAAGATATCGTCGCCAAGATTGCGCGTATTCCGCCGGCCAATGTGTCCAACGACGATCGCGGCAAACTCAAGACGCTCGAGCGTGACCTCAAGAGTGTGGTGTTCGGTCAGGACAAGGCTCTTGATGTGTTGGCCTCGGCGGTCAAGATGGCGCGCTCTGGTCTGGGCAAGGTTGACAAGCCCATTGGCGCCTTCCTCTTCTCCGGTCCTACCGGGGTGGGCAAGACCGAGGCGGCGCGGCAACTGGCCTATATCCTGGGGATCGATCTGATCCGCTTCGACATGTCCGAGTACATGGAGCGGCATGCGGTCAGCCGGCTCATCGGCGCGCCCCCGGGCTATGTCGGCTTTGATCAGGGCGGATTGCTGACCGAGGCAATCACCAAGAAACCGCACGCGGTGCTTTTGCTCGATGAGATCGAGAAGGCCCATCCGGATATTTTCAATGTCTTGCTGCAGGTGATGGACCACGGCACGCTGACCGACAACAACGGTCGCAAGGCAGACTTCCGCAATGTCATAGTCATCATGACCACCAACGCCGGTGCGGAGACGATGAACAAAGCCACGATCGGGTTCACCAATCCTCGCGAGGCGGGCGACGAGATGGCCGATATCAAGCGACTGTTCACGCCCGAGTTCCGCAATCGCCTGGATGCCATCGTCAGCTTCAAGGCCCTCGATGAGGCGGTGATTTTGCGTGTGGTCGACAAGTTTCTGCTGCAACTCGAGCAGCAACTGGCCGAGAAGAAGGTCGAGGTCACCTTCTCCGATGCCTTGCGCAAGTACCTGGCGAAAAAGGGCTTTGACCCGCTGATGGGCGCTCGGCCCATGCAGCGACTCATCCAGGACACCGTGCGCCGTGCCCTGGCCGACGAGTTGCTGTTCGGACGCCTGGTTGACGGGGGCCGTTTGTCGGTCGACATCAAGCTGAGCGCCGACGAAAAGGGCGTGGAAACCGGTGAGGTCACGCTGGACATACAGCCGCTGCCCAAGAAGGAGGGCAAGTCCAAGCCGGAGTCTGAAGAGGCCACCACGGGGTAAGTCGCGGTCACGGCGCTTGAGTTGCGCCGCAGGAGGAGAGGGGGCCCCGAGGCCGCAGGACGGGCCCGCCTTACTGTTATTCGGCGTCGGGGGTGGGCTTTGCGGGCTGGCGACCCCGCGGCACCCCGATATGGCGTTCGCCGCGTACTCGGGCCAACTGGATTTGGCGCTGCCGCTCGGAAAACTTTCGGCGCTGCTCCTGGGTCAGGTTGTTATGGCACCGCGGACAGCTCACGCCGTCTTCATAGAGCGGCGACCGTTTGTCGTCTTCGCTCAAGGGATGGCGGCACGAGCGGCAGAGCTGGAACTGGCCGGTCTTGAGCTGGTGACCGACAGACACGCGTTCGTCGAAAACAAAGCATTCACCACGCCAGGCGCTGCGTTCCACGGGGACAGTTTCGAGATATTTGAGGATGCCGCCTTGCAGGTGATAGACCTCCTCAAAGCCCATGGTGCGAAGCAGCGCGGTGGATTTTTCGCAGCGTATGCCGCCGGTACAGAACATCGCCACCTTGGGCTTGCGGCCGCTGCGCTCGGCCAGCAGGCCACCGGGCTGCACTTGCTGCGCGAGCCAGTGGGGCAACTCTGAAAAACTGCGGGTTCGCGGATTGATGGCGCCCTCGAATGTGCCCACCTGAACTTCGTAATCGTTGCGCGTATCGATCAGCACCAAATCGTCTTGGGCCATCAATTCATTCCACTGCGCCGGTCCAATGTACTGACCGGCCATGCGATGGGGCTCCAGACCGGGTACGCCGAGGGTCACGATCTCTTTCTTGAGCTTGACCTTGAGTCGATAGAAGGGCTCACGCTCGCTCCACGATTCCTTGTGCTCCAGATCGGCCAGGCGCGGATCTTCGCGCAGATGTTGCAGCAACTCGCGCACGCCCTCTGGCGGGCCTGAGACCGTACCGTTGATACCCTCCAGGGCTAACAGCAGGGTGCCCTTGATCTGGCGGGCTTGGCAATAGCGATACAGGGGCTCGCGCAAAGTGGCGAAGTCGTCGAGGCCGACAAACTTGTACAAGGCAGCGGTGAGAAATCGGGACATGGAAGGGGCGCAGCGAGTGGGCCCTTATTGTCCCCCAGGCAACGCAGCGCAGTGCGCCGGGAATCAGCGTCGCCGACCGCCCAGCAATCCGCCGAGCACGCCGCGTACGATTTCACGGCCGACCGAGCTGCCTATGGTTCGGACCGCTGACTTGACCAGGGTTTGAGCCAAGCCGTCGCGCTTGGCACCTCGCGGGCCGGTCGAGCCAAAGAGGATATCGCTGACCCCGCCCATCAGGCCGGCGTCGGACTGCGCGGGTGATGTCGTCGCAAGCGCTGTAGCCTTCGGGTTCGATGCTGATCCCATCAGCCGCTCGTGGGCCGACTCGCGATCGACGGCCTGCTCGTAGACGCCTGCCACCAGCGACTGGGCCAGCAAAGCTTGGCGCTGCTCGCTGTTGATGGGGCCGAGCTGGCTGGCCGGCGGAAGTACAAAAGCGCGCTCGGTGGGGGAGGGCTTGCCCTTGGCATCGAGCAGACTCACCAGCGCCTCGCCCACCGCAAGCTCGGTGATGGTCGCCTCAATGTCCAGGCCGGGCTGTGCGCGCATGGTCTGTGCGGTGGCCTTGACAGCTTTTTGATCGCGTGGGGTGAAGGCGCGCAGCGCATGCTGGATACGGTTGCCCAATTGAGCCAATACGCTGTCGGGGATGTCCATGGGGTTTTGTGTGACAAAGTAGACGCCTACCCCCTTGGAGCGAACCAGACGCACCACCAGCTCGATACGCTCGAGCAGCACCTTGGGCGCCTCGTTGAAAAGCAGATGCGCTTCATCGAAGAAAAACACCAGCTTGGGTTTCTCAAGATCGCCGACCTCGGGCAGCCGTTCGAATACCTCCGACAGCAACCACAGCAGAAAGGTCGCGTACAGCCGGGGCGAATTCATCAGCTTGTCGGCGGCCAGGACATTGACCATGCCATGACCGCGCGCGTCGGTCTGCATGAAGTCTTCGATATCGAGCATGGGCTCGCCAAAAAACTCGGTTCCCCCCTGGGTTTCGAGCTGAAGCAGCCCGCGGGCGATCGCCCCTACGCTGGCGGCGCTGATATTGCCGTATTGCGTGGTGTAGTCCTTGGCCTTCTCGCCCACATGCTGCAGCATGGCCCGCAGATCCTTGAGGTCGAGCAGCAGCAGGCCCTGGTCGTCGGCGATCTTGAAGACCAGGTTGAGCACGCCCGACTGGATTTCATTGAGGCCGAGCATGCGACCGAGCAGTAGCGGACCCATATCGGAAATCGTGGCCCGTACCGGATGCCCTTGCTGCCCGAACACATCCCACAGTTGAGTGGGGCAGGCCTGGGGCTCGGGCATCTCCAGGCTCCGCTCCGATAGCGCTGCCTTAAGTTTGTCCGACGGCCGGCCGGCTTGGCTGATCCCAGTCAGGTCACCCTTGACATCGGCCATGAACACAGCCACCCCCAGACGGGAAAACTGCTCAGCCAAGGTTTGCAAGGTCACGGTTTTGCCGGTCCCGGTGGCGCCGGTGATCAGGCCGTGTCGGTTCGCCAGTTCGGGTAGCAGGTGACATTCGGCGCGGGCGTTTTTTGCGATGAGAAGGGGGGTGGCCATGCGGGACTCGCGGGGAGAGATAAGGTGAAAAGTAGAATGCGGTCCGAAGGTTAATACAAAAGCGAGGGTTCTTCAGTGGCCGGTCATAGCAAGTGGGCGAATATCCAGCATCGCAAGGGACGCCAGGACGAAAAGCGCGGCAAGATCTGGACCCGCATCACCCGCGAAATCATTGTGGCTGCCCGGGCGGGCGGTGGCGATATCAACATGAATCCGCGTTTGCGCTTGGCCATTGAAAAAGCCAAGGCGGCCAATATGCCGGCCGACAATATCAAGCGCAATGTCGACAAGGCCACTGGCAACCTTGAGGGGGTGAACTACGAGGAGATCCGCTATGAGGGCTACGGTATCGGCGGGGCGGCGGTGATGGTTGACTGCATGACCGATAACCGGGTGCGCACCGTCGCCGAGGTGCGACATGCTTTTTCCAAGTACGGTGGCAATATGGGCACCGAAGGCTCGGTCGCCTTTCAGTTCAAGCATTGCGGGCAATTCGTTTTTGCGCCGGGGACCAACGAGGACCAGGTGATGGAACTCGCATTGGAGGCCGGCGCCGAGGATGTGCTGACCGATTCGGACGGCGCGATCGAAGTCTTGTGCGCCGCCGGCGATTTCGAGGCGGTTCGCAAGGCGTTGGAGTCGGCCGGCCTACAGCCCGAGCTCGCTGAGGTCACCATGAGGGCCGATGGCAGTATTGAATTGAGTGGGGACAGCGCTCAGAAGATGCAAAAGCTGCTTGACGCGCTGGAGGATCTGGACGACACGCAAGCGGTCTACCATAACGCCGAGCTCAATCTCTAAGTCAGTCACAAGGAAAATTGATGAAGGTTCTGGTGGTGGGGGGAGGCGGGCGTGAACATGCCCTGGCCTGGAAGCTGGCGCAGTCGCGCAAGGTGCAGGCGGTTTATGTGGCCCCAGGTAATGGCGGCACGGCGCTCGATCAGCGTCTGGTCAATCTGGACCTGACCGATGTAACGGCCCTGTGTCGCTGGGCGCAGGAAGAAAAGATCGGACTGACGGTGGTGGGCCCCGAGCAGCCCTTGGCCAGCGGGATCGTGGACGAATTTCGCGCCCACGGCTTGCGCATCTTTGGCCCGACGCGGCAGGCGGCTCAGCTTGAGAGCTCCAAGGCTTTTTCCAAAGCCTTCATGAAGCGCCACGGCATTCCCACCGCCGAGTATGAAACCTTTACCGAGGCTGCCCCGGCCCATGCCTACATCGACCGGATGGGCGCGCCCATTGTGGTCAAGGCCGATGGGTTGGCCGCCGGCAAGGGTGTGGTGGTGGCGATGACGCTGCAGGAGGCGCACCAGGCGGTCGATTTCATGCTGCTCGATCAAGGTTTGGGTGTGACCCATAACGCCGGAGGGGCCCGTGTGGTGATCGAGCAGTTCCTCGGTGGTGAAGAGGCCAGTTTCATCGTCCTGTGTGATGGCCGGCATGTGCTCGCCTTGGCGACCAGCCAGGATCACAAGCGCCTGCTCGATGGGGATCAGGGGCCCAATACCGGGGGCATGGGGGCTTACTCCCCGGCGCCGGTGGTCACGCCAGAGGTGCACGCCCGGGCCATGCGCGAAATCATTTTGCCGACGGTGCGCGGCATGGAAAAAGACGGACTGCCCTATACGGGCTTTCTCTATGCGGGACTGATGATCGACGCCCAGGGAAAACCGTCCACCCTCGAGTTCAATTGCCGCATGGGTGACCCGGAAACTCAGCCGATCCTGATGCGCCTGAAGTCTGATTTGTTTGATGTGCTCATGGCTGCCACTTCAGGCGAGCTCGATCAGATTGAGCTTGAGTGGGACCGGCGCTGGGCGCTAGGCGTGGTTATGGCGGCGCATGGCTATCCCGCCCAGGTGCGCCAGGGCGATGTCATCAAGGGCCTGCCGCTTGACGGGTCTGAAGCGGACTGCACGGTTTTTTATGCCGCAACCCGTCAGTATCAGGGGCAGACCCTGACCGCGGGCGGTCGGGTGCTTTGCGTGACTGCCCTGGGTGAATCGCTGCGTCAGGCCCATCAGCGGGCGTACGCGGCGGTCGACCAGATTTGTTTTGACGGCATGCAATATCGGCGCGACATTGCCCATCGGGCCATGAAGGCCTGAGAGCGACCCATGGACAGCACCCCGACGCCCCATCCGATCCAGCTGCGCGGAAGCCCCTGGGCGCGTCGGGTGCTGGGGTGGTTGGGGTGGTCTTTGCACTTCCAGGGCTTGCCCCGTTTGCAGGGCGTCATCGTGGTCTATCCCCACACCTCCAATTGGGATTTCCCGGTGGGGCTGCTGGCTAAATGGGGCATGGGTCTGGAGGCCAGGTTTTTGGGCAAACAGTCCTTGTTTCGCATCCCTGTCTTTGGCGCCTGGCTGCGCTGGCTTGGCGGCGTGCCTGTTGACCGATCCGCCGCGCACGGGGTGGTCGAGCAGATGGTCGAATTGTTCGAGCGCAAGCAACAGGCGGGCGAGTGTTTCTGGCTGGCCATCACCCCGGAGGGCACGCGCAGCTGGCGCCCGGGGTGGCGCAGCGGTTTCTATCGGGTAGCCTTGAAGGCGCGGGTTCCCCTGATGATCGCCGCGCTCGACTATGGCCGCAAGCAGGTGCGCATGATCGATGCCATCGAGCTCAGTGGGCGAGAGGATGAAGATATCGATCGGATTGCGGGGCTGTTGCACGGCTGCACCGGTTTGCGAGCTGATCAGGCCGCGCCCATCCGACTCGAGAGCGGCAAGGGGGGATGATGAACACCACAGATTTCAATGAGGCACGATCTTTTTTTCTGGATTTGCAGCAACGCATCATTGGCGAGGTCGTGCGGCTCGACGGTGGTCAGCCGGTGCGCGATGCCTGGCGCAAGGATCCGGGGGAGACGCTGCAAGGCGAGGGCCTGACCATCCTCCTGGAGGACGGCGAGGTCTTCGAGCGGGCCGGCTGTGGTTTTTCTCAGGTGCGGGGGCCGCGTCTGCCGCCTTCGGCCACGCAGCACCGCCCCGAGCTGGCTGGCGCGCCCTTTGAGGCCATGGGTGTGTCTCTGGTTTTCCATCCGCGCAACCCCTATGTGCCCACGGTGCATATGAATGTGCGCATGATCATGGCGTCCCCGCAGGCCGCTGAAAAGGTGGCCTGGTTCGGCGGCGGCATGGATCTGACTCCCTACTACGCCTTCGAAGAGGACGCGGTTCATTTCCACACCCAATGCAAGCAGGCGCTTGATCCGTTTGGTGCTGATAAATATCCGCGCTTCAAAAAATGGTGCGATGAGTATTTTTTTCTCAAGCACCGCGGTGAGCCCCGGGGTATCGGTGGCGTGTTTTTTGATGACTTCAATGAGCTGGGCATGCAGCGCAGCTTTGACATGCTGACCGCCTTGGCCAACCAATTTCTGCCGGCTTATGTACCGATCGCCGAGCGCAGGCTGGCCACGCCCTACGGGCAGCGCGAGCGCGATTTCCAGCTCTACCGGCGCGGCCGTTATGTCGAATTCAACCTGGTGTGGGACCGCGGTACACATTTCGGCTTGCAGTCCGGCGGACGGACGGAATCAATTCTGTTGTCCATGCCGCTCCATTGCAGTTGGGCGTACCGCCGCGAGGATGCGCCTGATTCGCCCGAGGGGCGATTACTGCGTGACTTTCTGGTGGCCAAGGACTGGGTTTGAGCGTTCGCGCGCATCGAATCGGACTGCTCGGCGGAGCCTTCGATCCGCCGCACCAGGCCCATGTTGCGCTGGCCCGTGCGGCTTTGGATCAACTTGAACTCGATGAACTGCGCATCATCCCGACCGGGCAGGCTTGGCACAAGAGTCGGTCCCTGACGCCGGGCGCCCACAGGCTGGCGATGGCGCGGTTGGCATTTGCAGGGCTGCCCGGTGTTTTAGTAGACGACCGCGAAATCGCGCGCGGTGGTCCCACTTACACCATAGACACCTTGCAAGCGTTGCACCTGGAACAGCCGCAGGCCGAGCTTTATCTGGTTATCGGCGGCGATCAGTGGGCGGCTTTCAGCACATGGAGGCGCTGGCGGGAAGTGGCGAAGCAGGCTCATGTGTGCGTGGTTGACCGGCCCGACCTGGCGCAGGGTGGCCCGGACGATGTGCCGGTGCGACATCTGCGTCTGAGCCCAATGGCCATCAGCGCCACCGCTTTGCGCGAGCATTTGGCCCGCGGGCTGCCTGTCGCTGCGCTGTCCCCCCAGCTACCTGAGGCGGTGGCGCGTTATATTTCGGAACACCACCTCTATGTGCCCGGTTGATCCGGGTTTACCTTGAAGCCGGCTTGCCGCCGGTTTGTTCGCATGACCGATTCACTGTCTCCCGCCCTCAAGCGCAATGTCACCAAGCTCCAGAAGGCCATCGTCGATGGCCTGGAGGATGTGAAGGCGCAGGATATTCAGGTCTTTGACACCGAGCACCTGACTTCCTTGTTCGAGCGGGTTGTTGTGGCCTCGGGCACCTCGAACCGCCAGACCAAGGCCTTGGCGGCCAGCGTGCGCGATGCGGTCCGGGAGGCCGGCTTTGACAAACCGCGCATCGAGGGCGAGGACAACGGAGAGTGGATCATCGTTGATTGTGGAGCGGCGGTGGTTCACATCATGCAGCCTTCCATACGGCAGTACTACCACCTGGAAGAGTTGTGGGGTGAAAAGCCGGTGAAGTCGCGAGCAGCCCGAGCGACCAAACCGTCGGCCAAGGCAGCGAACCCGCCTGCTGCTGAGCAAGCTGGGCCTCGAAAGCGTGCCGCTGGACAAGCGCAGGGTCAGGCCGCACCTGCCAAAAAGCCCACCGCCGCGAAGAAGTCGGGGGCTGTCAAGAAGACCGCTACCCGTTCGGTCAAGCCTGCCCCGGCCAGCCCGGTCGGTCAACCGCCGGCAGCGGCCAAAAAGCGCAGCGCCCCCTCCGCGTCAGCACGAAAATCTCCCCGTAAAACCGGACCGGCCAGTCCATGAAGCTGCAGATCGTCGCCGTGGGGCTCAAATTGCCCGACTGGGCGCAAACCGCCTGCGACGAATACCTCAAACGCTTTGCGCCGGACTTTCGTGTCGAGGTCAAGACGGTTCGGGCCGAGGTGCGCACTGGCAAGCCGGTGTCGGTCTTGTTACAGGCCGAGCGCGAGCGATTGGAGTCGGCGATGCACAAAGGCTGCCGGGTCCTTGCGCTGGACGAGAGGGGCAGCAATCTGTCGACCCAGGGCCTGGCCGACAGATTGCTGGCTTGGCAGCAAGAGGGCACAGATGTGGCTTGGCTGATCGGCGGTGCAGACGGCCTGGACCCGGGACTCAAGCAGGCGGCCCACGAGCGCATTCGCTTGTCCGACCTGACCTTGCCGCATGCCTTGGTGCGAGTGCTATTGCTCGAGCAGCTGTATCGGGCCTGGAGCATCAACGCCCATCACCCTTACCATCGCGCATGATCTATCTGGCCTCGCAAAGTCCGCGCCGTGCCCAACTGCTCGAACAGCTGGGGGTGAGTTTTCAGCGCTTGCTGCCTGACCCCGACGAAGATGCCGAGGCGCTCGAGGCGGTGATCGGGCGCGAGTCGGCAGCTGCTTATGTGCAGCGTGTGACCGCGCTCAAGCTTGACGCTGCGGTGATGCGGCGGCGCAGGATGGGGCTGCCGCCAGCTCCGATCCTGTGCGCCGACACCACGGTGGCGATTGGGCGCGAGATCCTCGGAAAGCCAGTTGACCAGGCGCAGGCCAGGCAGATGCTCACCCGTCTGTCCGGCCGAACCCATCGGGTGCTGACCGCTGTGGCCGTCGAGGCGGGGCGGCGACGCCTTCAAGCCCTGAGCCTGTCCAGTGTGACCTTCGATGGGCTTACGCCGGCGCAAATTCGGCGCTATGTTGCCTCTGGCGAGGCCCTGGGCAAGGCCGGGGCTTACGCCATCCAGGGCCGAGCCGCCGCCTTTGTGGTTTCGATTCGCGGCAGCTACTCTGGCATCATGGGGCTTCCCCTGAGAGAGACCGCTTTGATACTTGATCAACTTGGTTTGAAATCCTGAGCAGCCGCATGCCGCAAGAAATCCTGATCAATTGGTCGCCCCAGGAGACCCGCGTGGCCTTGGTCGAGCAAGGGGCTGTGCAGGAGTTGCATGTCGAGCGCGCGCTCGAGCGCGGTTTGGTGGGCAATATCTACCTGGGTAAGGTGGCGCGGGTTTTACCGGGCATGCAGTCGGCCTTTGTCGACATAGGGCTGGAGCGGGCGGGGTTTTTGCATGTCGGCGACCTCTTGAGCAGCATCGCCAGCCGTCATACCGAGACAGAAGGGGGGCGGGTCGAGCCAGCTTTGCCCATCGAAAAGCAGGTGTTCGAGGGGCAAACCTTGTTGGTGCAAGTGCTCAAAGACCCCATCGGGACGAAAGGGGCACGGCTCAGCGCGCAAGTAAGTGTTGCTGGCCGGCTTCTGGTCTATTTGCCGCAGGATCGACACATCGGTGTGTCGCAGAAAATCCCGCCCGACCAAAGGCTGGAGCTGCGTCAGCGCTTGCAGAGGCTGGCCGGAGATCTCGGTGGTTTCATTCTGCGAACCAATGCAGAAGAGGCCAGCGATACCGAGCTGTCCGACGATATCGCCTATCTGTCTAAAACCTGGTCCCGGATTCGTGAGCAATCGGTTCGGCTGCCCCCCGCGTCTTTACTCCACCAAGACCTCACCTTGATGCAACGAGTTCTGCGCGATATTGCCTCGCCGCTGACTCAGTTCATTCGCATTGATTCGCGTGAGCAGCATCGGGCTCTGCAGGATTTCGCTCTCGAATTCACGCCCGATCAAGCCGAGCGCATTGTTCTTTATACCGGCGAGCGCCCGATATTTGACCTGCACAACATCGATGAGGAGGTTGTCCGGGCCTTGGGACGCCGGGTCGACCTCAAGTCGGGCGGCTACCTGATCATCGACCAGACCGAAGCGCTGACCACCATCGATGTCAACACAGGCGCTTATGTGGGGGCTCGCAACTTCGAGGACACCATTTTCAAGACCAATCTGGAGTCGGCCCAGGCCATCGCCCGCCAACTGCGCTTGCGCAATCTGGGGGGCATCATGATCGTCGACTTCATCGACATGGCCCGGCCTGAGCACCGACAGGCGGTTCTTGAAGAGCTCAAAAAACAGTTGTCCCGCGATCGGGTGAAAACCACGGTCAATGGCTTTTCTGCGCTTGGACTGCTCGAGATGACACGCAAGCGCACCCGGGAATCGCTGGCCCACCAATTGTGCGAGCCCTGCCCCACCTGTGACGGCCGCGGAATCGTCAAGACCGCGCGCAGCGTCACCTACGACATCCTGCGTGAAATTTTGCGTGAAGCTCGTCAGTTCAACCCACGAGAATTTCGGGTGATCGCTGCCCCCGCGGTCATTGAGTTATTCCTGGATGAGGAAAGCCAGCATCTGGCGGGCTTGTCCGACTTCATCGGCAAGCCGATTTCTTTGCAGGCCGATGCGGCGCTGCCGCAGGAACGGTACGATGTGGTGTTGCTTTGAGCGCGCGAGCCTTTTTCGAGTGGCCCGCTGTACTGGTCGTTGGTTCTCAGGCCTTAAAGCCCAAACTGTACAGATGGGAGTAATGGCCACCAAGCGCCATCAACTGCAGATGCGTGCCGGTCTCTACGATTTGCCCCCCCTCCAGCACGACGATACGATCGGCATGCTGAATCGTCGAGAGTCGATGCGCCACCACCAGTGAAGTCCGGCCCGCTCGCACCCGGTCTATGGCCTGCTGAACGAACAGTTCTGACTCGTTATCCAGCGCAGAGGTGGCCTCGTCGAGGATCAGCACGGGGGCGTCCTTGTACAAGGCTCTGGCGATCGCTAGGCGTTGGCGCTGACCGCCAGACAGTTGCATCGCGTTGTGGCCGATCGGGCTGTCCATGCCTTGTGGCAGGTCCTCCAGCAGCGACTCCAGGTTGGCCGCGACCAGGCACTGCTCCACTCGCCGGCGGTCGGGCTCCTGGCCCAGGGCGACATTGACGGCCAAGCTATCGTTGAGCATCACCACATGTTGACTAACATAGCCAAATTGCGCACGCAGATTGGCCAGGTCCCAGCGTTCAAGGTCTATGCCATCGAGCAGGACCTGTCCACCTTGGCGGGCTACCAGGCGAGGCAGAAGGTTGACCAGCGTGCTCTTGCCTGAGCCTGAACTGCCCACCAAAGCGACGGTCTGGCCGGCATGAATGTGCAGGCTCAAGTTGTCCAGTGCCGCGCTGCCCTCGTTGCTGTAGCGCACCTGCACCGATTGAAACTCGATTTCCCCTCGGGCACGGCGGCTCTGATGTTGACCGCTGGTCTCATCAGGAACCTCCTCGAGCAGACGCAGCGCGCGCTCAATGGCCGCTACGCCTCGGGTCAGGGGGCTGCCGATTTCCGCCAGGCTTTTGAGCGGCGCAATCACCAGCAGCATGGCCGTGATGAAAGCCACAAAGCCGCCCACCGTGGTCAGCCCCGCCTGGCTTTGCATCAAAGCGATCGCGATCACGGCCGAGAGTGCCAAGGCCGACAGTATTTGAGTCAGTGCGCTCATGCCGCTGTGTGCGAGGGTGCTTTTTAGCGAGAGCTGGCGCAGGGTGTTGCTCAACTGGCCAAACCGTCGAGCCTGCTGCCCCTGGGCTGCGTGCAGACGAATATCTCTGTGGGCCAGGACATTTTCTTCGACCACATAGGCCAATTGGTCGGTGGCGTGCTGGGTTTGCTGCGAGAGCCGGTACAAGCGCCGGGTGAGGCTGCGAACCATGATGATCAGCGGCGGCAGGATAAGCGCGACCACCGCAGTGAGCTTCCAGTTGAGGTAAAGCAGGTAAACGACCAGGGCCAGCAGGGTCAGGGTATCGCGGAGCAGCCGGATCAGGGTGTGGATCAGAACCGAGGACCCGTTTTGTACCTCGTAAACCACGGTGTTGGCCAGGCTGCTGGCACTCTCCTGTTCGTACAGCGGGAGGTGTGCGCGCAACATCTTGGCAAACATGTCATCGCGTAGGCGCTGCAAGCCGACGTTGATGATGCGTGCCAGTGCGTACTGCGAGAAAAAGCCACCTGCCGCCCTGAGGCCAAAGACCAAGACCAGCAAGGTTGGCACATGCCAAAGCGGTACTCGCCCTTCACCCTGAAAGCCGCGATCGAGCAGTGGCTTGAGCAGAGCCGGAATCATCGGCTCGGTGGCCGCAGCCAGGACGGTTGCCGCGATGGCCAGGGTCCAGGTGGCTTTGCTTCGAGCGAAATAGGGCCAGATGCGGTCTACCTGAAGCCGCAAGCGTTTGAGGAGAGGGGCCGGTTTGGACAAAGTCCCACTTTGATTCATTAAACTGCGGGGTGTTCGTTCGGACGCGGCCAAATCGACGGCTGCATGCGAGCCGCCAATTATCCAGCAAGGCCGCCTGGTTTTCTTCTGTGGCGCGTGCCACCCAGGCATAACATGGGGCCGACCGCCCCTGCAGTCTTTAGTTTCATGAGTTTTACGGATACGATACAGGTGCCCCAAGACACGATCGACAGCTATGGGGACTTGCGGCGCTGCCCGATCGTGCTCGCGGCCTTTGCAGTGATGCGTGACAAAGACTTTTTCTTAGGTGCGCTCATAGCTGGTGCGGTGGCTATCTGTGGCTGATGGGCCCGTGACGGCGCTGGAGGCCCCTGTGAACATCAGCTTCATTGTCCTGACCTACAACCGGCCCGATGCCTTGCTGGCTGTCTTGCGATCCTTGGCGGATCAATGCAGGCCCGGTGATCAGGTTCTCGTGGCCGATGACGGCTCGCGTGCCCACTGCGTGGAGCTGCTGCGTGATCAAGTGCCCAGCTTTCCCTGTCCGATATCCCATGTCTGGCATGAGGATCGCGGCTTTACCGCTTCTGCCGCCCGTAACAGGGCGGCGCTTCAGGCCTCAGAATCCTATTTGGTTTTCCTCGACGGCGACTGCGTGCCTGGGCCTGCGTTTGTCGAAAACCACCGGGCCCTGGCCGAGCGGGGCTGCTTCGTCAACGGTAGCCGCGTGCTTCTGGACAAAGCCTTGACCGAATTCGTCCTTGCCGACAAGCTTAACCTGGCTCGATTGCCGGCTTCCTTTTGGGTCCGGGCCTGGTTCAGTGGTCATGCCAACAAGCTGCACCATCTCTTGCCTTGGCCCAGGAATTGGCGGGGGATTCATCGGGTGTTTTCCTGGCGCGGCATTCGTAGCTGCAACTTCGGTGTGTGGCGGGATGATTTTTTCGGGGTCAATGGATTCGATCAGGTTTTCCATGGCTGGGGCCATGAGGATGCCGACTTGGTTCTCAGACTGCACCATGCCGGCAGGGCCCGTAAGAACGGTTTTCTCGCGACCGAAGTGTTTCATTTGTGGCATCCCGAAAACCCCAGGCTCAATGAGTCCATCAATCGCGCCCGGGTGATGGAACGCCGCGATACGGGTACCTTATGGGCCGAGTCGGGGCTGAGCCAGATCGCGGCCTCTGAGGGCACCGTGACTCCTCTATAGTTGCGACATTGCGAATTCTCCCATGACTGGTTTCCTAAATAGACGGCTTCTCGTTCTCGGCGCCCTCTCTGCGCCTCTGACCGCCCGCGCCCAATTTCGTGTTGAGGTCTCGGGCTTGGGCATGGCGCAGCTGCCGATTGCTTTACCCGCCTTACGCGGGGAGGGGGTTGCACCGCAGGCTGTCAGTGCCGTTGTGCGGGCGGATCTGGAGCGCAGCGGGATGTTTCGCGCTGTCGAGGCCGGCGGCGCGGTTGTCGATGAGACATCGCAGCTCGACTCGGCGCTCTGGCGACAGCGGGGCGCCGACTTCATGGTCGCCGGCAGTATCTCGGCCCTGGCCAACGGCAGCTTTGATGTGCGGTTTCGTTTGTGGGATGCGGTGCGCGCCCAGGACCTGGGGGGCCAGGCCTTCGCGGTGACCCGGTCTGACTTGCGCGGTGTTGCGCATCGCATCGCCGATTTTATTTACGAAAAACTGATCGGGGAGAAGGGCGTTTTTTCCACGCGAATTACCTTTGTGACGCGGGCTGGCGGCAGACACACCCTGTGGGTGGCCGATGCCGATGGGGGTAATCCGCAGCCGGTGCGATTCAGCCCCGAGCCCATCATTTCGCCGTCGTGGTCGCCATCGGGCTCGCACTTGGCCTATGTGTCCTTCGAGTCACGCAAGCCTGATATTTTCGTGCTCGATATGAAAACCGGCCGGCCCCGTTTGATGGCCAACTTCAGGGGCTCGAACAGCGCGCCGGCCTGGAGCGCCGACGGGCGGCAAATCGTGGCCACGCTCAGTCGCGATGGCGGCTCCCAAATTTTCGCCATCGACGCTACTTTAGGCGGGGAGCCCCGGCGACTGATTCAATCGGGCAGCATCGATACCGAACCGGTTTGTTCGGCCGATGGTCGCTGGATTTACTTTGTCAGTGACCGCAGCGGTTCGCCGCAGATCTATCGCATGGCCACCAGTGGTGGTCAGGCTGAATGGGTCAACACCGGCCTGCGCTACAACATTTCGCCGGCCGTCAGTCCCGACGGGCGCTTCATTGCTTTCGTGGCCCGCCTCGACAACGCCTTCCGGCTCCATTTGATGGACTTGTCCACCCGTGCGGTGACGCCGCTATCCGATACCGCCGCCGACGAAAGCCCGAGTTTTTCGCCCAATGGCCGACTCATTTTGTACGCCACGCAGCAGCAGGGACGCGATCAATTGATGACCACCACCTTGGATGGTCGTATTCGGGCCGCGCTGTTGGGGCAAAATGGCTCAATTCGGGATCCGCAGTGGGGGCCCTATGCCCAATAGACCCGGTCGAAAAAGTTCTTGAATGACCAGCACGAAAGGGAGATGTCGGTATGAAATCCAGACCCATGATTGCGATGTCCGTCCTAGCGGTTTCCCTGCTGCTTGGAGCCTGCGGCTCCAGGGTCAAGCTCAATGAGGTGGCGGTAGAGGATCGCAATATTACGGGGGCCAATGCCGCTGCCTCCTCGGGGGCGGCGGGTGGGGCGGGTTCGGCCTCCGGATCAGGCGCAAGCTCAGCCCAGGGTGCGGGAGCGGCCTTGGCACCTGCAACGTCGGCTGGCGCGAGCATTGCCCCCAGTGATTTGGCCGCGCGCAAGGGGCCCGCTGCGGTGCCTTCAGATCTGGCCCTGGTGATCTACTTCGACTACGACAGCTTCGAGATCAAGCCTGAGTTTCAGCCAGTTGTTCAGGGCCATGCCCGTTACTTGAGTGTCAACAAAGACCGCAAGCTGGTTTTGGAAGGGCATACCGATGAGCGCGGGGGGCGCGAATACAACTTGGCTCTGGGGCAAAAGCGCGCCGAGTCGGTCTCCCGCGCCCTCTCGGTCCTTGGCGTGACCGGCGCCCAGGTGGAGTCGGTGAGTTTTGGGCAGGAGACTCCAGCGGCAACCGGCTCTGATGAAGTGGCCTTCCAGAAGAATCGCCGCGTCGAGTTCAGATACCGGTGACTGCGATGGCGCCACTTTCTCGAGCCTTGATCGGCTGCTTGCTCTGCGCGGTCACCGGT
>VGHR01000015.1 GCA_016868205.1 Betaproteobacteria bacterium
AAAGCTCACCAGATAGGGGTGCGCCTTCGCCGGCGACATATCCGCCTCGCGGGCCAAATCCTTCAGGGCCATGCGCTGACCCGATCGCACCAGGGCCTTGAGCAATTGCCCCCCCACCTCCACGCTCTGGATGCCGCGAGAAGTGCGCCCCGGGGAGTCCTCGGGGCTTGATGGAACAGATCGGCCTAGCTTGGGCATGGTCGGCATTGTGGCCGGGGCTGGGTGCTTGAAGCACGGACCCAGGGTTTACCCTAGATCAATCAGTTTGACCCCGATGAAGCAATGACGCACAATCTTATGTCTAAAACAAATTAATTTGTTTAAATCAAATTTTCAAGGGTTCTGCAAGGCTGTCTATGAACACCAAAACATTCGCCTCGGCCGCCGACCTCGAAGAAAAGAAGGTCAGCTTCGACCAGCTGTCGGACCACGCCTACGCCTACACCGCCGAGGGCGACCCCAACACCGGCATCATCGTCGGCGACGACGCGGTGATGGTGATCGACACGCAGGCCACGCCCGCCATGGCCCAGGATGTGATCCGGCATATCCGGCAAGTCACCGACAAGCCGATCAAGTATGTGTTGCTGAGCCACTACCATGCGGTGCGCGTTCTAGGCGCAAGCGCGTATCAACCCGAGCAAATCATCGCCAGCCAGGACACCTACGACCTGATCGTCGAGCGCGGGGAGTTCGACAAGGCCAGCGAGATCGGCCGCTTCCCGCGCCTGTTTCGCGATGTGGAGAGCGTGCCGCCGGGGCTGACCTGGCCCACCCTGACCTTCACCGGCAAGATGACCGTGTGGCTGGGTTCGCTGCGCGTGGAGCTGCTGCAACTGGGCCGCGGCCACACCAAGGGCGACACCGTGGCCTGGCTGCCCGAGGAGAAGATACTTTTTAGCGGCGATCTGGTCGAGTACGATGCCACCCCCTATGCGGGCGACGCCTACCTTCGCGACTGGCCGCAAACGCTGGAGAACATCGCCGCCCTCAAGCCGGCCAAGCTTGTGCCTGGCCGCGGCGCCGCGCTGCAAACACCCGCAGATGTACAGGCGGGACTGGCTGGCACCCGCGACTTTGTCCGGGACCTGTACACGCAGGTCAAGGCCGGCGCTGAACGCGGCGAGAACCTGCGTCAAGTCTATGAGCGCACCTTCGCCGCCTTGCAACCCAAGTACGGGCACTGGGTCATCTTCAACCACTGCATGCCTTTCGATGTGACCCGCGCCTATGACGAGGCCACCCAATACCCCGATCCACGCATCTGGACCGCAGAGCGCGATCAGGCCATGTGGCAGGCCCTCGAGGGCTGAACGCTGGCATCAGTAGGCCCCAAGAACCCTTTAGCCGAGGAACAGCCATGAACATCGAGCGCATTCACCATGTCGCCTACCGCTGTAAGGACGCCAAAAAAACCGTGCAGTGGTACGAGCAGCACCTGCAGATGAAATTCGTGCTGGCCATTGCCGAAAACCAGGTGCCTTCGACCAAAGCACCCGATCCCTACATGCATGTGTTCCTCGATGCCGGCCAGGGTAATGTGCTGGCCTTCTTCGAACTGCCCAATGCACCTGAGATGGGCCGCGACACCAATACGCCAGAATGGGTGCAGCACATTGCCTTCAAGGTCGCCAGCGTGCAGGACCTCGAATCCACCCGGGCCCGCTTGCAGGCGGCAGGCATTGAGGTGATCGGCCCGACCGACCACACCCTGTTCAAAAGCATCTACTTTTTCGATCTCAACGGCCACAGGCTGGAGTTGGCCACTGACATCGGCACGCCGGAGATGTACCGCAAGCTCGATGAGGTCAAGTGGGACATGCTCGACGAATGGTCGCAGACCCGACGCGCTCCGCAGCATGCGGCCTGGATGCACCAGCGCGAACTCCAGCCCGGTACGCATTGAGGCGGGCCCAGCCCCATGCTCAACACCTACAGCTACCCCGAGTTCGCCTACCGCGCCAGCCCGGAGCAGGCCGGCGGACAGAGTGCACCGCACCCGGTGGTCATCATTGGCGGGGGGCCGGTGGGGCTAACCCTGGCGCTTGACTGCGCCTGGCGCGGGTTGCCCGTGGTCGTCCTCGACGACAACAACACCGTCAGCGTAGGCTCGAGGGCGGTCTGCTACGCCAAGCGCACACTGGAAATCTGGGACCGCCTGGGGCTGGGGCAATCGCTGGCCGAGCGGGGCATTCAATGGCAGGTGGGCAAGGTGTTTTTCGGCCAGACCCAAGCCTACCAATTCAACCTGCTGACCGAGGCGCACCACAAGATGCCGGCCATGATCAATCTCCAGCAGTACTACCTCGAAGAAGAGCTGGTGCAGGCCTGCCAGGCCAACCCCCGGGTGGATCTGCGCTGGAAGCATAAAGTCACTGCGCTCAGGCAGCGCGAGGACGCGGTCTGGCTCACTGTCGAAACGCCCGACGGCTCCTTCGACCTGCAAGCGCTGTGGGCGGTGGCCGCCGACGGCGCCAACAGCGACACCCGGCGTTTGCTGGGCGCGAGCTTTGGCGGACAGGTGTTTCAGGACCGCTTCCTCATCGCCGATGTGGTCATGAAAGCGGCCTTCCCCACCGAGCGCTGGTTCTGGTTCGATCCACCTTTTCATCGCCATCAAAGTGTCTTGTTGCACAAGCAATGCGACAACATCTGGCGCATCGACTTCCAACTCGGCCGCGATGCCGACCCCGAAGAGGAAAAAAAGCCCGAAAAAGTCATCCCGCGTTTACGGGCCATGCTCGGTGAGGTGCCCTTCGAACTCGAATGGGTGTCCGTCTATCAATTTGCCTGCCGGCGCGCTGATCAATTCCGCCACGGTCGGGTCCTGCTCATCGGCGATGCCGCCCATCAGGTCTCCCCTTTCGGTGCCCGCGGCGCCAACTCCGGGGTGCAAGATGCTGACAACCTGGCCTGGAAGCTGGCGCTGGTGATCCAGGGTCAGGCATCGCCCGACTTGCTGCAAAGCTATCACGAGGAACGCGCCTTCGCCGCCGATGACAACCTGCGCAACTCCACCCGGTCCACCGACTTCATCAGCCCCAAAAGCCGCGCCTCGCTGAGGCTGCGCAATGCGGTGCTCGAACTGGCCCGAACCGAAGCCTTTGCGCGGCCACTGGTCAACAGCGGCCGCCTGTCCACGCCCACGCCCTACACCGCATCGCCGCTCAACACCGCCGACACCGAAGTCTTCGCCGGTGCCATGCGACCGGGCGCACCCTGTGCCGACGCACCGGTGATGGTGGGCGGCCAGAGTCGATGGCTGCTGGAGTTGCTGCGCGGCGGCTTTGTCTTGCTCAGCTTCGGCGCCGGGGCACAGGAGGTGCGGGTCGGTGATTTGTCCACCCAAGTGCTGGAGGTCGGACGCGATCTGAGCGACGGTCAGGGCGAACTGACCCGGCGCTACGATGGCCAGGCCGGCACCGTCTATCTGCTGCGCCCCGACCAACATGTGGCTGCCCGCTGGCGGCGATTTGATGCGGCCGCTGCCGAGGCCGCACTGCGCCGTGCCCTGGCCCTGCACTGAACACAGCGATGACTGACCCAAGCCCTCAACTCATCCGGCAGCCCCAGATCGCCGACCCGGACGGCTTTTACGACGAACTCATTGCCAGCCAGCGCGACCTGAGCGAGGAACAGGCCGATCTGCTGCTGGCCAAATTGGTATTGATCCTGGCCAACCACATTGGCAACCGACAGGTGCTGCGCCAAGCTTTGGAGCTTGCCCGCAGCAACACCCTGGAGGGTCGCTCCTAGGACTGGTAGGATCAGGGTTATCTCAGGGCCCCTCGCGCAAGAGGGCTGATTAACCTAGCGCATTTCCCACTTCAAGGACCGCTTCCATGAAATTCAAGCTCAAGACCCTCGCTTTGGCGCTCGGCTGCGCCGCCGGCCTGACCGCAGCCCAGGCCCAGACCATCACCCTCAAGGTGCACCACTTCCTGGGCCCACAGTCGATCCAGCACACCACCATGCTCAAGACCTGGTGCGACAACATCGCCAAGGACTCGAACAACCGACTGAATTGTCAGATTTTCCCGGCCATGCAACTCGGCGGTGCGCCCCCGCAGCTGTATGACCAGGCGCGTGACGGCGTGGCCGATGTGGTCTGGACGGTGGCCGGCTATTCCGCCAACCGGTTCGTGCGCAGCCAGGTGTTTGAACTTCCCTTCATGATGACCAATGCAGGGGCCACCAGCCGCGCCGCCTGGGACTTCGTGCAGAAGTACGCGATGGACGAGTACAAGGATGTCAAGCTGCTGGCCGTCCATGTCCACGGACCCGGCGTGATTTTCACCCGCAACAAGCCCGTCACCAAGATCGAAGACTTGCGCGGACTGAAAATGCGCGGCCCGACCGCCACCGTAACCAAAATGCTGGCCAATATGGGCGCCACGCCGGTCGGCATGCCGGTGCCCCAAGTCCCCGAGGCCCTCTCCAAGGGCGTGATTGATGGCGCGGTTATTCCCTACGAGGTGGCTCCCGGCTTGAAGGTCAACGAGCTGACCAAATACGCCTCGGAAACACCCAAAGGCGCGCCTGCGCTTTACACCACCTTCTTCGTAGTGCCGATGAACCGCGCCCGTTATGACTCGCTACCGCCTGATCTGAAGGCCGTGATCGACAAGAACTCCGGCCGAGAGCTCTCGGCCTTCCTGGGCAGTACCCAAGAAGGCAATGATGTGCCCGGACGCAAGGCTTTCGTGGAAACCCCGGGTTACACCATTACCCAAATTCCCGCCGCGGAAATGGAACGCTGGAAAAAGGCCACCGACAACCTCGACGACGAGTGGGTGACCGACATGAACAAGCGCGGTTTCAACGGCAAAGCCATGCTGGAAGACGCCCGCGCTTTGGTGCAAAAATACAGCAAGTAACCGACCGCGGCTGCCAAGCCGCGGCTGCAGGCGGGACCTGGGTCCCGCCTTTTTTGTTCCACCACACGACCGAAAAGCGAGCAACCCGTGGCCGATCTGCTGATCACCGAATCGACCGAACGCTACACCGGCTATGGTCTGTTCCTGGACCGATGCTGCAAAGTCATGGCCGTACTGGCCGGCATGGTGCTGACCTTGATGGCCTTCATGTCCCTCTGGAGCATAGGCGGCCGTGCCGTGTTTGACAAAGCACTCGTGGGCGACTACGAGCTGGTTCAAATCATGACCGCCACCGCAGTTGCACTGGCCCTGCCTTATGCCAACTGGATCGGCGCGCATGTCATCGTCGACTTCTTTACCGCCAAGGCCCCGGTCAAAGCCAATGCGATGCTCGACGCTGTGGCCTATCTGGTGATGGGCTTGTTCTCCTTTCTTCTGGCCTGGCGGCTCCTGCTGGGTCTGCTGGATCTGCGCGTCAACATGGACGCGTCGATGCTGCTGAGCATCCCCACCTGGTGGGGTTATCTCCCGCTGATCCCCGGCTTTGTCCTGCTCGGACTGACTTCGCTCTACAAACTGCAGGCCAACCTGCGCAAGGTGGCCCTATGACCGGCATCGAATGGGGCGCCCTGATGTTCGGGGCCCTGCTGCTGATGCTGGCGGTACGCATACACATCGGCATCGCCATGATGCTGGCGGGCTCGATCGGGTATGTGATGGTGGCCGGCGTCGGACCCTTGATGAGTTACTTCAAGACCGGTGCCTACGCGCGCTTTTCGGTCTACGACCTGTCCGTGGTCCCGCTCTTTTTACTGATGGGGCAGTTTGCCACGCATGGTGGCCTCTCCAAAGCGCTGTTTCAGGCCGGCAATGCCTTCATCGGTCACTGGCGGGGGGGCATGGCCATGGCCGGGGTGACTGCCTGCGCCGGCTTCGGGGCCATCTGCGGCTCCTCGCTGGCCACGGCCGCCACCATGGGACAAGTGGCCCTGCCCGAGATGAAAGCCCACAACTACTCGGGTCGCTTCGCCACGGCCACCCTGGCTGCCGGCGGTACCCTGGGCATTCTGATCCCGCCGTCGGTGCCGCTGGTCATCTATGCCATCTTGGCCGAGCAGAACATCGCCAAGCTTTTTTTGGCCGCCTTCGTGCCCGGCATCATAGCGGCCATCGGTTACATGGGGGTCATCTCCATCGTCGCCCGCGTCAGCCCCAAGGACGCCCCGGCCGGCCAGCGCCACAGCTGGGGGGAGCGCCTAGGGGCCCTGCTGCAGACCTGGCCGGTCCTGCTGATCTTTCTGGTCGTCATCGGCGGTATTTACGGCGGCCTGTTCACCCCCACCGAAGCGGCCGCCATCGGCTGCGTGGCCACCGCTTTTGTGGCCTTTCGCTCAGGCGGGCTGAACAAGAAAGGGTTCCTCGATTGCATGTACGGCACGGCGGGGGCCACCGGCATGATCTTCCTGATTCTCCTGGGCGCTGACATCCTCAATGTCTTCCTGGCCCTGACACAGATGAACACCGAGCTGGCCAAGTGGGTCATCGGTTTGCAACTGCCGCCGCTGCTGGTGATTTTTCTCATCATCTTCATCTACCTGGTGCTCGGCTGCATCATGGACAGCTTGTCGATGATTCTGCTGACCATCCCCATCTTCTTTCCCATCGTGATGGGGCTTGACATCGGTGGTCTGGGTGCCGAGCACAAGGCAATCTGGTTCGGCATCATCGTGCTAATGGTGGTCGAAATCGGCCTGATCACACCGCCCGTGGGAATGAATGTCTTCATCATCAGCAGCATGGCCAAGGATGTGCCGATGAGGGAGACCTTTAAATTCGTCATGCCCTTCCTGGCCTCGGACCTGATGCGTATCGCGGTCATCGTCTTCTTCCCGAGCGTCGTGCTGTTTGTCTTCAACCTGCCGTGGGGCTAGCGAGGCCAGGAGCTCTGACGATAGCGGACCTAGCGAGCCGCCTCTGCACCGGTGAGGTGCGGCCGCTGGATATCGGCGCCCGGTCTCTCAGACGGTCAGCAAGGAATCAAACAGATCAAACCGCTCGCCGAGCAGGGCACTGGCTGAGGGTACCTGTCCGTCGGCGAGACTGAAGTGCTGATCCAGATGACGCTCAGAGGCGGGCAGTAAAAGGCCATAGAGTTCGCGGCACAGGCTGCGCGCTTCGTGGCCGGCCCAGCCCGACGGCAGCAACACGCCGGGCAGTTCGGGATCGCGCAGCAGCAGGCGCCGGTAGTCATGAATGAGCAGGCTACGCAGCAGGAACGCTGCCCTGTCCGTCAAAGACTCCTCGCCCTGTCGCCACTGCGAAAGCACCGGCGCATAGGTCTGCACGAAGACACGGTAGGCGGCGTCGAGGTCTTGTAGATTCCAGGCCCGGCGCACCAGATCGGCATCCTGGCCCGAGGCCGGCAAGCGGGGGTTGGCAGCCACCAGCGGCAGCAGGTGACTCAGCACGGGCGCCAGGGACTCGCTACGCAGCGACTCAAACACCTCGGCCAGATCCGCACTCGGATGCACGAAACAGTCGGCGCCGAGCTGCCCAAAACCATGCCAGAACAAAGCCCGCCGCAAGTGCTCGCGTTGATCCGGTGCCAATTCGCCGGTCACGGTGATCAAGCGCCAGCGCTGATCCCAGGGCATCGACTCGGCGGCATAGATATGGCGCGAGGCCTCCAAAAAACGCCGTTGACCCGCAGGCGTGAGCCGGTAGTCCGAACGCCGGCCCAAGGCCACCGCCTCGAGCCAATCGTCCTGCACCAGTCGAAATACAGCCGTGCGTACCAGCCGATCGCCCAAGCCCAGCGGGGCCAGCAAACCAATCAAGCTGCCCAGCCATATGCGACCGCCGCGCGGCAACACCGCATCCCCAAAGACAGTGACGATGATCGAGCCGGCTTGGCCGCGCGCAGCAGCCTTGAACTGCTCAAGACGAAGTAGGCTGGGTCCGGCCGGTGGTGGGGCCACCCGCCCTGTGGCTGCGTTTGACAGGCGCTCAGCGCTCGTCATAACTGAGCACCACCGAGGGCGTGTGCGCCCGGGCCTGACAGCTCAACACGAAGCCCTTGGCCATCTCGTCGGCCTGCAGGGTGAAATTACGATCCATGCTGACCTGGCCATCGAGTACTTTGCAGCGACAAGTGCAGCACACACCGCCCTTGCAGGAGTAGGGGAGATCCAGGCCCGCATCGAGTGCCGCATCCAGCAGATATTGGCCCTCCTTGACCGCCACTTCGTGCGACTTGCCATCGAGCACCACCGTCAGCGCCACCGCAGAACCGGTCGTATCGGCCCGAGCCGCGTCCACATCGGCTTGTACCTTGGCCGCTTGCGCCGGGCTGGAGGTAAAGCGCTCACTGTGGATGCGCGAGGCGGGCACACCCACTTCCTGCAAGGCCAACTCAGTGGCCTCAATCATGCTGACTGGCCCACAAATGAAAACCTCGTCCATGCTCGCCGCCGGCAACAGACTGGCGACGATGGCCTTGACCTTGGGGCCATCGATGCGGCCTTGCAGCAGATCCACCTCCTGCGCTTGCCGCGAGAGGATATGAATCATGGTGAAGCGGTCGGCGTAGCGATCCTTGAGGTCTTGCAGCGCCTCATTGAACATGACGCTGGCCATACGACGGTTGCCATAGACCAGCGTGAACTTGCTGTGGGCCTGCTCCTCCAGAGTGGTCGCTGCGATCGACAGGATGGGCGTGATACCCGAACCCGCCGCAAAACCCACCCGATGGATGGCACGCGACTTCTGCACGGTAAAGCGCCCCTCCGGCGGCATGACCGCCATGCGATCGCCGGCGCGAACCTGCGCGGCCGCCCAATTGGAGAACAGGCCGCCCTGCACGGGCCGTATGCCCACCTCAATCTCGCCAAGGGCCTGCAGCCGGCTGCGCGCGCTGCTGATTGAATAGGTACGGCGGACCTCCTGGCCCTCCAGCTGCGCCCGCAAGGTCAGAAACTGGCCGGGCTCGAAGCGAAAAACCTCGCGCTGCTCCGGTGGGATCTCGAAGGTGATGGCCACCGCGCCGGCGGCCTCCGGACTGACACGCTTGACCTTGAGGTCATGAAATCGCAGACTGGACATGGGCTTTAAACAATCAGTAGGGCTTGAAGTAGTCGAAGGGCTCGCGACAAGACAGGCAGCGGTACAGGGCCTTGCAGGCGGTCGATCCGAAGCGCGAGGTCTGCGTCGTCTGCTCTGAGCCGCACCGTGGACAGGGCACCGACTCAGCCAGCGGCTTGCGCGGCAGAAAATGCAACACCCGCGCACCGTCGCTGGCCTGGCTATGGATGGGCGCCGGCGGTGCAATGCCATACTCGCGCAGCCTGTCTCGCCCCCGCGGGCTGATCCAGTCCGTGCTCCAGGCCGGCGCCAGCTGGGTTTGTACCCGCCCCGGCCCCCAACCAGCGCGCTGCAAGGTGCTGACAATATCATTGGCCATCTGTGACAGGGCTGGGCAAGCGCTGTAGGTCGGTGTGATCACCACCAGCCAGCCCTGCGCATCCACCTTCACCTGGCGCACCACGCCCAGATCGAGCAGGCTGATGACCGGAATCTCCGGGTCGCTGACCTGCTCGAGCAGGGTCCAGATCGACTCTTCCTCCGGCATGGCCGCTTGACGAGCGCCGGGCATGGATCGCTCTGCTACCACTGCGCACCCGGGTGGGCCCGCGCCAGCGACTGCATCTCGGCCAACAAAAAACTCAGGTGTTCGGAATGAACACCCACCTTGCCCTCAGAGACATAGCCCTCAGGTGCGGGTGGACGCGTCAAGGTGGCCTGCTCGAGCACTGCATCGATGATTGCATTCCACGACGACTCGAGCGCCGCCCCATCGACAAGCAGCCCTGCGCTGCGGGCCAGAGCCTCGAGCTTGCCGCTGACCCAAAACTCGGCGGTGTAAGGCCAGAGGTGCTCCAGTGCCCCCTGCATACGCTGCCGCGATGAATCGGTGCCATCGCCAAGCTTGACCAGCCAATCACAGGCGTGCCGCAGGTGGTATTGAGCCTCCTTCAAGGACTTGGCAGCGATGGCGGCCAGATCGGGGTCGCTGCAGTCGCACAATTGCTGCCACAGCGGCACCATCAGGGCGGTGTAGAGGGTATTGCGCATCACCGTGATGGCAAAGTCCATGTCGCCCTGGGCATAGCCCACCAGCGGGCTGCGGTGCGGCAATTCAAGCAGGGTGTAATTGCGAAACTGCGACGCATCGCGCCAATACGCGTAGGTGTCTTCGGTGGAGCCGTCGGCCGCGCGACGCGCCACCAGGTCGTAGAGCAGACGGGCCTGGCCGACAAGGTCCAGGCTCATATTGGCCAGCGCCAACTCTTCCTCGAGAATGGGGCCGTGCCCGCACCACTGGGCGTTACGCTGGCCCAGTACCAGCGCGTTGTCGGCCAGATGCAGAAGATAGTCGGTGGGGGCCAGAGCCACCGAATCGGCCGCGACCGCGCTCACATGTGCCCCACTTGCTCAGGAATCTCGTAGAAGGTCGGGTGCCGGTAAATCTTGTCGGCTGCCGGGTCAAACAGCTCCCCTTTTTCGTCCGGGTTGCTGGCAACGATCGCCTTGCTGGGCACCACCCAAATGCTCACCCCCTCCTGCCGGCGGGTGTAGACATCGCGAGCCATGAGCAAGGCCTGCGCCGCATCAGCGGCGTGCAGACTGCCGCAGTGCTTGTGCTCCAGACCCTGCTTGCTGCGAACAAAGACCTCCCACAATGGCCATTCCTTCAGTACAGATGGGGAACTCATGCGGCCTCCCTAAGCGTGCGCTCTTGCATCTTGCGGGCATGGGCCAAGGCCGCCTCGCGCACCCAGGCGCCCTCGTTGTGCGCCTTGACCCGCGTGGCCAGGCGCTCCTTGTTGTAGGGTCCGTGGCCATTGACGGTGTGCCAGAACTCGTCCCAGTCCACCGGTCCATAGTCGTAATGTTGGCGCTCTTCGTTCCACTTGAGCAGCGGATCAGGAAGGCTCACTCCAAGCAGTTGTGCCTGCGGCACCGTGGCGTCGACGAACTGCTGGCGCAAATCGTCATTGCTGACCCGCTTGATACCCCACCGCATCCCCTGCGCGCTGTTGGGGCTGTCGGTATCCGGCGGGCCGAACATGGCCAGGCATTTCCACCACCAGCGATTCACCGCATCCTGCACCATCTCGCGCTGGGCCGGGGTGCCGCGCATCATCACCATCAGAGCCTCGTAACCCTGACGCTGATGAAAACTCTCCTCCTTGCAGATCCGTACCATGGCCCGGGCGTAGGGGCCGTAGCTGCATCGGCACAAGGGAACCTGGTTCATGATGGCAGCGCCATCGACCAGCCAGCCGATCACCCCCACATCCGCCCAGGTCAGCGTAGGGTAATTAAAGATGGAGCTGTACTTGGCTCGGCCGGTATGCAGGGCGTTCAACATTTCATCGCGGCTGGTACCGAGCGTTTCAGCAGCGCTGTAGAGATACAGGCCGTGCCCGCCTTCGTCTTGCACCTTGGCAATCAGAATGGCTTTGCGCTTGAGGCTCGGCGCACGGCTGATCCAGTTGCCCTCGGGCAGCATGCCGACAATCTCGCTGTGCGCGTGCTGACTGATCTGGCGCACCAGCGTCTTGCGATAGGCCTCGGGCATCCAGTCCTGTGGCTCGATACGACCGTCTGCATCGATACGGGCGTCAAATCGCGCCATGCGATCAGCCGGCTCGGTACTCGGTAGCGGCTGGACGACTCGGCTGCCCGCCTCATCGGGGACACTCATGGATTGGGTGTACATGCAAAGCTCCTCAAAAAATCTATTTCAAGACCGGCCGTTCGTCCCAGACCCGGCGCGCTTTACCGGTCTGGGTGCGCGGCAACGCACCAAAGTCCATCACCTGCACATCGGTGGAGACGCCCACCAAAGTCTTGATGTGATGCGCCACCGAACGCGCCACCGCTGCGCGCTTGTCGGCGCCCATGCCCTGGGCCGCCGGCTGTAACTCGCAGCGCACCTGCACATTGTCAAGATGGCCCTCGCGGGTCAGCACAATCTGATAGTTACCCGACAGCTCGGGCTCGCGCAGGATCTGCTCCTCGATCTGCGTGGGAAAGACATTGACTCCGCGCACGATCAGCATGTCATCGGAGCGGCCCACAATGCGGCTCATGCGCCTGAATGCCCGGCTGGTGGGCGCCAGCAGCCGGGTCAGATCGCGCGTACGGTAGCGGATGATGGGCAGGGCCTGCTTGGTCAGCGAGGTGAAAACCAATTCGCCTTCCTCGCCGTCGGCCACCGGCTCGCCGGTCTCCGGATGAATGATCTCGGGATAGAAATGATCCTCCCAGATCACCGGGCCGTCCTTGCTCTCGATGCACTCGCAGGCCACCCCCGGACCCATCACCTCCGACAGCCCGTAAATGTCCACCGCATCGAGACCGAGCTTGCGCTCGATCTCGCTGCGCATGCCCTCACCCCAGGGTTCGGCGCCAAAGATACCCACTTTCACCGAGATATCTTCGGGCGCGATGCCCAGGCGTTCAAATTCCTCGGCAATGACCAGCGAATACGAGGGCGTGACCATGATGATGTCAGGCTTGAAGTCCAAGATGAGCTGCACCTGCTTTTCAGTCTGGCCACCCGACATCGGCACCACGGTACAACCCAGGCGCTCGGCCCCATAGTGCGCACCCAGGCCACCGGTGAACAGTCCATAGCCATAGGCCACATGCACCATGTCGCCGCGACGGCCCCCTGCGGCGCGAATCGATCGAGCCACCAGATGCGCCCAGTTGTCAATGTCGGTCTGGGTATAGCCCACCACCGTTGGCTTGCCGGTGGTCCCCGACGAGGCATGCACACGCACCACCTCATCACGCGGCACCGCGAAAAGGCCAAAGGGATAGTTATCGCGCAGGTCGGCTTTGGTACTGAGCGGAAAACGAGACAGGTCGGACAGGCTGCGCAGATCATCGGGATGCACCCCGTGCGCCTCAAACTTGCGGCGGTAATGGGGGACCTTGTCGTAGGCATGGCGCAAGGACCACTTGAGCCGCTCGAGTTGCAGGGCCGCCACTTCATCGCGACTGGCTTTCTCGATCGGATCCAAGTCGGCGGGGCGGGGTATCTTGACGGGCATGGTGTCTCCTCTTTGTAGCGACGCGGTCGGTTGCAGCCGGTCAACCCTTGTCCTGCAGGCCGGCAATCACCTGGCCTTCAATGCGATAGCTCTTGCCGCGAAACAAGGCCACGGTCCTGCCACCGCGCAGGCGTACCGTGATGTCGTAAACGCCCGTACGACCCGAGCGCGAACGCTCGATTGCCTCAGCCTCCAGAACATCGCCCAGGCGCGCAGGCGCCAGAAAATCGATATGACAGGCCGAAGCCACGGTATTGGCGTTGTAGCTGTTGCAGGCGAAGGCGAAGGCGCTGTCGGCCAATAAAAACATGAAGCCACCGTGGCACATGTCATGGCCGTTGAGCATGTCCTGGCGTACTGGCATGGACATCACAGCCCGGCCAGGTCCGATGCTCTCGATGCGCATGCCCAGGCCCTGGGTTGCATGGTCACGCGACCACATGGCCTGAGCACTGGCTTCGGCCAAAGCCTGCGCCTCCTGTGAAACGGTCTCTGCAGCGGTCATGGTCGTATCCTGTTACCAGTGCGGTTCGATCAGCGGGCGTTGAATCGCGGCGCGCGTTTTTCCAGGAAGGCATTGACCCCCTCGAGAAAATCGGCACTAGCCCCGAGTTCGTGCATGAGCATGGCCTCATAGGCCAGGTGCTCGCCCAGACTGTTTGCTTGTGCGGCCAGCATGGCTTGGCGGGTACGCACCATCGCATGGGTGGGCAAGTCGGACAGGTGCGCACACAGCGCATCCACCGCAGCACCGAGTTGGTCGTCAGGATGGCATTCCCAAATCAGGCCCCACTGCGCCGCCTTGGCGGCTGGCAGCTTGTGTCCCGTCAGGGCCAGGCCCATGGCCCGTGCCAGTCCGAGACGCTGGGGCACGGCCCAAGACGCGCCGGTGTCAGGAATCAAACCGATCTTGGCAAAAGGCAGCATAAAGGCCGCCGACTCGGCGGCCAGCACCATATCGCAAGCCAGCGCCAGACTTGCGCCGGCGCCAGCGGCAATGCCCTGCACCCGGGCCACCGTGGGCATGCGCAACTGCGTCAGGCGCGCAATCAGCGGCCCATAGTCGCGCTCGACCACCGCACCCAAAGACGGCGGCGGCTCCCCTGGCTTGAAGGCCATGGCCGGATCGGCCAAATCCTGACCCGCGCAGAAGCCCTTGCCCTCGGCACCGAGCACCAACACACGCGCTGGCGCCAAAGCCCCCTGTCCCTGCTGCAAGGCATCGAGCACCTCGCGCAGCTCGGCGTGCATTTGCGCCGTGAAGGCATTGAGCTTGTCCGGTCGGCACAGGGTGAGCCGCGCCACCGAACCGTCAAGCGCAAAGCGCAGGGTCTGCAATGAATCGAGAGCCATGGGGCTGAGTCCTTTCAGTCGATGTGCTGGCGACGCTGCACCACGCGGAAGCGATTGGCCACAAAGGCCGAGTCGGCGTAACTGGCATTGGCAGCCGGGTTGCCACCGGTACCGTGGTAGTCGGAGAAGGCGGCCGATTGATTGACATAGACCGGCCCCGTCAGGTTGATCGACAAAGCCACCCGGCTGCGCCAAGTGGCGCGGGTCAAGGCCTCGATGACCGACTCACGGGTTGAGTACACGCTCACCGTCAAGGCACCCTGTTCACGCACCATGCGCTCAGACAACTGCACCGCAGCTTCGGTGCTCGGCACCGAGACCACAAAAGCGATCGGGCCGAAGCGCTCCTGCATATAGGCGGCTTCGTCCTCCATGCTGCAAGAAAGCAGAAGAGGCGAGTGGATCTGCGCCCCCGAAAACTCCGGGTGCACCAGGGCCGCGGAGGGACGAACCACACGGCCCCACGCGCCTGAGCCCGCCACCTCGATGCGCTCGAGCGTTTCTTTCGACTGCACGGCCCCCAGCACGGCGCAGGCCACCTCAGGCTTGGCCAGCAGCCGATCGATGGCAGCGGCCAGATCCGTTTGCACCGCCTCCAGGCTCTTGGGACCTTCGTCGGTTTCAATGCCACCTTGCGGCACCAAAATCGCCTGCGGGGTGGTGCACATCTGCCCCGAGTACAGGCACAGGCTGAAGGCCAGGTTGTCCAACAGGGCTTTGTAGGCCGAAGTCGAGTCGATCAGCACATGGTTCAAGCCGGCCAACTCGGCGTAGACCTGCGCCTGCCTGCAATGCTCGATCAGCCAGCGACCAAAGGCGTTGCTGCCCGTAAAGTCGATCGAGGCCACCGCCGGATGCGTGGCCAGGGCCTGCGTGACTTCGGGTTTGTCGGTCACGCACAGGCTCACCAGGTTGGGATCGAAGCCCTGCGCCGCCAGCAACTGACGCATGACCCGAACTGTGATGGCGGCCGGCAGCACGGCATTCGGATGCGGCTTGACGATCACTGCATTGCCAGTGGCCAGCGCCGCAAACAGACCCGGGTAGGTGTTCCAGGTGGGGAAAGTGCCACAACCGATGACCAGCGCCACGCCGCGCCCCACAATCTCGAACTGCTTGCGCATGCGAATCGGTGGATTCTTGCCCTGCGGCTTCTCCCACACCGACTCTGCCGGAATGCGGCTCTGCTCCTGCCAGGCATAGGCCACTGCCTCGAGCGCGCGGTCCTGCGCGTGCGGGCCGCCCGCCTGAAACGCCATCATCCAACCCTGGCCGGTGGTGGCCATGACCGCATGCGCAATCTCAAAGCTGCGCGCATTAAGCTCGGTGATGGCCTGCACGCACAGCCCCACCCGCTCGCGCGCCCCCGCAGCCTGCCAGGCGGGCATGGCTGCTTGCGCGGCCGCAATCAAAGCCTGCGGATCGCAGTTCGGGTAGGCCACATTCAAGCTCAACCCATAGGGTGAGGCCTCCGGCGTGATCCAGCCTCGCTGTCCGGCCTGATCGAGTTCAAAAGGCCCACCGCAATACGACTCAAAAGCAGACTTTCCATCAGCTTGTGCGGACTCACCGTAAACCTTGGGGCTGGGCATTTCCGAAAAAGGGGACCAGTAAGACCGCTCATTAGCAGCTTTCAGGGCACGATCGATCAAGGCCTGATGGCGGTCGAACCAAGACATGAACAAAACCTCCGTCATGAAACAAAAAAATTACTAGACTTCTATATTTTGAATCACATTAAAAAAATCCGCCACCGATCTGAAGCCGCAAATACTAGGGTTTACCCTAAATACCCTGTGACGGCAGACGCACGAGCGTGGAGCACGAGGCCCTCTGTGTTCAGCAGGACGGATAGACTGCAGCAGTCCCCTGGCCGATTCACCCGATTGACACACCCCCGCGAGCCATCCCCGGTCCTGCTGGCGCTGGCCCTCTCCCTGGCCGCCGCCGTTTCCCTGGGCATCACCCGATTCGCCTACGGTCTGCTCCTGCCCGTCATGCGCGAGGACTTGGCTTGGTCCTACACCCTGGCCGGGGCCATGAACACCGCCAACGCCGTGGGCTACCTGATCGGCGCCCTGTCAGCGCCCGCCCTGATGCGACGCTGGAGCGTCAGCACCACGGTGATGATCGGCGCCATCGGCGGCAGCCTGTTCATGGCCCTGAGCGGGTTCTTCCGCGCGGCTGAGCCTTTGCTTCTGCAAAGAGGCCTGGCGGGCATCGCCAGCAGTTGGCTCTTCGTGGCCGGCGGTTTGCTCACCGCGCAATTGGCCGCGCGCCACCCCGGCCAGAGCGGCTGGTTGCTGGGCCTGTACTACGGCGGCACAGGATGGGGCATCGTGGCCTCAGCGGCAATCGTGCCGGCTGTCATGGCCTGGAGCGGGCTCTGGCCGTGGGCCTGGTGGGTCCTGGCCCTGCTCTGCGCTCTGGCTACTGCGGCCATGGCGCCATCGGTGCGTCGACTGCACAGCGTTCCCTCGCAAAGCACCGGTTCAAAGCAGGGCACGGCACTGTCCTGGCGACGATTCGTCCCGATGCTGGCTGCTTACGCCTGCTTTGGTATCGGCTACATCGGCTACATGACCTTCGTTATCGCACTGCTGCGCGAACAGGGTGTGAGCTCCTCCGAGCGCACCCTCTTTTATGCGGCGCTGGGCGTGGCGGTGGTCGCATCGGCACGCGTCTGGGCCCGGCTGCTGGACCGCTACCGCGAAGGCCAAGCCCTGGCGCTGCTCAACGGCCTGCTGGGCCTGGCCACCCTGATTCCCGCGATCACCGCGCAGCTTGAGGCACTGCTGCTCTCGGGGGTGCTGTTCGGCGGGGTGTTCCTGTCGGTTGTGGCCTCGACCACCGCCTGGGTGCGACACAATCTGCCGGCCGATCTCTGGCCGCAGGGCATCACCGTGTTCACCGTGGTCTTTGCGGTTGGCCAGGTGGTCGGCCCCACCGCAGTGGGTTGGATCGCCGACGGATCGGGGGGACTGGTGGCCGGCTTGCTGGCTTCAGCCTGCGTGCTGTGGCTCGGCAGCGCCCTGGCACTGGGGCAGAGACCGCTGCGCTGAAGAGCCGCCCCGTCAGGACGCCAGACGCGTGGCGGCGTAGGGCGCCGGATCCAGGAAGCCAGGCTCGCCTGACACCATCTCAGCCAGCAACCGCCCTGCCACTGGCCCCAGGGTAAAGCCTTGGTGACCATGGCCAAAGTTAAACCACAGGCCGCGGTGTCGCGGCGCCGGCCCCATCACCGGCAACATATCAGGCATGCAGGGCCGGCTGCCCATCCAGGCGGGCAGCGCCGACGGCCGTCCGAGGGTCACCAGGGCGCGTGCACAGGCCTCAGCTTGCGCCAATTGCGTCGGCTGCGGCGCAGCATCGCGCAGGGCCAGCTCCGCACCTGTCGTCAGGCGCAGTCCGGCCCGCATCGGCACCAGGAGGTAACCCTTTTGCGCGTCGAATACCGGGCCCTTCAGTCGGTGAGCACCCTCGTAGTGCTGGTGATAGCCACGCTTGACGAACATCGGAAAACGGTACTCCAGAGGCTTGAGCAAATCCTGCGACCAGGGCCCCTGGGCCACAACCACCTCGTGGGCCTGAACCAGCCCTTGCGAAGTGCGCAGGCTCCAGCCCTGAGCCTTCGGCTGCAGGGCCTGAACCTCGGCGCGCAAAAACTGCCCGCCCTGCGCGAGAAAGTCAGCGGCGTACCTTTGCACCAGCGCCCCTGGATCGAGCACCGACCAGGTCGAGGCATGATGGATGGCGCCTGCCAAGCTCTGCTGCAAGCCCGGCTCGCGCTGCGCCAGCACCGCGCCGTCCTCCACCCGGTTGTCGATGCCCCAGGCACGGGCAAGTCGCTCGGCGTCCTGGGCGGCCCGCTCAAAAGCCGCCGCGGTGCGAAAGATCTTGCGGTAACCGCCGGTGTCAATCAAATCCTGAGCACCCGCCGAACGCACCAGAGCCTCATGCTCGGTGATGCAAGCGGCGATCAGTGCGCCGTAGGACCTGGACAGCCGCGCATGACGATCGGACCGCGAATGCCAGGCATAGGCGAGCACGCGGGTGAGCACATGCGGCAAGGCTGACGCCCGCCAGACGATATCAAAACCCTGGCCGGTGGCCACCTGCCAGATCTTGGCCCATTCCCTTGGGAAGGGGTAAGGCTCGGCGGCCTCGCGTTGTACCAGGCCCGCATTGCCGAAGGAGGTGGCCTGCCCCGGTTCGCCGCGATCGATGAGCACCACCTCATGCCCGCGCCGACGCAAATGCCAAGCCGTCGAAGTCCCGACCATGCCGGCGCCAATGACTACACAAGCTTTTGTCATACCGGCTCAAGTATCGCGGTCGCGCCACTGGCGAATCACAACGGGCGTCATCAAAACCAAGCCAAGCACCGACACCCAAAGCCCTGGCGCAACCAGACACAGAGCAGCGAGGTAGCCCAGGGCCTGCTCCCAGGGCTGCATACGGGTAAGCATGTATCGACTCAGGGTCGCTGCCAGCACAGTGATGCCCACAATGCAACCCGTGAAGGTCACAAAAAAGTCAGGCCAGTTAAACCCCTTGGCGACCAGCAGCAAAGAGGGTGAGAACACAAACACAAAGGGCACCAAGGCCTTGGCCAGCCCCAGCTTGAAGGCTTGGTTGCCCGTACGAAACGGATCGCCACCGGCCATGCCGGCGGCTGCATAGGCCGCCAGGGCCACCGGCGGCGTGATGTCGGCAAGCACCCCGTAATAAAACACAAAAAAATGCGCCACCAAGGGTTCCACGCCTAATTGCACCAAGGTCGGGGCGGCTACCGTCACCATGATGATGTAGTTGGCGGTGGTCGGAATGCCGCAGCCCATCAGGATACAAACCACGCCCGTCATGATGAGGGCGGCCAGCAAGGTCAGCGTTTGCATGCTGGTCCAACCGGCAGGAAGAACCATCGCGGCCCACCCGGCCGCCGTCTGCGACCACTGGGTGATGATGAAGCTGATCTTAAAGCCCACGCCAGTGAGCGTCACCACGCCAATGACAATACCCACCGTGGCTGCAGCCGCACCGACTGCCAACGCATATTTAGCGCCAGTTTCAAAGGCCTCAACCAAAACAGCAGCCTGGATACGGCCGCGCACCTGCGCCCACCGGTGCAAAGCCCACCACAGCAGCACACCGACTGTAAACAGGATCAACTTGATAGGCTCACTGTGCTGCCCCCAGTCCACAAAAGTGATCAGCCCCAGAAGGATATGCAGCAACAGCAAAGACATCCAATGCCTGGGCCGGTTAGCCTGCGCCTGGGTGGTCAGACCGACAATGACGCACGAGGCAATACCGGTAAACGCGGCCAGATAGGGCGTACGCCCCGACACCAAAATACTGATGAGGAGGACCAGCGGAATCAGAGTGGGCCACCGCTGGCGCAAGGACTCCTTCAAGCGCGGCATTTCATCGTCGCTCAGACCTCGCAAGCCATCGCGTTTCGCCACGAAATGTACTTGCATGAAGACGCCGAAGAAATGCATGAATGCAGGGATCGCCGCAGCGGCAATGATGTTTTGATAGGGAACATTAAGAAATTCCACCATCAGAAAAGCCGCAGCACCCAGGACGGGCGGCGTGATCTGCCCTCCGGTTGAGGCGGCCGCTTCAACCGCGCCGGCAAACTCGCGGCGATAGCCCACCCGGATCATGGCCGGAATGGTGAGGGAGCCCACCGTGACCGCATTGGCCACCGATGAGCCACTGAGCATGCCAAACATGGCCGAACCAAACACGCTGACCTTCGCTGGACCGCCCGCATAACGCCCCGCCACGCTGGAGGCGATGTCGAGAAAGAGCTGCCCCAGGCCAATACGGGTGGCCAAGACGCCGAACAGCACAAAATGGAAAACATAGGTGGCCACCACGCCCACCGCCACACCATAGATGCCCTGACTGGTGAGGTACTGGTGGTTGATCATCTGCGACCACGTTGCCCCGGCATGCTTGAGCAAACCCGGAAAGTAGGGGCCCGCCAGAGCGTACAGCGTAAAGGCCAGCGCAATGAGAGGCAGCGGCCAGCCCATAGAGCGGCGCGTCGCCTCCAACAGGGCAACAAAAAGAACGGATCCAAACAGAACATCCCAGAATCCCGGGTTACCGACCCGAAAGGCCAGGTCCTCAAAGATCCAGGGGATGTACAGCACACTCAGGGCCACAGTCCCGGCCAGCAACCAGTCCAACAAAGGCACTCCACCCGGCGACAACCACGCGGACCGCCCGGGCTGCAGTTGCCCGCGCGCAGTTGCAGCAAAGACGAGAAAGATCAGGCCCAGAACAAAGGCCAGATGTACGCCGCGGTGCGTGGTCTCACGCAACAAACCGAAGCCGGCGGTGTAGAAATGAAACAGGGACAGGGCAATCAAAAGGCCGCGTACGATTGCCGCCGCCGGTGGCACCACCGGACGAAACCGCATGTCCGGATCAAACTTTTGTTCGAGTTCCTGCAAGCGCTGGGCGTCGAGTTCCTGGCTTGGATTCATGGCAAGAAAAGCGGGCCAAGTCCCCGAGGGACCGGCCCGCCGTCATCCTTAAACAATACGAAGGGTGAGATCAGGGGCTTCTTTACTTGATCAGGCCCACCTCTTTGTAAAAACGCTCTGCTCCGGCATGGAAAGGAATGCCCACCCCCGCTATTGCATTGGCTCGGGTGATTAACTTTCCCTTGGCATGACCCGCAGCCAAGCGGGCCTGCGTGGCATCGCTGTAGAGAGACTTGGTGATCTGATAGACCGTCTCAGCGTCCATCTTGGCACTGGTCACCCACTGGGCGCCCACGGCCATGGTCGAGGCAGCCGGGACATCCTTGTAGGTGCCCGCCGGGATGGTGTCAACCGCGAGATAGGGGTTGGCCTTGCGCAGTGCCTCGGCCTGCGGACCCGTCAAGCTCACCAGTTCGATGCCGGTCCCACTGGAAGCCAATTCAGCAATCGCGCCGGCAGGCGCTCCGCCCACAAAGAAGAAGGCGTCGAGAGAACCGTCCTTGAGTTTGTCGGCTGCCTGATTAGGTTTAATGTAGTCCGGCTTGACATCGCTTTCCTTCAAACCCCAGGCCGCCAGTACTGCGCGGGCATTGACCAGCGTGCCCGAGCCCGGTTCATCGAGCGCCACGCGCTTACCCCTTAGATCAGCCACCGTCTTGATGCCCGAGCCTTTCTTGACCACCAGATGAATACTCTCCGGGTATAGATTGGCAATCATGCGCAGGTCAGCCATGCGCGGCTTGCCCTCAAAGATGCCGGTGCCGGTAAAAGCCCAGGTGGCCACATCCGACTGCGAAAAACCCGACTCCATGGCGCCGCCCATAATGGCATTGACATTGGCCACCGACCCATTGGAGGCCTGGGCCGTAACCACCAATTTTCCCGGCTGGCTCACTGAATTGGCAATCATGCCCCCCACCGGATAGTAGGTCCCTGCGGTCCCACCGGTACCGATCCGAAAAAATTGCTGTGCCTGCGCACTCATCACAAAAGAGATCGACACACCCAACGCAAGGAGGAGACGGTGCGGTTTCATAAGCCAATTCCTTTCAAAAGAGAGCGTGTTTTAACACGAAGGCACCAGGATAACAATCAGGCGATCAACACCCCGCTGCTCAGCAATTGAGTGAGGTCGGTGTTCAATGTGGCGCCCTCGAGCTCAATGATCTGCGTCACCGTCGAGGCCCCGGCTCCATCCACATCGATCGTCAGCCGACTGCTGTTGGCCATACCGTTGATCGTCAAACCGGTGGCCACACTCACCCAATCGGCCAGGGTACTGACGCCCGGGGTGTAGCCTTCCAAGAGATTGGTGATGTTGAGCCTGTCACCAACGCTGTCGTTCCAGGCTTTGAAGTCCTTGATCGTATCGGTCGCGCCCGTGCCAGCATCGCCCGATTGCCACACGAAGGTGTCGTTGTCGCGCAAGATGCGGTCAGTATCAAAGGAATATGTGATGTCGGTCACATCCGAAGTGCTCGTGATCGACCTGAAAGCCACCATATGGCTGGCAGTGTTGACCTCGTTGGCAGTGGCATTGGAGCTCCAACCGGTCAGCGTACCCGAGAAGGTGCCCCCAGTCACCGTTTTACCCGTCGACCCAGCCGCCAAGCCTCCAAAGGCGGTGGTGACAGCCGAGGCCGTCAGAGTGCTGTTGGCCGTCAAGGTCAGGCCGGCGATGGTGATGGACTGCCCGGCCGACAAATCGGTGAAGCGAAAAATACTGTTCTCGGTGACCCCGCTGCCTCCTTGATTGAGACGATCCTGAAAGCGCACCGTGCGCTAGCTAGGCTGCGATCACGCCTTTCCTGCCGATGTCAGCGAGCTCGCCGAGGTGGGACTGACGCCCGTGCCCTCGCACAGCGTTCGACCCCCACGCATCCTGGAGGCACCGGTGGCCTTCGAGTGCGTGCTGCATGAAAAGCTCGAAACCGACAGCCGCTATGTGTTCATCGGCCGCATCAAGCGGCTGGCCGCCAGAGACGGCCTGATCGACACCCAGGCCTGGCGTGTGAACCTGCGCGAGTACCACCCGGTTGGCCGCTTTGGCGCGAGCTTTTACACCCGCACCAATGAGCGCTTCTCGCTGTCCGATGACCAGCGCGAATCGGCGCCAGTGAGCACCGCCATCGACAAGCTGTGAAGGGAGGAGAAAGCCCCATCGCCGCGAGGGCGCGGCTCCCACAGAGTCCAAGCACCGAGTCCGATGGGGCTTTGTGGGAGCACCGCCCTCGGTGCGATGCGGCAGCTGATCAAGCACCGCGACCGATCAAAAGCCCCATCGCCGCGAGGGCGCGGCTCCCACAAGTGCAGGCTCCCACAAGTGCAGGCTCCCACAAGTGCAGGCTCCCACAAGTGCAGGCTCCCACAAGTGCAGGCTCCCACAAGTGCAGGCTCCTACAAGTGCCGTTCCTAGAGGTGCAGTTCCCACAGAGTCTGCCCACAGGCTCCGATTGGGCTTTGTGGGAGCACCGCCCTCGGTGCGATGCGGCGACTGATCAAACACCGCCCCTCCCGTCAAGATGCTCCACAATCGGTCTGGCAAAGCCGCTGATGAGATTGCCCTCTGTGCTGGAGAGAGCCCATGGATGACGACCACTTTGAGATTTTTGATCTACGCGTCGATGTCGTAGGTCCTGCCGACCAAGCCATTTACTGCGGTGCTCGCCTAGGCGACCATTTCGAGGTTCGCGGCGAGATGTTGCACTTTCCACCCGGCCAGGGCTTTTCGATGTACTCGCTGGCGGCCATCTTGCCACTGCTGGCGGCCAAGCAGCGCGTCACCGACCCCCATGACTGGATGAGCACCGACAGTGAGATCGCCTGCCCCGATCCCCACTGCCCCACCCGCTTTCGCATCACCCGCCTGCAAAAAAGGCGCTTTTCGCACAGCCAAACGACCGCCGTGCCCTTGAATCAGGAGTCCCCATGAGCGCCGCAAACACCGTCAGCCATCGCAGCTTGGGACCGGGCTATCAGATCCCACGCCTGATCCGCGGCGGCTGGCAACTGGCCGGCGACCACGGCCCGGTGCTGGCACAGCGCGCCGTCGAGGACATGGCCCTGTTCGCGCAAGCCGGACTCAACACCTTTGACTGCGCCGACATCTACACCGGGGTGGAAGAGATGATCGGACAGTACCGGCTGCGCGACCCGTCACTTCAAGTGCACACCAAGTTCGTGCCGGATCTGGCCATGCTGCATCAGGTCGATGAGGCCTATGTTCGGGGGGTACACCAGCGCTCGCTGCAGCGCCTCCATGCGCAAAGGCTGGATTTGGTGCAGTTTCACTGGTGGGACTATGCAGCCGGCGACTTGGTCAATGCAGCTGGCCACCTGCTGACGCTGCAGCGCGAGGGCAGCCTGCGCTTGATCGGCGGCACCAACTTCAATACCGAACAGACCCAACGCATGCTCGATGCCGGCATACCGGTGGCGACCATGCAGGTGCAGTACTCCCTGCTGGATCGCCGTCCCAGCGGGCAGATGACCGCGCTGTGCGCGCAGTCGGGCATGCAGCTGCTGTGCTATGGCACGCTGGCCGGCGGTTTCTTGACTTCGGCTTGGTTGGGCCAGAGCGAGCCGGCGCTGGAGAGTTTGAGCAATCGCTCGCTGATCAAATACAAGCTGGTGATTGACGACTTTGGTGGCTGGGCACTGTTCCAGGACCTGCTCCAAGCCCTGGCTCAAGTAGCCGAACGCCACGGCGTGGCCCTGTCGAGCGTGGCCACCCGCTGGGTGCTCGATCAGCCGCAGGTGGCCGCGGCCATCGTCGGTGCGCGCTACGCGGTGCACCTGCCGCAGATGCTGGAGGTGTTTTCACTGCAGCTCGATCAGCGCGATCTCGATGCGCTGGCCCAGGTGCTGGGGCGCAGCCAGCCGCTGGCCGGCGACGTCTACGACCTTGAGCGCGACCGCCAGGGGCGGCACGGCCGGATCATGAAATACAACCTCAGTCAGGCGGGCGTCTGAGTCCTGCCCCGCCATGCGAGCCACCGCCAGCGCACCGATCGGCTTTGATCTGCACAGCCAACCGGCGGCATCGCCGTTTGTGTCGGCCTGGCTGGCCGACCTGAAATACGCGTGGGCTGACATGACCGAGGGCGCGCGCACCGTCTCGCTGAAGAAAGACCAGGTCTTGTTCCACCAGGGTCAGGCGGCGCAGGCGGTGTATGTGATCGAAGAAGGCCGGGTGCGGCTGTCATCCTTCTCGATCGACGGCCGTGAACGCCACCTGATGATTCTGGGCAGCCATGGCCTGGTCGGCGATTGCGGCTGGCCCCACAGCGAGCGTTACACCGTCAGCGCGCTGGCCTCCAGCGAGGTGCGTTTGCGGGTGGTAGACATGCCGCGTTTTGCAGCCGCACTCCATGAGCAGCCACTGCTGACCCAGCAGCACCGTGCGCTGAGCAGCCGGCGCCTGTGCGTGCTGCTGCAGCAGCTCGAATTGCAGGCCCACAACAGCGCCGGTCGGCGGATCTGTCATCACCTGCTGGGTCTGCTGCATGCCTATGGCAGCCCCTCGCAGCAAGGTCTGCGCATCGGCATCAGCTTTACCCAGCAAGAGATGGGCAACATCTGCGGGCTGTCGCGGGTCAGCGTGGCCTATGTGTTTTCCAGGCTGGAAAGGCAAGGCGTGATCGCGCGCCAGCAGCGCCACCTGATCGTGTTGCGGCCCGATCAGCTCGAGCGTGAAGCCAGCGGCCTGGGCGAGCCTTGAGCGGCAAGCGATCCCCTTTCGCCCCGAGCTGAGCGATCAACGCTGCCGCAGAGCTGTGGTCGGCACCGCCCAGACGCCTGTCTGGGCCAGCGCTACTGCGTCGGCTTGACGCCATTGGTGCTGACCTGCACCCGGGCAGCGGTCAACTTGTCGCCCGCGCCGATCCGCGCGACGATGAAAATCGTCTCTCCGGGCTTGATGTCAGAGCGGCTACCCGGTGTGGATTGCGACATCGGCGTGCCGGGCGGCACGAGGACCTTGACCGTGCCCGACTTGTAGTTGAGGACGAGTTCTGAGCCGTTGGCCAGCACCGCCTGCCCTTCCAAGGTCGCATTGGTCATGGTCGACCCTGCAACCAGATCGAAGGGCGTCAGGCCCAAGGGTGCTGTGGCGGGGATGGGCCGAACATCAATGGCCACTGTTGCGCCGTCTGCGCGCTTGATCGTGGTCACCCCCAGCACCATGCCAGGCTTGACCTCGGACAGACTGAAGGCCTTGGTACCCGAGACGTTGACCGCCTCGGGCAGTTCGACCTCGAGCGGCCCCGCGCCACGCGCGTCGACCCGGATCGTGCGACCGTCGAAACTGCTGACGGTGCCGCGGATGTTGACACTTTGCGGCGCCTGAGCGAGCACGCTGCCCATGAGGACGGCGAGCCAGCTCGCCAAGATGCGCGATCTATTCATGGTGGCCTCCTGGGTTGCGGACAGTGTACGCAAAGTGGGCCGTCGGGTGCCCGCGCCAGTGGCTGCGCGCGAGGCCCGAATTTGGGTGGCCCTGATCCGGGGCTAAAGCCCTCAGGGGCCACTCAGCCCCAGCTGCGCGTGAGCACCTCATCGAGCGCATCGGCGATCGCCTGCCCCTGATCAGCCAAACTGCCCACATGCGCCCCCAGCTGGTCACAGGCCACCGACACCATGTCCAGCGGGTGTAGCACCAACGTCTGGCCCTTGATCTTGAAAACCGGATTCATGCGGGTGCCAGCCACTTTGGCCCCCGATGGCAAAGCCGAGCGCAAAATCAGCGGGACGACCACACGGCGACGGTAGCCATCGAACAGCGAAGACTGCACCACCACCACCATCGGCACGGTGGCACGCATCGGGCCAGGGTTCAAAAACACGTCGTATTGCGCCATGACCTGCTCGAGAGGCAAGCTCACAGGGTGGAATGCCCGTCGGCGTAAGAGCCCGACAAATCGTGCAGGGCGTTCCAGCCAGCCGCCGCCTGCTGCGCCTGCTGACGCAGTTGCTGCCGCCTCTGCCGCTCAGAGACGACATAGGACTGCAACAGCTCTTCCACCTTGGCCGACAAATTGCCGCAATACCCACGGGACTCCTGGACCAGCGCCTCGTTCAGAGACAGGTTGATCGGTCTTTTTGCCTTCGATTGGGGGATAGACATGACGGACACTCCATTCAACCTGGGTCATGCGCATTGTATGCACATCACGGATGGCCAATGGGCCGTGTCGATCACCGAAGGGACCTGAAGTCCACCGCGGTGATTTGTGAACGGCAGTCGTCTCGACCCGTGCGAATGGGAGGCCGGCGACTTGAGCGCGCCATGAAGCCTGGCCGCGCGCTGCGCACAGGGGTTTCCCTCGGGATGTAAATCGATTGACAGCGCGGCCGGCCCGACCGTGACTACGCTTGAGCCCGGTCAGACCGTTGCACAGCCCCAAACTCATGCCTCCAACATCGCCCTTGCGCATCGCCGTCGACATCGGCGGCACCTTCACCGACATCGTGCTGCGCCGCGGTGCACAAAGCGCCACGGCCAAGCTGCTGACCACGCCGCAAGCACCCGAGCAGGCCATGATCGAGGGGATCTTGCAGGTGCTCGCCGAGGTGGGCGCCGAGCCGCGAGAGCTGGACTTGCTGGTCCACGGCACCACCTTGGCCACCAATGCGCTGATCGAGCGCAAAGGCGCGCCAACCGGCCTGATCACCAATAAAGGCTTTCGTGACGTGCTGGCCATTGGCGACGAAAAGCGCTTTGACCACTACGACCTCGACCTCGAAAAGCCACAGCCGCTGGTGCCACGCCACAGCCGCATCGGTGTGCGCGGACGCATGCGCGCCGACGGGCTTGAGCACGCACCGCTGGCCATGGACGATGTTGACCGCGCCATCGACACCTTGCGCGAGCAGGGCGTGCAAGCACTGGCCATCGGACTGCTTCATGCTTACGCCAACCCGGCCCATGAGCAGGCGGTGGCCGAACGGGTGCGCCAGCGTTGGCCGCAAGTGTCGGTCTGCTTGTCCAGCGAGGTCTGCCCGGAGATCCGCGAGTTCGAGCGCTTGACCACCACCGTGGCCAACGCCTATGTGCAACCCCTGATGTCACGCTATCTGCAGGCGCTACAGCAAAGGCTGCAAGCCCTGGGCATGAACTGCCCGCTGTTTCTGGTGACCTCCGGCGGCGGGCTGACCACCCTGGATACGGCCAGCCGCTTTCCGATCCGGTTGGTCGAATCCGGACCGGCGGGCGGTGCCAGCCTGTCGGCGTGGCTGGCACGCACGCTGGGGCTCAAGCACGCGCTGTCCTTTGACATGGGGGGCACCACCGCCAAGATCTGCTTCATCACGGAGGGTCGGGCCGAGCAGTCGCGCCGCTTCGAGGTGGCACGGGCCTGGAAGAACCTCAAGGGCAGCGGCTGGCCAGTGCGCATCCCGGTCACCGAAATGGTGGAGATCGGCGCTGGCGGCGGCTCCATCGGCCGTCTGGACCGGCTCGGCCGCATCACCATGGGCCCCGACAGCGCCGGCGCATTGCCCGGACCGGTCTGCTACGGGCGCGGCGGGAAGCAACCCACCGTGACCGACGCGCAGCTTTTGCTGGCGCGGCTCGACCCGCTGCACTTTGCCGGCGGCCACCTGCAGCTCGATGCGGCTGCGGCGCACAACTGCGTCGACGATGCACTGGCTCGGCCGCAGTCGCTCGACGTGTCCTGGGCGGCCAGCGGCATGATCGAGATCGTGGAAGAGAACATGGCCAACGCAGCCCGGGTGCACGCCATCGAGCGCGGCCAGACCACCGAGCAGTGCACCCTGATCGCCTTCGGTGGCGCAGCCCCCCTGCACGCGGGCTCAATGGCACGCCGCCTGGGCATGACCCGGGTGGTGATCCCCAAGGATGCGGGCGTCGGCTCGGCGGTGGGTTTCCTGCTCTCGCCGCTGGCCTTCGAGCTGGTGCGCAGCCTCTATATGGACGAGACCGCGCTCGAGTTGAGCCACATCAATGGCCTGCTCAATGAGCTGCAGGGGCAAGCATCGGCCATCGTGCGCGCCGGCGCGCCGACGGCGGCGGTGCTGATCCGCCGCTGGGTCGATGTGCGCTATCGCGGTCAGGGCCATGAGCTGAGCATTGAGTTGCCGGCCGGTGAGCTGGGCGGCCAAGCCATGGCTGACTTGCGCGAGGACTTCGAGCGCCGCTACGAGCGTCAGTACGGCCTGCGCATCCCCGGGGTGGCGCTGGAGTTTTTGAGCTGGACGATGTCCGCCAGTGCCGAAGGCAGTGCCGAGCCATCTGCTGTGCCCGCCGCCTGCACCGCCACAGCGGCCCAGCGGCTGGGTCAGCGCGCGGTGTTTGACCCCCAATCAGGCCAGTGGCTGGTGCATGCGATCTACGAGCGCGAGGCGCTGAGCGCCGGTGCCTGGCTGGTCGGGCCAGCGCTGGTGACCGAAGCGCAGACCACCACCGTGGTGCCTGCCGGCTGGCGCGCCAGCCTCGATGGTCTGGGCCATCTGCACCTGGTCCGCAGCGATGCATCGGACGCCCGACCCTCAGGAGCCCTGTGACCATGAACGCCTCTGCCCCGCCCGCCCAGCCCGCTGCTGCCGCCGCCTCGGACGTCGACGATCAGGGCCTGCGCGTCAAGCGCCAGGTGATGTGGAACCGCTTGATCTCGGTGGTGGAAGAGGGCGCCCAGGTGCTGCTCAAGACCGCCTTCGGCGCGGTCACCCGCGAGGCCGGTGACCTGTCGGTGGGCGTCTACGACCGCCAGGGCCGGATGGTGGCGCAAGCGGTCACTGGCACGCCTGGGCACGTCAACACCATGGCCATGGCCGTCGGCCACTTCCTGGAGCGCTTTCCTCTGGAGTCGCTGCACCCGGACGATGTGCTGGTGACCAACGACCCCTGGATGGGAACCGGCCACCTGTTCGACTTTGTGGTGGTCACGCCGGTCTTCCACCAGGAGCGCGCGGTCGCGCTGATCGCATCGACCTGCCATGTGATCGACATTGGCGGACGCGGCTTTACCGCCGAGGCGCTGTCGGTCTATGAAGAAGGGCTGTGGGTGCCCCACCTCAAGCTGTTCGACGCCGGCCAGCTGAACCAGACCTTGTTGGCCTTGCTGGAGCGCAATGTGCGCGAGCCACTGCAGACCCGCGGCGACCTGATGTCGCTGGTCTCATGCAACAAGGCGGCCACGCAGCGCCTCCAAGGCTTGATGGACGAGTTTGCGTTGGCAGACCTTCAGTCCCTGTCGGACTACATCATCGACACCTCGGCGCAGGCCATGCACCAAGCCATTGCAGCCTTGCCCAACGGTCAATGGCGTCACAGCATGCGCATCGACGGCAACGGCGAGCCGGTGGACCTGGTGGCTACGCTGAGCATCGACGGCGACAAACTGTACGTGGACTATGCCGGCTCGTCGGCAGTGTCGCGCTCGGGCATCAACTCGCCCAAGTGCTACACCGACGCCTATTCGGTCTTCGGTATCAAGTGCGTGATCGCCCCAGATATTCCCAACAACGCCGGTTCGCTGTCGGCCATCGAGGTCAGGGCCGAGACCGGCTCCATCGTGCACCCACTGCCCCCAGCGCCGGTGACGGCACGCCATGTGATCGGGCAGATGCTGCCCGACCTGATGTTTGGCTGCCTGCAGCAGCCCTGCGAAGCGCAGGTCAGTGCCGAGGGTGCGGGCAGCATCTGGGTGCTGGCCATGTCGGGCGAAAGCGCTGGTGGGCGCTACCAAACCATGAGCTTGGGCATCGGCGGCATGGGCGCCAGGCCCGGCAAGGACGGGCTGTCGTGTACCGCCTTTCCCAGTGGGGTAGGCAGCATTCCGGTGGAGGTGACCGAGGCCAGCGCCCCGCTGCTTTTTCTTCGCCGCCAGTACCTGCCCGGCAGCGGCGGCGACGGCCAGTTTCGCGGCGGGCTGGGCAGCGAGATCGAGATCACCCACCGCGACGGCGGCAGCTTCCGTGTTTCGGCAGCCACCTTTGATCGACGCATCTTCCCGGCGCGCGGCCGCTACGGCGGTGGCGACGGGCAGGTCGGCGCCTGCCGCATCAGCAATGGCACGGTGATCCTGGACAAGGGCGTGCATGAGGTGCCCGCGGGCTGCAGCCTGCTGCTGCAACTGCCCGGCGGCGGCGGCTACGGTGACCCCGCCGCTCGCGCGCCGGACGCTCTGGCCAGTGACTTGGCAGAAGGCCTGCACCAAAAGCGAAGCGCAAAATAGCGCTACCGCACGCGGCCAGAATCCACCTTCCCCTAAAGCACCTTGTCCATGAGCACTCCCCCACTGCAACCCGATCGCATCGAACTGGCCCCCGGACTGCAGGTACCACGCCTGATCACCGGCCTGTGGCAGGTGGCCGACATGGAACGCGACGGACAGCCGCTGCCGCTTGAGCGCGCGGCCCAGGATCTGGCCGACTATGCGCGGGCCGGCTTCGACGCCTTCGACATGGCCGATCACTACGGTAGCGCCGAGCTGATCACCGGCCGCTTCCTGAAAGACTGGCGCGGCCCGCGGCCGGCCCATGCCTTTACCAAATGGTGCCCCGAGCCGCAAGAGATGAGCGCTGAGCGGGTGCAGGCCGGCATTGACGAACGGCGCAGCCGACTTGGCGTGGAGCGCCTGGATCTGCTGCAGTTTCACTGGTGGGACTACACCCATCCGGGCTATATCGACGGCATCGAGCAACTGATGCGCCTGCGCGAGCGGGGTCAGATCCGGCACCTGGGAGTGACCAACTTCGACACCGACCACCTGCGCCTGCTGCGCCGGCAGGGCGCGCCCATCGTCACCAACCAGGTCTCGCTGTCCCTGCTCGACCGCCGCGCCACCGGCCGCATGAGCGCCCTGTGCCAGGCCGAAGGCATGCAGTTGCTGGCTTACGGCACTTTGGCAGGTGGCTTCTTGAGCGAGCGATGGCTGGGCAAAAGCGAGCCCGACAGCGTGGCCGACTGGAGCAAGTCCAAATACCGGCGCTTCATCGACGCCATAGGCGGCTGGGCCGCCTTCCAGGGCGTGCTGCAGGCGGCGCACACCATCGGCCGCAAGCATGGCGTATCGATCGCCGCCGTTTCGCTACGCTGGGTGTTGGAGCAACCGGCGGTGGGGGCGGCGATCGTCGGCGCCCGTCTGGGCGAGAGCGAGCACCGCGCCGGCAACCTGTCGGTGTTCGGCTTTGCGCTGGATGACCAGGACCACGCGCTGCTCAATGCCGCCTTTGCCCAGACCTGCGACCTGCCCGGTGACTGCGGCGACGAATACCGCAAGCCGCCCTTCCTGACCGCCTCGGGCGACCTGAGCCACCATCTGGAGCAACTGCAGCGGCCCTACAAGGCGCAGCCAGTGGCCGGGCTGGCCGAGCGCAGCCGGGTGGCAACCGGCAGCCAGTGGGAGCAAATCGGCGGCTACTCGCGTGCGGTGCGCCAGGGCTCGCGCATCCTGGTCAGCGGCACCACCGCCACCCATGGTGCGGGCCAGGTGGTGGCCCCGGGCGATGCGCAGGCACAGACGGTCTACATCCTCGACAAAATTGCAGCCAGCCTGCAAGCCCTGGGCGCCGAACTTGCACACGTGGTGCGCACCCGGATCTACCTGCGCGACATCGAGGCTTGGCAGGGGCCGACCGAGGTCCACGGACGGGTGTTTGCCGATATACGCCCGGCCAATACCCTACTGGCTGTCGCGCAACTGGTGGGGAACTACGAGGTCGAGATCGAGGCCGAAGCCGAAGTGCCGCCGGCGGCGCGCCGCTTCATCAGTAGCGGCTCACCCTATGAAGCCATGGCCGGCTATAGCCGAGCGGTCGTCGAGGGCCCGTGGGCCTTTGTTTCGGGCACCGTCGGGGTGGACATGGCCACCGGGCAGTGGCCAAGCAGCACCGGCGAGCAGGCCGAGCGCGCCATCGACACCATCGACTCGGCCTTGCAGCAAGCGGGCATGAGCCTGCTGGATGTACTGCAGGTGAAGGTGCATGTGGCCGACCGCGCCGATGTGGCTGTGGTCAGCGACGTGATCCGCGAGCGCTTTGGCCCGGCCCGCCCCACCAACATCACCCTGTGTACGCCCATGGCGCTGCCCGAATGCCGGGTGGAGATCGAGGTCACCGCCAAGCGGCGCGCGGTCTGAGTCAGTGTGTACTCAGACCGAAACCTTGGCAAAACGCGGCTCTTGCCAGACGCCGCTTTCCATCACATGGACCAAGCGGTCAACCGCGGTCCATACATCCACATGGCTGAGCGCCATCGGCGACAGGCCAAAGCGGATTGAATCGGGCTTGCGAAAAGAGCTGACCACCCCGTGGGCGAGCAAGGCCTCGGTCACGCTGCCCGCGCCCGGGTGACTGAAGGTCAGGTGGCCCCCGCGCTGAGAATAATCGAGCGGCGAGGTGACCTTGACACCGAGCACCGCGCACCGCTCTTGCAACAGCTGCACCAGCAACTCTGACAGCGACCGGTGCTTGGCACCAAGATCCTCCGGCTTGATCAGCTTCCACAGGTCGGCCGCCGCCGACATGGCCTGATTGGCCAGGATCGAGGGCGAGCCGTTGAGATGCCGGCGCACGCCAGCCAGGGGCTCATAGGTGGGTGCAAAGGCGAACACATCCTGATGGCCCATCCAGCCGGCGATCACCGGCCAGTCTTTTTCCTGATGCTCAGGTTTGACATACAGCCAGGCCGGCGCGCCAGGTCCGCCGCACAGGTACTTGTAGCCGCAGCCGACCGCAAAGTCCGCTCCGTCAGCCTCCAGGGCCACCTCAATGGCGCCGGCGGCGTGCGAGAGGTCCCAGAAGGCCAGGGCGCCGTGTTCATGAACCAGGGCGCTGGTCTGACGCATCGGCCAGCGGTAACTGCTGCGGTAGTCCACATGGCTGAGATAGACCACGCCGACATCGGGGCCCAGGGCCGAGGGCAGTTCATCGGGGTGGTCGATCAGGCGCAGCTGCAGCTTGCCGCCCAGAAAATGCGCCAGCCCCTCGGCAATGTAGACATCGGTGGGAAAGTTGTAGCGCTCGGTGACAATGACCGGCCGCTGCGGCTGCAGCTTGCAGGCATAGGCCAGCAGCTTGAACAGGTTGACCGAGGTGTTGTCGCTGAAGATCACATCCTGGGGCCGCGCACCGAGCAGGTGCGACAAAGCCTCGCCCAGCAGCCAGGGCTTTTCCATCCAATCGAAATAACTCCAGCCGCGCCGGCGCGCATCGCGCCAGCCGCGCGTCATCAACTCCTGCACCCGCTGCGGCGCATCGGCCGGCATCGCGCCGACGGAATTGCCATCCAGGTAGATGGTGTCCTCGCTGGGCTGCGCGAAACGCGCCCGCAAATGGGCCAGCGGGTCGCGGGCGTCGAGTTCCTGGCAGTGCGACAAGGTGATCATGAGAGGCAGCGGCGGGCAGGCCGGCGGGTTTGCTCCAGGAGCGATTGCACAAGATGGATCTCGGCCTCGTGACAGGCGATCAGCCGCGCCCAGCGGGCATCGCTCATCGTCTGGCTGCGCCAAGCGGCCAGCGACACCACGCAGCCGCTCTGGTGGGGCAGCACCCGTGCCGCGACGCGCGGGCTCAGTTGCCGGGCCTCGCTGCCCACCCAGTAGTCGACTTGGCCCAGAGCCTGATCGAGCACCGGCCGGACATAGCTGACCGAGCCGTCAAACAAGCTGACGCCCTTATACAGACCGGTGCCCACACGCACCGTGTTCATGCTGCCCAGGGCCCAGCGGCCGAGCTGGCGGCCGTCGGCCAGAAAGCGCAAGGCGCGGGCTGGCTCGACGGCGCACACCAAGCTGGTGATGTGCGCTGGGGCTTGGGCAGGTGGGCTCATGATGGCTTCAGGCAGGCCGGGAGGCAGAGCCGGCCGGCCCACAAGCTCATTCTTCGACCCGACGGGTCAGGGCCTGCATCTCGGTCAGGCTGATCGTGCGGTCGGTCACGATTTGACCGCCGGTGATTTTCCAGACCAGGGCTGGGCCGCTGACATCACCGTTGGCATCGAACTCGATCGGGCCGGTCGCGCCGAAATACTTGATCGGCTTGCCCGCACGGATCAATTCCAGGGCCTTCTTGAATTCGGCCGGGCCGGTGCCCACCGGGGTTCCGCCCGGGGTATGTACGCGGCGCACCGCCTCACGGATGGAGGGGCCGCTCAAGTCCTTGGCGATGTTCATCGCCAGCGCCATCACCATAACGGCGTCGTACTGGGTATGGACGCCAGGGCCCTTGGAATCGGCATTCCATTTCTTGAGGAAGGCTTCATTGAAGGCGTCTACATGGGGGCCAGGCTCCTGAGCGTTGTCCATGCCGAAGAAGTCCTCGACGAACTGCCCACCCACGCCATTGACGAAGTCCATGGTGCGCATGGAATTGTTGAGCGCGACCTTGCGTGGGCCGCCTTGCGACAACCATTCCCGCACGATGGTGACCGCATCTTTGGGGAAACCGATCAGCAGCAGGGCCTCGGGCTTGGACGCCAGCGCGCGGGTGACCTCGGCCCGGTAGTTGGGCTGGTTGTCGTTGTAGGGCACCTCAGCCAGAATTTCGCCGCCGAGCTTTTTGTGCGCACCCCGGTAGAACCGGAGCATGTCGGTGCCGAAGTCGGTGTTGACATAAATCACCGCCAACCGCTTCATGCCACGCCGATTGACTTCGGAGGCGGTGGCATAAGCCTGGGTCTTGCTGGTGGGCAGGGTGCGGAAGAAGTAGCCACCGCTGCGACCGTCGGTGAAGTTGCTGGCCGACGAGCAGCAGGAGATCTGCACCACCTTGGAGGGGGCCGTCACCGCCGAGATGATCGGGCCGGTCACGCCCGAAGAAATGGTGCCGGTGAACGCTTGCACCCGCTCAACCTCCACCAGGTACTTGGCGGCGTCGACACCCACCGTGGGCTGGCCCTGGTCGTCGCGCAAGATGAACTGAACCGGGCAAGACTTGATACCGCCACCCTGGTTCACATGCTCGATGGCCAGTTCAGCGGCCTGCGCGATCTTTTTGGTGATCGGCGCCATCGAGCCGGTCAGCGGCAAGATGCCACCGACCTTAACCGGACAAGCCGGGGCCTGCGCCATCGCCGCAGGCAGCGCCGCGGCCAACAGCAGGCCGGCGAGCCAGCGACCTACTCCGAGAGATGTACTTGAGCTCATGATCAGTCCTTTCTTCGTGGAACAAAAAGTCAGCTTACCAAACCAAATGCCTTGAAACCACCGAGCGTTCGCCGATCAAGCCACGCGGCTTGTAGAGCAGCATCAGGACCAGCGTGAGGCCGATCAGGATCACCTGAATGGCCGCGCCCTGTGCAGCATGCGAAGGCGGCACCCATTTGGAGACAGCCACTCCGCTGGCCGCCCAGATGCCCCAGACCACCAGGGCCCCGATCATCGCGCCCCGGTTGTTACCGCTGCCGCCCACAATGAGCATGGCCCAGACCTGAAAGGTCAGGATGGGCAGAAAGTCGAAGGGGCTGACAAAGCCGATGAAGGTCACATACAGCGCGCCGGCCAGGCCCATCAGGGTCGAGCCCAGCACGAACGATTGCAGACGATAAGACAGCGGGCTCTTGCCCAGCGAGGAGGCGGCCGCCTCGTCCTCACGGATGGCGCGCAGCACCCGGCCCCAGGGCGAGGACAAGATGCGCTCGAGCGCCCAGTACACCAGGGCCACCACCGCCACCATGAACACCAGATAGAACAGGTTGTAGCTCAGGGGCGCGTCAAACCAGGTGGCCAGCGGCTTGGGGATGCGGGTGATGCCCTGCGAGGCGCCGGTCCAGGACTCCAAATTGAGCGAGACCAGCTGGATCATGATGCCGATGCCAAAGGTGGCAATGGCCAGGTAGTCGCCGCGCAGCCGGATCGTGATCAGCCCGATCAGAGTGGCCGCCAGCGCGGTGACCAGCATGGCCGCGATGATGCCCACCAGCCAGGGCAGTCCGTAGTTGCCCATCAGCTGCGGGTTGGGGGCCGCCGTCAGGATGGCATGGGTGTAGCCGCCGATGGCGTAAAAACCAGCCACCCCCGCATTGAACAGGCCGGTAAAGCCCCATTGCAGGTTCAGGCCCATGGTCAGGATGCACAGCACCAGCACCACGCAGAGGAAAAACACCAGATAGGAGGCCACGCCCAGCATCAGAGCTCCTGTCTCATGAGGACTTCTCGCCCAGCAAACCCTGAGGGCGCAGCCACAGCACACCCAGCAGGAGCAAAAACGGCATGGCCGGCTTGTAGCCGGGATTGGCCACCAAAAGGAAGAGGTTTTCCGCGATACCCACGAGTAAACCACCGATCACTGCGCCCGGCAGGCTCCCAACGCCGCCAAAGATGGCTGCGGCAAACACCGACAGCAGCAGGTTCGAGCCCAGCTCGGGGTGCAATTGCGGCGTCAGCCCCGAGAACACGCCGGCCATGGCGGCCATGAAACCCGAGATCAGCCAGGTGGTGCGCACCACGCTGTCGACTCGGATGCCGCAAACCTGTGCCAACGTCGGGCTTTCGGCCATGGCCCGCATCGCAATGCCGGTGCGGTGAAAGGTCAGGTACAGATGGAGCACGATCACCAGCAGCACCGTCAAGGCGAGGATGAACACCTGATCGGGCAAGACCCGCATCCCTGGCAGGATCATCACCCCCAGCTGCAGCTCGCGGGTGTAGAAGTAGGAGTCATGGCCCCAAATCAGCACCAGGATATGACGCAGCACCAGGGCAGCACCAAAAGCGGCAAACACCAGCACCAGAGACGCGGCGCCGCTGCGCCGAAGCGGGCGAAACACCAGCAGGTCCAGCCACCAGGACATGGCTCCAGCCAGGACCGAAGCCAGCAGTGCTGCCAGCAGCAACTGCCAGCCAAAGCTCAGACCCATGGTGGGCGTGCCCGGACCGATGAATGTCACCACCGCCAGCGCCAGGTAGGCGCCGATGGTCATGAACTCGGCGTGAGCGAAGTTGGCAAAACGCATGATCTGCAGCGTCAGAGACAGGCCGATCGCCCCAAGCGAGACGATCGCGCCAGTGAAAACGCCGTCGGTCAAGGCTTGCAGGATCATGCGTCCACCCGCCTTCGCGCAGCGCCCAAAAACGCCGCCGCCACCGCTGGGTCGTCGAGCAGTGAACGGGCCGCGCCGTCGAGGTGGTTGCGACCCTCGACCAAAATGTAAGCCCGATCGCTGTGCTGCAAAGCACCCTTGGCGTTTTGTTCGACCATGAGAATGCTGACCCCTTGGCGACTCAGGCGATGCAGGCTCTCAAAAACCTCCTGCACCATCATTGGGGCCAGGCCGGCCGAGGGCTCGTCGAGCATCAGCACGCTCGGATTGGTCATGAGCGCGCGGGCAATGGCCAGCATCTGACGCTGCCCGCCAGACAGCGTTCGCGCCTTCTGGCGGCGCTTGTCAGCCAATACCGGGAACATGGCATAGGCCTGCTCCAGTCGCTGGGTCAGCTCGGCGCCCAGAATGTAGCCGCCGATGCGCAGGTTCTCGTGGATGCTCAGGGTGGCAAACACATTGCCGGTCTGCGGCACAAAGCCCACCCCGGCCTGCATGATCTGATCTGAGGCACGGCCGAGCAGGGACTGCCCGCGCAGATCGATTCGACCGGACTCAATACGCACCAGTCCCGCAATGGCTTTCATGAGCGTGCTCTTGCCCGCGCCGTTGGGGCCGATGATGGTCACCATCTCGCCAACATCGACCCGCAGGCTGGCGCCCTGCACGATGGGCATGCCGGGGACATAGCCGGCCACCAGGTCCTGCAGCTGCAGCACCGCGGTGCCGCCGGCGCTGGGCTGAACTGCGGCGGTGTTCACCGGGTTCATGCGCTGGGCCCCAGATAGGCGTCGAGCACCAGCGGGTTGTCCTGGATCTCGCGCGGGCTGCCCTCGGCCAGCACCCGACCCTGGGCCATCACCAGCACCCGCTCGCACACCCGCATGACCAGGTCCATGTTGTGTTCGATCAGCAAGAAGGTGATACCGCGCTGATGCAGCATCTGCACCCGTTCCATCAGGGTCTCCAGCAGGCTGGGGTTGACGCCGGCCGCCGGCTCGTCAAGCAGGATCATGGCCGGATCGATCATCAGGACCCTCGCCAGCTCGAGCAGCTTTTGCTGCCCGCCCGAGAGCTGGCCGGCCAACAAAGCCGCCTTGTCAGACAGGGCGCACCACTCGAGCACGCCGCGAGCGCGCTCCTGCTGTTGCCGCTCCTGGGCCCGCACCCGGCCGATGGCCCACCAATTGGCGTCGAAACGCTCACCGAGCTGGCCGGTGGGGGCCAGCAGAACGTTTTCGAGCACCGTCATGTTGGCAAAGGGGCGGGGCACCTGAAAGGTGCGCGCCAGCCCACGGCGAAAGATCGCATGGGGTGCCAGCGTGTCGATGGCCTGGCCTTGAAACAAAATGCGGCCTGAGTCCTTTTTCTGCGCGCCAGCGATCAGGTCAAAGGTGGTGGTCTTGCCGGCGCCATTGGGGCCGATCAGCCCGGTCAGGCTCCCACGCGCCACGCGGAAGTCGACGCCGTCGACCGCACGAAGCTGACCGAAGGCCTTACAAAGGCCCTTCAGCTCAAGGATCGGTTCAGTGGAAGACGGGGTGACCAACGAAGACAACGCACAGAAGGCGCCAAGTTAGAAATTCAAGGGCTGAGCATAGCGACTGAGCCTGAGAGCCTCATGCGTGTTTATCCTAGGCAGGCTGTGTCAAGCGCTTTACATCGGGCAGCAGCAGATCGCGCGTGAGCTGGCTCAGCGGGCGATCGGGTTGGGCCAGTTCGTCGAGCACCACCGTGATGTGATTGGCCTGCGCGACCTCCATGTGCGACACCTCGGCGCCATGCGCGCGCGCGTGCAGGGCGAATTCGGCACTTTGCCGCAGAAACTCCGAAGTCTCCGCGCCGCCGACGGCCACCCGCAGGGGCGCGCGCAGCGACAAGGCCCGCTTGAGCGGACTGAAACGCGCGATCTCCTCGGCAGTGAGTTGCAGACTGTCGTTCTGGAAGGACTGCGCCACCGGCGCCAGATCAAACAGGCCACTGATGGCCACGCCGCCACACAAGCCGTCTTCAGGAAAACCCATGCCTGTCATCCAGGCGGTGTCCATCAACTCGGCCACCAGATGTCCACCGGCCGAATTGCCCGCCACCGCGATCCGCGAGCGATCTAGCCCGAAAGCATCGGTCTGGCGATGCAGATGCACCAGAGCCAGCCGGCAGGCCTGCACTACGTCCTGCATGCGTACCCGTGGAATGAGCGGGTAGTCGATCACCGCCAGCGCCACACTATGGTCCACAAAGGCCGGCGCGAGAAAAGAAAACTGGGTCGCCCGCATGCTGCGCCAGAAGCCACCGTGGATGAACATCAGCACCGGTACCGGCCCCACCGCGCGGGGCGGGCGATACAAGTCCAAGGTGTGATCCTCGTCGGGCCCATAAGGGATGGCACGTTGGCAGGCATACCGGGCACTGGCCCGCTCGGCCGCCAGCGCACGGCGACGCATCACCGCGTCCAGGTCCTTGATAGAGTCCAGGGTGAAAGGCATGCGCGCTCCTGTTTGCATCGACGGCCCCAACGACCGAGGCAGGCATCGAGGTTAGCCGATGACCGACCTCTTTTGAATTTTGTGACAGGACCGCCCTCGGTGCGATGCGGCGGCTGATCAAGCACCGCGCCCGGTCAAAGGCCCCATCGCCGCGAGGGCGCGGCGCCCACAGGTGAAGACACCACAGGTGCAGGCTTCTAAAAGTGCAGGCTCCCACAGGTGTAGGCTCCTAAAAGTGCAGTTGCTGGAGGTGCAGTTCCCACAGAGTCAGCCCACAGACCTCGATGGAGTGTTGTGGGAGCACCGGTACGATGCGGCGACTGATCAAGCACCATGCCCATCCCAAGGCACGCCTCGGGTAACTCCGCTGGCCGTCGCTGAGCAAATTGTCGACAGTCGGGGCTTCTTTGATTACGGCCCCCAGCCATCGCATGACCCCTGATCGTTCGGACCTGATCCCCGCCCTGCGTGCCATCGTTGGTGAGGCGCACCTCATCGAAGGCGAAGACACCACGCCTTATGTGACCGAATGGCGGGGCCGCTTTCGGGGCGATGCCCTGTGCGTGGTCAAGCCGGCCGACCGTGATGCGGTCGCGGCTGTGGTGCGGCTGTGCGCGCAGCACGGCGCGCCCCTGCTGCCGCAAGGGGGTAACACCAGCATGTGTGGCGGCTCGGTGCCCTACCCGGCCGATCAGGCCAGCCCGCCGGTCATCGTCAACATTTCGCGGCTGCGCCATCGCCCGCAGTGACGAAGCCAAGGCCCTGGGCATCAAAATGGGTGCGCCCTGGTTCCAGATTCGGCACCTTGAAGAAGAGGCAGGTCTCGTTGCCTTGTCGGCCAACTTTGCGCTGTACGGCGACATGAGCGACCGCATGATGAGCCTGGCCGCAGGCCTGGGCCACCGGCAAGAGGTCTACAGCATCGACGTGGCGCACCGGCTGGGCTATGAGGTGCTGCCTGGATTGCTGGCGCTGGGCGCGGATGGGGCAGACCCTGTGGATATCCGACGTACTTTCCCTTGGGTTGAGAAGGAGCGCCTGGACCTTATCAACTCACTTGAGTCGGTCCGAAGGACCATCAAGAAAAACATCAGCGTGGAGTACCGGCA
>VGHR01000016.1 GCA_016868205.1 Betaproteobacteria bacterium
GCGTACAGATGGTGCGCGATGTGCTGCGCAGCCTGGGCCAGCCTGCGCAGCGCTCTCTTAGCGCCTGAGCCATCGCCTGCAGACTGAGCCGGCCCGCCCTGGACCGGCCCTGATCGCCCCCGCTCGCCTGCCCTGAACCGGCGCGTTCCCAAGGAGCGCCGGACCCGAACCGCAGCCCCGCCGCGCCAGCGCCCCGGTGCGATCAAACCCTGTCCCTGCGGCCCGAGCCTCACGCTCAGGGGCTGTGGCACGCCCACCGCCCCTATTGTCAAAAATTGTCAATAACATTGTATTTATTTGTACATTTTTTTCTAAATGTCAATATACTTTTAGTGACATTTCTCCCTCCGCCGGGTCGATCAATGTTTTTCAAATTTTTGAGACAGGAGTCATCATGCACCCGCTGCCTACCCCGTACCTCCTGCCCGGCTTGCTGGGACTGGCCTTGCTGTCCGCCTGCGGCGGCGGTGGAGGCGGCGCGAACCCTGCCGCCGGATCAAACGCCGGCTCGGGGGGCCAACACATCCTGGTGGGACAGGTGATTGATGGCTACCTGGAAGGCGCAACCGTGTGCCTTGACCTTGACCATAGTGGTACCTGTGATGCTGGCGAGCCCTCGACCAGCACCGGACCTGACGGGCGTTATGCACTGCCGATGGCTGGCACGATACCCAAAGATGCCCACTTGCTTGTGGAAGTCTCGCCAACGGCCCGAGACTCCGACCATGGTGGGTTGACACTGGCCGAGGCCGGTTACCAGGGCTATACCCTGGCAGCCCACATTGAGCGGCCAACGCACATCACGCCGCTGAGCACCATGGTGGTGGGCAAGCTCAAGTCGGGATCGGTCCGCACCCTGGCTCAGGCCGAAGAAGCCACGATTCGGGAACTCGGGCTGCCCGCCGGCACAGACCTCGGTCAAAACCCGATCGATCACCCTCAACTGAGGGCCAAGGCCAGGCGGATCGCCAGGCAATTGCAGGGCGATGCCCACCTGACTGCGACCGAACGCTGGATACGGGTCTCCGGTCGTCTGAGCGACCACGCCAACTTCGCCCCGCTGTTTGGCGATGTGCGCCACAGCAGCAGCCTGCCCCCTGCGGCGGCTGCCCAGCTTGCGATGGCAGGCACACCGGCCCAGGGCCAGTTACTGACTTACACCATGCCCCGCACCCGTGACGGCCAAGCCATGGACGCCACCGCCCTCTTGCTCACGCCTGTGCAGAGCCCACCGGCCGGCGGCTGGCCCCTGGTGGTGCTGGCCTCGGACTCCACCAGCGTGGCAGGCGCCTGCGCCGCCAGCCTGGGCCATATGGATGCGATGTCCCTGCAATGGGTCCACCAGATCCTCGCGTACAACATGGTCGTGGTGATTGCCGATCTGGAGGGCCGGGGTCCGAACAGTCTGGACGCGACACAAAGCCACCCGTGGCTGCACCTGCGCAGCTCTGGACGGGCCATGGTCTTGGCCGCCCTGGCGAGCCGGCAGCACTTGGGCCCGCGCCTGTCGGGGAACTGGGCGGCTTTGGGTCAAGGCCAGGCCGGCCACGCCGCCCTGGCCGCCGCGCAGTTCTCCGGCCTGGCCACCGATATGCACTACAAGGGCGCGGTAGCGCTGGCACCGCACTCGGGCTTTATGGCTAGGTTCAACAAAGTGCTCAGCGCCGCGGGGCAGGCTCGCTATGGTCATACCTACGATGTGTACTTGGCTCTGGCGCAGATCGGCAGTGTGGTGACCGCCATGGTGCAAGGCTCGGCCGCCACCGACACGCCTCTTGATGCGGCTGCCCTGCTGCGAGCCGGCCTCCCCGATGCGCCACGCATGCCCCCGGTGTTGGGCCTGCGAGAGATCCACGACCGGACCCGCCCTCTCTGCGAGGACGCCTTACCCCGCTGGGTCAGCGAGGATGTCAAGAATTACGCTTTCCGCAATTTCGGCCCGGTCGACTACCCTGGACTGCAGCCGCAGGTCCTGGCCGAGCCGGCGGTGGCGGCCTACTTCAACGCCAACGAGCCAGGTACGGTGAAGCTGCCCGGACGCACCCTGCTGCTTCAGGGCCAATCCGACACCACCGTCCATCCGGCCTCCACCGAGATGCTGCTCGAGCGCATGCAGCGCCTGGGTAGCGAAGTCAGCCTGCTGCGTTACGGCGGGCTCAATCACCGGGACCTCGGCGCCGATCCACAAGCCAGAGCCGATGGGCTCGGCTTTCTGGCCACGCTGCTGGCTGGACCCGTACAGCCCGGTCGATAATCCCGACCCATGACAAGCGTCGCCCCGACTCAAAACACGCCGGCCGGCCTGGTGCTCCAGGCTTCTTGGACCGCTCAGCGGCTGAGCCACTACAAGCTCATTGCCTTCGACATGGACTCCACGCTAATTAATATCGAATGCGTGGACGAAATTGCAGGCGCCGTCGGCCGCCAATCGGAAGTGGCAGCCATCACCGAGGCAGCGATGCGCGGTGAGATTGCCGATTACAAAGAAAGCCTGCGCCAACGCGTGGCGCTGCTGCGCGGGGTGAGCGTGGCCGACATGCAGCGGGTCTATGACGAACGGCTGGAGCTCAACCCGGGTGCCAACGAACTGATACATGCCTGCAAAGACGCCGGTCTGAAGATCTTGCTGGTCTCGGGTGGCTTCACCTTTTTCACCGACCGCATCCGCGAACGGCTGGGCATCGACTTCGCCCGATCGAATGTGCTGGAGATCGATGAGGGCGTTCTGACGGGCCGTATGGTCGACCAGCCCTGGGGCGACATCTGCGATGGGGCTGAGAAAAGGAAGATGCTGCTGCAAACCTGCAGCAGTATGGGCATCGCGCCCGATCAAAGCATCGCCGTAGGCGATGGTGCCAACGATCTACCGATGATGGGGGTGGCGGGACTGTCGGTGGCCTACCATGCCAAGCCTGCCGTTCGCGCCCAGGCCACCGTAGCGATCAATGAGGGGGGGCTGGATCGACTGCTCGAGGTGCTGCTGCCCTGAAGCAGCGGTAGCGCTTGAATGCGCCTCAGCCAGGCGCGCCCGGGGGATCCAACACAATCTCGAATTGAGCATCGTCCATGTAACGATGCGATCCGAGGGCCGCGTTCAGTGCCGCCGTCTCGGCCTCCTGCCAGGCTTGCAGCAGATCACGCTGGGCGTCGTCGAGGTGTTCGGGATCGGGGGCCTGGCCATGATCGGCCAACAGGCGCTGCACCTGGAGGTACACCGGCACCACCAGAGACGCATCGCCCAGGCTCAACTCCAAGGCGCTGCGAAAGCGCTGCTCGGCCCGCCGCCGCTCCACCTCGCTGGCTTCGTCGAACACTTGGAGCCGCACGCGGTAGCCGTTCATGTGCAGCACCTGCCGAACCGGCTCAGGCCCAGTTGGCCATGGGCTCACCCATGCGAATCGCTCCGCCCGGCCGCCAGTGCGCGTTAAACCGCAGCCCCGCAGGGGGCAATAGCAACACCACCGTCGAGCCCAGCATGAAGCGACCCATCTCCTGCCCCTGCTGCATCAGCACCGGCTGCTCACGGTAGTCCCAGGTCTGCGGGCCAGAGCGGGATCGCTCGATCACCCCATGCCAGGCCGTAGCCATGCTACCCACAATGGTGGCCCCCACCAGCACCAATACCCAGGGTCGGCCCGCGGTCTCAAAGACACAAACCACGCGCTCATTGCGAGCAAACAGGCCCGGGACCGTGCGGGCGGTAGCCGGATTGACCGAGTACAAATCACCCGGCACATGAATCATGCGCACCAGAGTGGCCGCGCACGGCATGTGGATACGGTGGTAGTCGCGCGGGCTGAGGTAGAGCGTCGCAAAATGCCCCCCGCCCTCGAAAGCCTTCGCCAGTTGCGCGTCGCCGCCGACCAGGGCGCGTGTGGAATAGTGGTGGCCCTTGGCCTGGAAAATCTGGTCACCTTCGATCGGGCCGAACTGGCTGATGCTGCCGTCAACCGGGCAAACCAGATCGGCCTGGGCGATCGGCCGCGCACCCGGCTTGAGCGCACGGGTGAAAAACTCATTGAAGCTGGCATAGCCAGCCGGATCCTCTTGGGCCGCCTCGCTCATGTCCACCCCGTACCGATGTATGAAGCGGCGAATCCCCCATTCGGTCCAGGCCCCGCCCTGCCACCCGGCCCAGCGCCCGGCCAATCGCGTCAGGCCCTGCTTGGGCAGGACTTGTTGGAGCAGGTAGTGCGCGAAATCAGACACAGAGGCAAACAAAGAGCGAAACCGTGATTTTAGTCAGCTGCGCTTTCAGGGCGGGGGCTTTCCTTGACCCTCAACAAGCGCTGCACTAAGCTTGGCGCATGAGGGGCGCCGTTGTTTTTTGCTGGTGGATCTGGGTGGCCGTGCATGCCCACGCCGATGCCCTGGGCGATTTTCTGCAACAAAAGGGTTTGCTCATGCTCGCCCCGAGCCCGCTGCCCAAGGCTTCTGAGGTGGCGGTTCACGCCATGGGCTTTATGGGTGTGCCCTACCGCTGGGGCGGCAACGAAGCCGAAACAGGACTCGATTGCAGCGGCTTTGTGCGGGCGGTTTACCTGCAGGTGCTCGGGGTGAGTCTGCCACGGACCTCCGACCGGCAAGCGGCGGTGACCCAAAGCATAGAGGCTAAAGACCTGGCCCCAGGCGATCTGGTGTTCTTCAACACCTTGCGCCAGCCGTTCAGCCATGTGGGCATCTATGTCGGCCAAGGCCGTTTCGTACACGCCCCACGAACCGGAGAACGCATACGCCTTGAGAGACTGACTGCCAGCTACTGGACCGAACGCTTTGATGGCGCCCGAAGGGTGAGCGCGATGCCCGAGGAGCCGTTGCAAGTGCTGCGCCATCGGCCAGCCAGCAGCAGCGCAGAGCCCGACCGCTAAAGCCGACTCAGGCTTTGAGGCGGGGCCGCGGGCTAATTGCCCTGCTCTGCCTTCTCCAAAGTGCTCTCGACAAAAGCCCGATAAAGCTCATTGAGCTGGGGCTGGCGCTGCTGGATCTCCACCCACTCCAGGTCAAAGGGCAAACCGATCCAGGCGCCCATGCTCTTGAGGCTGTCATTGCAAGCCTTGATCGTCTTGCGGGTGCTCTCGAAAGTCTCGATTTCCTCGGGGGTCAGCGCTTCGCGCGGGGTGATGCTCAGCTCAGCCTCCAGGAGCACCAATTTGTCGTGCGCCACGCTGCGCTCGCGCCGGACCGCGTCGGGATTGCGCTGGGGCTTGGCCGCAGCAGCAGACGGTACGGCCAAGTCGGGGGCCATGCGCGAAGCCAGATCCCGGAAACCATGCTGCGTGTAGAAGTACAAAAGGATCACCAGCACCAGCAAAAAGGTCAGAAGCAAGATGACGACGATCAGCGCGGTGTCCATAGGTGGGCCTCCGAGTTTCCGAGGCTCCTATATTAGGACCTTTATCGCCAGGGTCAAAGCCCCTGGGCCCCGCAAAAACCCGGGCTAGAGCTTCGCACCAGCGTGCGGCTGCACTGCGGCGCCATCGGTCGCTGCGCCGGCGGTAATTTGCTGCCAGACCCGAAGCTCGGAAGCGGTGAGGCGGTCGGCGCCCGCAGCAACCGCCTCAAACTCCTGCCGGTCGGTCAGCAGGCCCAGTTGGCGGATTTCCGCGTAGAGGATCTTGTACCGCTCCACCGCATGTTCTGAATGCGCCGCCACTTGCTGCAGCGACATGGCCGATACATCGTTGGCCAGCTGTCGTTCGCGCCGGGCCCCTTCGATCAGCACCTCGACTTCTTCAGCCGACAGATGCAAGCGCTTGGCCTCGCGGTTGATGATCTCGGCCTCTTCCTCCGAAATTTGTCCATCGGCCAACATCTTGAAGAGCTCTTGCTTGAGCGCATCGCGCTCGTTATGCAGCTGGTCGGAAAAAGCCGACGACAAAAGAGCCGCCGGGATGGCAAAGATACCGATGCCGATCAGGGCCAGGACGATCGTGACCGCTCGCCCAGCCGGCGTCACTGGCGAGATATCACCATAGCCCACCGAGGCCAGGGTAATCACCGCCCAATAAATGGACTGGGGGATGTTCTCGAACTTGTCGGGCTGGGCCTCGTGTTCGAACAGATAGCCCAAGCTGGCAGTAAGCACCACCAAGAGCATCATGATGAAGGTGGCAGCGACCATCACCGGCCACTCACGCGCGATGACCTTGGCCAGGGTGGTCGTGGCCCCGGTATAACGGGTCAATTTGAGCAGCCGCAGCAAACGAAAGACCCGCAAGAATCGCAGATCGATCAGGTGATGCAGGAAGGCCCCCAGATAGAAGGGCAGGACGGCCAGGAAGTCGATCACCATGGAAGTCGACTTGGCGTGACGGATTCGTCCGGCCACCGGCGAGGAAAATCTTGGGGTCCTCCACGCACGCGTAGGTGCGCAAACAGTACTCGGCCGTGAAGATAGCCACGGCAATCGTGTCAAGCACAATCAACTCCAGGTGCAAAAGGTATTCGACCGCATGCACCGACTCCAGCACCACCGAACAGACAGAAATCACCACCCAGAAGGCAATGAAAGCATCAAAATACAGATGCAGCTTGCCGCCATAGCTGCTGGGGTAAAGCAGGGCATGCACATGCTGCCTGAAAGTGCGCCCCCGATTCAGCCGCCTGAACTCTTGCCAAGCCGGCACCAGCAGGCGAAACAGCTTGAGCAGCCGCAACAAACGCAGGACCCGCAGAAAACGCAGATCCAACGGCACAACGGCTTGCAGGTAAAACCGCAAAACGGCCAGCAAGTCGACAAGGGCAAAGGGGTTGCGAACGAAGGCCAGGCGCGGCCGATGAGCGCCGCGAAATTGAGGGTCTTCTGGCGCGGTGTAAAGCCGCAAAAGATATTCGAGGGTGAAGACGACCACGGAAAACACATCGAAACGGTCGAACCATACCCGGTAGGGCTCGTGAATCTGCGGCACTAGCTCGATCAGGAGCGCGAACAGGTTCAAGATGATCAGCCAGGCGATGAAGCGATCGAACTGCTGCTGATAGTTGCCGGTGATCGTGCTGTCGAAGAGCAAGGCGTAGATCTGCTTGCGCGGTCCGCCGACGGCCGACAGAGCCATTGCCTCCCGATGGGCGCGCTCGCCCACAAGCGGTGGAACCGGCGTGTCGGCCAGGTGCCGGTAGGACCGTGGGGGCTCCTCCTGCGGATCGCTCAAAGGACCTTAATTTGTGCTTATCGCACGCTCCTTAAAAGTCGGCCTCGCCGACCTTTATCGGATAGCCGCCCTTGTCGCAGACTGTCAATTTGAGGGTCAGGGGCTTGTCCAGTGACTCCTCAGGACCTATCGGGCCGATGATTTGCGCAACGGCTGATCCCGGAGGTGATGCCGAAATCTTTTCCACCATGAATTGGCCCGGTGACTTCAGATCGCCGGGGATACAGCGCTCTACAAGGCCCAGCGCATGGCCCGAAAAAGCATTGCGCACCCCTGCCAGGGGACCGCCGCTGGCAAACAAGGCGGCAGCGCATGGGGCCCAAGGCCGAGGCTTGCCCTCGCCGCTTGGCAGCAAGGCGCACGCGGCGGGCTCAAAGTCCGCTTGGCCGCGCCGCTCCTTGAAATCAGCCATCCACTTGAGCAGAGCCTGGGCATGCGCTTTCCCGTCCTCGGTCTTGAGACCCTCGCGAAAGCTCAAGGTCCCCATTGCAGCCACTGCGATCAGGACACAGGCCAGAAAGCCCAGGAAAACAAGATCGCTGGCTGTCGGTCGCCCTGAGGCGGGCGGCGGGACTGGATCGGAACTCTCGAGTACGGACATCGGCGGCCTCTCTTGCCGCAGATCCGACCTCAACGGACTCGGAGTCGGCTTGGCGGCAAACAAGCACTGTAGGGGCAGCCTCCACGCATGACCAGACTCACCCGGGGCCCAACACCAGCGCGGCGCGACTCGCCAGCCAGCCGGTGGAGCCGGGATGCTCGCAATCAGACGGCCCGAAACGGAAAAAAGGAATACCTTGGCGCACAGAAAAGGGGCTTTAGACCCCCGTGCCGGCGCCCGCGAGTTTGAAGCCGAGCACCTGATGTGGAAAATACTTATAAGTTGTGAAACAACAACGAAGGCCTTGGCCTAAGGGGCTAGGGCCGAGTCGATTCGGGCTTGTAACTCTGCCCCAGTCTTGGGGACTCGAAGATGGAATCCACCAGAATGACCGCCTTGTCAGACACCGATTGAATGTGTCCAAGGTCCAGCACGCCCGCCCTCTGCGCGGCAAGCCACACAAACTCAGTGCAGTAGACTTTCCGACCTCGATCCTCGAGCGTGAACTGGCTGTCAAAGCCCGCCTTGAGGCCAAGCATATCTTCCAGCGCCGTAACGAATCTGGCCTTAGCCTCCCCGGGCATTTCATTGCGCTTGATGATGTAGTTCACCGATTCAGCCAGGAAGGTCTCGAGCGGCGTCTTGAGCACCCCGCCTTCAAGCGTGAAGTCGTCTGCCTGCGCGTGCAGCACAAAGAAGCCCCCGCCCTCAAGAACGAGCACGCCCACATGGCTGTACCCATGCGCCTTGTTGGCAGCCGAAGAGAAGGGGGACCAGAAACCCCGGCCCGTGCGAAAAATCAGATCGCCATGAGCCGGGGCCAAGAAAGCCGTCGAAATCCGGTTAGGAACGCTGAGGGCTTGCGTGCCGACCACCGCTGGCACGGCTCGATCGGTAATCACACCATAAAACCAGGCCATCGACGCTCCCAAAAGCGCGAACGCCAGGAGCAAAAAAGGCTTCTTTATTTTTTGATGTAAAACTTCCATTTACCATCGATTTTTTTCCAATCCATCGGCTTTTCGTCGGTATTGAGCACCACGACGGCGGTGTTGTCGGTGATCTTTTCGGAGACCACCTTGATGGCGGATTTGCAATAAGCGGCATCCTTGGCTGCGCCCTTGTCCTTCATCATGCCGATGCCTATACCCATCAGAGTGGCCGACTCCGGTGCCACATATTCGAGCATGGCCGAATAGTCGTTGGTCTTGCAAACCTTCTCGAACATTTCAATAGCCGTCTTCCCGGGACCAGCACCTTGACCGCAAGCGACTAGAAGCAAGGCAGAACAGGTAGCGAGGACAAATACGCTTCGCGAGAGCTTCATGGAGTTTCCTTGAGCGTAGAAAAAGTGGGAAAGCCAGGGTAAGCGGAGAAGATGGGGACGGGATCGTGTCACCGTGAGCACAGGCACAACAGAGAACGCTGGGCCAGTCGCTTGCACTGCCAAACTAAAAGGGCCGGCGAGTAGACGACCTAGGCACCAAGTCGGCCACCACGCCGAAGTTCTCGCGCGAGGGGGTGTACTACAGGCCGCTTATTTCTTCGCCGGTGGCAAGTCGGTACAAGACCCGTGCGCCACTTCCGCCGCCATGCCGATGCTCTCGCCCAGCGTGGGATGCGGGTGGATGGTCTTGCCGATGTCTACTGCGTCGGCGCCCATCTCGATGGCCAGCGCGATCTCGCCGATCATGTCGCCCGCGTGGGTGCCGACGATGCCGCCGCCCAGGATCTTGCCGTGGCCGTGGGCCTCTTCTGAGTCATCAAACAAGAGCTTGGTGAAGCCCTCATCACGGCCATTGGCGATGGCCCGGCCTGAGGCGGCCCAGGGGAACAGGCCCTTCTTGACCTTGACGCCCTGCGCCTTGGCCTGCTCTTCGGTCAGGCCCACCCAGGCCACTTCGGGGTCGGTGTAGGCCACGCTGGGGATCACGCGGGCGTTGAAGGCGGCGGATGCCAGTTCCTTGTTGCCCTGCAGTTCACCGGCGATGACTTCGGCCGCCACATGCGCCTCATGCACCGCCTTGTGCGCCAGCATGGGCTGGCCCACCACGTCGCCGATGGCGAAGATGTGCGGCACGTTGGTGCGCATCTGGATGTCGACGTTGATGAAGCCGCGGTCGGTCACGGCCACGCCAGCCTTGTCGGCGGCGATCTTCTTGCCGTTGGGCGTGCGGCCCACGGCCTGCAGCACCAGGTCGTAGGTACTTTCGCTCTTGGTGCCATCCAGACCCTCGAACTGCACCTTGATGCCTTCGGGGGTGGCCTGCGCGCCCACGGTCTTGGTCTTGAGCAGGATGTTGTCGAAGCGGCCCTTGTTCATCTTTTCCCAGACCTTGACCAGGTCGCGGTCGGCACCCTGCATCAGGCCGTCCATCATCTCGACCACATCCAGGCGCGAACCCAGCGTGCTGTAGACCGTGCCCATTTCCAGGCCGATGATGCCGCCGCCGACGATCAGCATCTTCTTGGGAACACCCTGCAGCCCCAGAGCACCGGTGGAATCGACCACGCGCGGATCGTCGGGCATGAAGGGCAGTCGCACCGCCTGCGAGCCGGCGGCGATGATGCACTTCTTGAAGGCGACGACCTTCTTGCTGCCCGTCTTGTCCTGGCCGGTGCCGGTGGTCTCCTCCACCGCGAGATGGTTTGCGTCGACAAAACTACCGTAGCCGCGAACCACCGTGACCTTGCGCATCTTGGCCATGGCCGCCAGACCGCCGGTCAGCTTGCCGATGACCTTCTCCTTGTGGGCGCGCAGCTTGTCCACGCTGACTGCGGGCTTGCCGAAATCGACGCCCAGTTCGGCCATGTGGCTGACCTCGTCCATCACGGCGGCCACATGCAGCAGTGCCTTGGACGGGATGCAGCCCACGTTGAGGCAAACGCCACCGAGCGTGCTGTAGCGCTCCACCAGCACCACCTGCAAACCCAAATCCGCAGCGCGAAAAGCCGCCGAATAGCCGCCCGGACCACCGCCGAGCACCAGCACATCACACTGAACATCAGCCTGGCCTGAAAAGGCTGAGGCCGCGGCGACCGCCGGGGTGACAACTTCGGGCGTGGCCTGAGCCCGGGACGACGCAACTGGCGCCGCATCCAGCCCAGCACCTTCGAGTAAAGCCACCACAGTCCCCTCGGCGACCTTATCGCCCAGCTTGACCTTGAGTTCCTTGACCACGCCACCGTGGCTGGCGGGAATTTCCATGGAGGCTTTGTCCGATTCGACGGTGATCAAACTCTGCTCGGGCTTGATCACATCGCCCGGCTGGACCAAGACCTCGATGACGCTGACTTCCTTGAAGTCCCCGATGTCAGGAACCTTGATTTCGATGACAGAAGCATTCATAGGGCGCTGGCTTTCATTTTGAGCGTGTACAACTCCACCGGAGGAGCTGAGTTCTTGTCGAATTCGCAACCGGCCTGAACGCCCGTCATCGCAACTTCGCGAGCAGTTTTAGCCTTGTCCCAGCAGGCGTACATGGCGCCCAGCGCAAAGCTCCGGCCCGAGCCTATGCCCCAAAACTGCTTGAATTCAAAAATCTCACGGTAACTGTAGAGACCAAAGATGCCGTTCGCGTTGGCAATGACTACGCTGAACTGACTCGACTCATACGGGTCGTTTTCATCTTCCTTGGTCTGCAGATAAAACTGCTCCTTGAGTACCGGGTGCAGGCGGGTGAAGGTGTCAAAAATTTGATCTTTGCTGCCGAGCAGCACCTGCTCAGCGGGCAAGGTGTTGATCGCCTTGCGCAGCACCGGAAAATGCGCCACCGAGCCAGCCATGCCGATGTAACTGACACCCTGTGATGTCCCGAGCCTGAGGATTTTGCTGTTGGCCTCATAGCGACTACCCAGACGCGTATCCCCGAAGGTGACCAGGGTATCGGCCGCTATCGCGACCTGCCCCGCCTTTTTGACGATCACCAAAGTGGTCATGCGCTACCCCTTCTACCGCTGCTGCAAAAAGCCTAGCTTACCCGCACGATACGGATGAGCTTTTAGAGCAACACGCGCCGGAAGTCGGCCAGGATCTGACCGAGATAGGCATTGAAACGCGCAGCAGCGGCACCATCGATGACGCGGTGGTCCCAAGTCAGCGACAGGGGCAAGATCAGGCGCGGCACAAACTCCTGGCCATTCCAGACCGGCTCCATCTGGCTCTTGCACACGCCCAGAATGGCCACCTCAGGGGCGTTGATGATGGGCGTGAAATAGCGCCCGCCGATACCCCCCAGGCTTGAAATGGTGAAGGTCGCACCGCTCATGTCGGCCGGGCCCAGCTTGCCGTCCCGCGCCTTCTTGGCCAGCTCGCTCATCTCCTGGCTGATCTGCAGGATGCCTTTTTTGTCGGCGTCCTTGATGACCGGCACCACCAGGCCGTTGGGGGTGTCAGCAGCAAAACCAATATGCCAATACTGCTTGTAGATCAGCGCATCACCGTCAAGGCTGCTGTTGAATTCCGGGAATTTCTTCAGGGCGGCCACGCAAGCCTTGATCAGGAAAGCCAACAGGGTAACCTTGATGCCCGACTTCTCGTGCTCCTTGTTGGTGCTGATGCGGAAAGACTCCAACTCAGTGATATCGGCATCATCATGGTTAGTAACCGCCGGAATCATGATCGCATTGCGCGTGAGGTTGGCGCCGCTGATCTTCTTGATGCGCGAGAGCTCCTTGCGTTCGATCGGCCCGAATTTGGCGAAGTCCACCTTGGGCCAGGGCAGCAGGTCCAGGCCCACGCCCGACCCACCGGCCGGTGCCTTAGCCGCTTGGGCCTTGGTCTGCAAGGTACCCGTCATGATTGACTGGGTGAATTTTTGTATGTCCTCGGCGGTAATCCGACCCTTGGGTCCGGAGCCACGAACTTCATTCAGCGGCACGCCCAGTTCGCGAGCAAACTTGCGCACCGAAGGCGAGGCATGCGGCAGGCCGGCGCTGGCACCGCCGGGTTGATGCGCCGGCACAGCGGTCACGGCAGGAGCCGGAGTGGGCGCAGCCACCGGCACGGGGGTCACGCCCACAGCAGCCGATACGGGCGCGGGAGCAGCCGATGCAGCGGCCACCGCCTCGACCACGGCAATTACATCGCCGATATTGACCTTGTCACCGAGTCGGACTTTGAGTTCCTTGAGCACGCCTGCAGCCGACGAGGGGATTTCCATGGAAGCCTTGTCGGACTCAACGGTGATGAGCGACTGCTCCAGCTTGACGGCCTCGCCCGGCTTGGCCAGCAACTCGATCACGGCCACATCCTTGAAGTCGCCAATGTCAGGCACGCGGATCTCGACGGAGCCGGTCGCAGCAGGTGCCGCCGGGGCAGCCGACGCAGGAGCCGGCGCTGCGCTTGCCAGCGCGGACGCCGCTTGAGGCGCCACGATAGCGCCCTCGCTTTCGAGCACCACGATCACCGAGCCTTCCTTGACCTTGTCGCCGAGCCGGACTTTGAGCTCCTTGACAACGCCCGCTTGGCTGGAGGGAATCTCCATCGAGGCCTTGTCTGATTCGACCGTGATCAGCGACTGCTCGGCCCGGACCATATCGCCCGGCTTGACCAGTAATTCAATGACGGCAACTTCCTCGAAGTCACCGATATCGGGCACCTTGATATCCAGCAAAGCCATACCTGTTGTCTCCTGATAAGGTTCGAATCCGCTTCAGGCGTAAAGCGGATTGACTTTGTCGGTGTTCAAACCGTAGCGGGCAATGGCCTCGGCCACCTTGGCCGCCGGCAATTCACCTTGCTCGCACAGGGCCCTGAGCGCAGCCACCACGATGTACTGACGGTTGATCTCAAAATGCTCGCGCAACTTGCTGCGAAAGTCACTACGACCAAACCCATCCGTACCCAGCACCTTGTAGCTGCGTCCGGCTGGAATAAACGGGCGAATCTGCTCGGCGTAGGCCTTCATGTAGTCGGTTGAAGCCACCACTGGCCCGCTCTGGCGCTCGAGTTGCTGCGTCACAAAGGGCACTCGCGGCGCATCGGTCGGATGCAGCAGATTCCACCGCTCTGCGTCGTGTCCGTCGCGAGCCAGCTCATTGAAACTCGGACAACTCCACACCGCTGCGGCCACACCCCAGTCGTCTTCGAGCAACTGCTTGGCAGCCATAGACTCACGCAAAATAGAACCCGATCCCAGCAAGTTGACCTTGAGCTTGCCCTTTCCGGGCTTGTGTAGCAGGTACATCCCCTTGATGATTTGCTCTTCGGTGCCGGCCTGTAAACCAGGCATCGGGTAGTTTTCGTTGAGCAGCGTCAGGTAGTAGAAGACATTGTCCTGCTTCTCTACCATGCGCTTTAAGCCGTGCTGCATGATCACCGCCACCTCATGGGCGAAGGTGGGGTCGTAGCTGATGCAATTCGGGATGGTGCCCGCCAGGATGTGGCTGTGCCCGTCTTCATGCTGCAGGCCCTCGCCGTTGAGCGTGGTGCGGCCCGATGTGCCTCCGAGCAGAAATCCTCGGGCCTGCATGTCGCCTGCGGCCCAGGCCAGATCACCGATGCGCTGGAAGCCGAACATCGAGTAGTACACATAAAAGGGGACCATGATCCGGTTAGAGGTGCTGTAGCTGGTCGCTGCCGCAATCCAGCTCGACATGCCGCCCGCCTCATTGATGCCTTCCTGCAGGATCTGGCCAGCTTTGTCCTCGCGGTAATACATCACCTGGTCCTTGTCCACCGGGGTGTACTGCTGACCGGCTGGGTTGTAGATGCCCACCTGACGGAACAGGCCTTCCATGCCGAAGGTGCGGGCCTCGTCCACCAGAATGGGGACTACGCGCGGCCCCAGCGCCTTATCGCGCAACAGCTGGGTCAAGAAACGGACATAGGCCTGGGTAGTGGAAATCTCACGACCCTCGGCAGTGGGCTCGGTCACTGCTTTGAAGGTATCCAGGGACGGCACGGTAAAGCTCTCATCGGCGCGGGTACGCCGGTGCGGCAGGTAGCCACCGAGTGCACTGCGCCGCTCATGCAGGTACTGCATTTCAGGCGTGTCGTCGGCCGGCTTGTAAAACGGCAGCTTGGGCAGCTCGCTGTCGGGAATCGGGATGTTGAAGCGGTCTCGGAAGGCCTTGATGTCCTCATCGGTGAGTTTCTTGGTCTGGTGCACCGTGTTCTTGCCCTCGCCGGCCTTGCCCATGCCGAAGCCCTTGACGGTCTTGATCAGAAGGACTGTGGGCTGACCTTTGTGATTGACCGCCGCCTGATAGGCGGCATACACTTTTTGCGGATCGTGGCCGCCGCGACGCAGGTTCCAGATATCGTCGTCGCTCAGGTGAGCCACCATCTCCAGGGTACGCGGATCACGCCCGAAGAAATGCTTGCGTACATAAGCCCCATCGTTGGCTTTGAAGGCCTGGTAATCACCGTCGACGGTGTCCATCATGATCTTGCGCAAAGCACCGTCCTTGTCGCGGGCCAGCAGCGGATCCCAGTTGGAGCCCCAGATGAGCTTGATCACATTCCAACCCGACCCACGAAACTCGCCCTCGAGCTCCTGGATGATCTTGCCATTGCCGCGCACAGGCCCATCGAGGCGCTGCAAATTGCAGTTGATTACGAAGATCAGGTTGTCGAGGTTTTCACGGGCAGCCAAGCTGATCGCGCCCAGCGACTCCACCTCGTCCATCTCGCCATCACCACAGAAAACCCAGACCTTGCGGTTCTCGGTGTTGGCGATCCCGCGCGCGTGCAGGTACTTGAGAAAGCGCGCCTGATAGATGGCCATCAAGGGACCAAGGCCCATAGACACCGTGGGGAACTGCCAAAACTCGGGCATCAGCTTGGGATGCGGGTAGCTCGACAAACCCTTGCCGGCCACCTCCTGACGGAAATGCAGCAACTGCTCTTCGGTCAGGCGCCCTTCCAGAAAGGCGCGCGCATAAACACCGGGAGCCACATGGCCCTGGATATAGATGCAATCGCCTCCATGGTTTTCGCTTTCCGCATGCCAGAAGTGATTAAAGCCGGCACCAAACAGATGCGCCAGCGAAGCAAAAGAGCCGATATGCCCCCCGAGGTCGCCCCCGTCTTGCGGGTTATGCCGATTGGCCCGCACCACCATGGCCATGGCGTTCCACCGCATGTAAGCCCTCAGGCGCTCCTCGATCTCGATATTGCCTGGGCAGCGCGCCTCCTGCTCCGGCTCGATGGTGTTGACATAACCGGTATTGGCCGAAAAGGGGAGATCGATGCTGTGTTGACGCGCCTCTTCGAGCAACTGCTCGATCAAAAAATGGGCACGCTCCGGACCCTGCGCCGCGATGACAGCGCCGAGCGCATCAAGCCACTCGCGGGTTTCTTGGTGGTCAGGGTCCTGAGGGCCAAGGGCCTGAGCTTGAGCCGACATGATGAGTCCTCCTGTGTAGAGAGCAAGTGTGCGCGAATCATGGGCCTGCGCACGAGCGCAAACCCTTTGAACCCGCATCAAGCCTGTGCTTTTCAAAAGTGTCGCATAAAACCTTTTTTATTTCAAATAGTGCCTCTTAATTTCACTATACAAAAATAAACCCCTGGATAGCCCCTCAGACCCCCCGACCATTCCGAAACTCGAGGCCCCTGCCCGGGCCGGCCGCGCGAGCGAAATGCTTCGCAGCACTACACTTGCGCACCGATGAGCCCAAGCCCCGCCTACAGCCGAACTTCACCGGCCCAGTTGCTGGCGGCCTGGCGCCGGTGGTGGCGTCGTCTGTCACCGGCTCGTCAGGATCGCTTCATCACTTTGGGGCCGCTACTCTCAGTGGTCCTTTTCCTGGCCGCCGTGGTGGCGGCCTTCGCCTACCTGCGGATCGAGGAGATCGACCGGGAAACGGAGGCCGTCCGGCGCGACGCCGAGTATGCGCAGCAGCGCCTGAGACTCCGTCTGATTGAGCGGCAGGAGCAGTTGATGCGCCTAGGACGCGAGGTCTCCAATCAGGAAGTCAGGCTGGAAGACTTTGCGTCCCAGGCTGAGAACATTGCGCAGCAATACCCCGAAGTGCTGGCGATCAGCTGGATCGATGGACGACGGAGAGTGCGCGCCAGTTACGCCTCACCGAGTGCCCCGAATGCGCAGCAGAGGCAGACCGGGGACAGCCTGCCGGCCGGCGAGTCAGAGCAGACTTTCGGCTTGGTGCGTGACTTGCGGCAACCGATTTTTTCTCGGCCCTTGGGGGCGGGCAGCGAAACAGCCGCCACCACCCCCACCCTGCAATTGCAGGTGCCCCTGGATAACCAGGGGCGGTTTACCGGTGTGATCCTTGGCGAATACTCACTGGACGCGCTGCTGCGTTTCGGCTTACCCCCGGAGGTCAGTGCCCGCTATGCGGTGTCGCTGATCGACGACCAAAACCAGCTTCTGGCGGGCAGCACAGCCCTGCCCCGAACCACGGCTGCACGATGGCTGCCAGGGCAGGAAAACGCTGCCGTCCATGAAATCCCCGTCTCGCCAGTGGGCAATGGTCTGTTGATCCGGGCCGAGGGCTATCGCACTTCGCTCGGGGTCGTCGGCAGTGGTTTTTTCTGGCTCGTCACCGCTCTGAGCGCCCTGACCGTGTGGATGTTGCTGGGCACATGGCGTCACACCCGGCGCCGCATGCAGGCCCAGGAAGCGCTGGTGGCCGAGACCAACTTCCGACGCGCGATGGAAAACTCCATGCTCACGGGTATGCGTGCGCTCGACTTGCAAGGGCGCATCACCTATGTCAACCCGGCCTTCTGCCAGATGACCGGCTGGGGCGAACCTGAGCTGGTCGGGCGCATCCCGCCCTTTCCGTACTGGCCGGAACAAGACATCGACTGGCTGATGGCACGCCTGGAGGAAGAGCTTGCAGGACGGTCCTCGCCCGGGGGCTTTGAGGTTAGGGTCAAGCGCAAGGATGGGTCTATCTTTGATGCCCGCATGTATGTCTCGCCTCTCATAGACCCGCGCGGTCAGCAGGCTGGCTGGATGACCTCGATGACCGATATCACCGAGCCCAAGCGCATTCGGGAAGAGCTGTCGCATTCGTATGAGCGCTTTACCACCGTACTCGAAGGACTCGATGCAGCGGTCTCGGTGGCCCCGCTCGACAGCACCGAACTGCTGTTTGCCAACCGACTTTACCGGGCCTGGTTCGGTGGCGATGTGGCCGGCCATCTGCAACTGGTCACGCAAGCCGGTATCCCGGCCGCCACAGCCTCCGAGGAATTGCTGGATACGGTGGACTCGATGGCCGGGCTGCCGGCTCAGCCCCTGACGGCAGCACCTGCAGAAAACGCCGAGATCTTCATGCCCGATCTGGGCAAATGGCTGGAGGTGCGCACGCGCTACCTCAGTTGGGTCGATGGACGACTGGCCCAGATGATGATCGCCACCGACATCACACCCAGACGACATGCTGAGGAGCAAGCTGCGCTGCAGGCCGAGCGGGCCCAGTCGGCCAGCCGGCTTATCACCATGGGCGAGATGGCCTCGTCGGTGGCACACGAACTCAACCAGCCCCTGACGGCCATCAGCAATTACTGCAAGGGCATGGTCTCGCGCTTGGAGAGGGGCACTATCGATACCGGAGATCTGGTGGGGGCACTGGAAAAAACTGCGCGGCAGGCACAGCGCGCCGGCCAAATCATTCACCGCATCCGATCCTTCGTCAAACGCAGCGAACCCAACCGCAGCCCTTCAGAGGTGAGCACCATCGTGAACAACGCCATGGAGTTGGCGGACATCGAGTTGCGCCGCCACCATGTACGCCTGACCCACTACCTGGCACCTGGGCTGCCCAAACTCTTGGTCGATCCGATCCTCATTGAGCAAGTGCTGATCAATTTGCTCAAGAACTCTGCAGAGTCCATCGAGCAGGCGCGCCGACCAAGTGCGCGCCGACGGGTCGAGCTGCGCGTGACCCGGCAGGAGACGACCAGCCAGGAGGTATTTGTCGAATTCGCGGTGCTCGACTCAGGCCGCGGCCTGTCCCCGGAAAACAGCAAACGGCTATTCGAAGCCTTCTACTCCACCAAGCCTGAGGGCATGGGTATCGGACTCAAGCTGTGCCGCAGCATCATCGAGTCCCACGAGGGCAGGCTGGAGGCCGAGAACCTCTACAATGACGAGGAAGTGTCGGGTTGCAGATTCACTTTCTGGTTGCCGGCTGCCGTCGAATCCTCCGGGACCCAAGCGACAAGCCAGTCAACAGAGACGGTCGAAGGCGAGCACCCGCCTATCAGTTCGTGAATGCACCAAGGACAGGGTTCGCATGAGCTTAATTCCAAAAAAAGGCACGGTCTATGTCGTCGACGACGATGAGGGCGTCCGTGACTCGCTTCAGTGGCTTCTCGAAGGCAAGGACTATCGGGTGCGCTGCTACGACTCGGCCGAGACCTTTCTGAGCCGCTACGACCCGCGCGAAGTGGCCTGCCTGATCGTCGACATCCGCATGGGCGGCATGAGCGGACTGGAATTGCAAGACCGGCTGATCGAAAGGCGCAGCCCCCTGCCCGTCGTGTTCATCACGGGCCACGGCGATGTCCCTATGGCGGTGAGCACCATGAAGAAAGGGGCCATGGACTTTATCCAGAAGCCCTTCCAGGAGGAGGCCCTGCTCAGTCTGGTCGAGCGCATGCTGGATCAGGCCCGCAGCAGCTTCCATGAACATCAAAACAGCGCAAGCCGCGAGGCATTGCTGGCCAAGCTAACCTCCCGGGAGGCGCAGGTTCTCGAGCGTATCGTCGCTGGCCGACTCAACAAGCAGATCGCCGATGATCTGGGCATCAGCATCAAGACCGTCGAGGCACACCGGGCCAACATCATGGAAAAGCTCAACGCCAACACAGTCGCCGATTTGCTCAAAATCGCCCTGGGTTCCTCGACTGCCGTAAAAGCCTGAGGGGCACAGCCCCTCGCTTCCCGCGCCCGCCACGAGCGGGCGTTTTTCTTCAACCTGTTCACACCCCCTACCGATGACCGCGCAACTCATAGACGGTAACGCCCTGTCCAAGCAACTACGCAGCGAAGTGGCCCGACGGGTCCAGACGCTGAAGCAACGAGGCCTAACCCCCGGTCTGGCCGTGATCCTAGTCGGTGAAGATGCAGCCAGCCAAGTCTATGTGCGCAACAAGGTCAAGGCCTGCGAGGAGGCCGGGCTCAATTCAGTGCTCGAACGCTACGGTGCCGATCTGACAGAAGCACAGCTATTGGACCGGGTGCGCGCCCTCAATGAGGACCCGGGTATCCACGGTATCTTGGTGCAACTGCCCCTGCCATCTCAGATCAATTCACAAAAGGTGATCGAGGCCATCAGCCCGGCCAAGGATGTGGATGGATTTCATATCGCCAGCGCTGGGGCGCTAATGACCGGCATGCCCGGTTTTTGGCCGTGCACGCCGCACGGTTGCATGAAGATGCTCGAATCCATCGACTATGAACTGCGTGGCAAGCATGCGGTGGTCATTGGGCGCAGCAATATCGTGGGCAAGCCCATGGCTCTGATGCTGCTGCAAAAAGACGCCACCGTCACGATCTGCCACTCCCGTACAAAAGATCTGAAAGCGCACACCCGAACGGCAGACCTCATCATCGCTGCGGTCGGACGCCCGCGCATGCTCACCGCCGACATGGTCAAGCCTGGCACAGTGGTGATCGATGTAGGCATGAATCGCGATGTCGATGGACGGCTTTGCGGGGATGTCGATTTTGCAGGCGTCAGTCAGGTGGCCTCTTACATCACACCCGTGCCGGGTGGGGTCGGCCCCATGACCATCACCATGCTGCTGGTCAACACGCTGGAATCGGCCGAACGCAGCGCTGTTTGAGGAGGTTCAGTGCGGCTGCCTGCCCTGCCCGTCGACCGGGTGGCGTGCCAGTCGCCAAAGCGTGGCACTGGCACACAACCACTGCACCAGCATCAGGAAGGTGCCAAGCGCATGCCAAAGTCGCAGGGCCTGGGCATCACCACGGGCCGCCAAAATGCGCGGAGCCAGCGCCCATTCAATGAGTAGGGCACTGAGGATGCCGACGATGACCCAGCGCATGAGGACGCGGCCCTCAGCCTGCACTTGATCGTCTTCAACCCGATTGAAGGCCATGAGAATCACCAAGCCGCAGGACACAGCGATCCAGGTTTGCGCGGTGAACAATCGGGCGGCCATGCTGCCAGCGATGGAGGCTGACGGCAGGTGCAGGAACAGCAGGGGAACCACCACAGCACACAGCGCACTCAAGCTGCCCCACCAGAGGGAGGCCGAGAGGCTTGCCCAGCGCCAGCGCTGATGCGCTCGCATGGGCTAGAGGTAACGCACCGCCACGATGTCGTAGCGCTTGACGCCGCCTGGCGCCTGCACTTCGGCAGTGTCGCCCTCTTCCTTGCCAATGAGCGCGCGGGCAATGGGTGAGCCCACATTGATCAGACCCAGCTTGAGGTCTGCCTCATCCTCACCGACGATTTGGTAGGTCACGCGGTCGCCACTGCCCTCGTCCTCGAGATCGACCGTCGAGCCAAACACCACCTTGCCCCCGGCTTGCACCTCGGACGGATCAATCACCTGGGCCGCCGCCAGCTTGCCCTCGATCTCAGCGATCCGCCCCTCGACAAAACCTTGCCGGTCTTTGGCCGCATCGTACTCCGCGTTTTCACTCAAGTCCCCCTGGGCACGCGCCTCAGCAATGGCAGCAATAACCGCCGGACGCTCAACGGTCTTGAGCCTGTGGAGTTCTTCCTTGAGCTTTTCGGCGCCGCGGCGGGTGATCGGGAAGGTGGACATGATCTGTCTCCTGGGAAAAAAGCAAACCGCCGCCAGTTGCCCGGGAGCGGTTACGAAAACATTAAGCGCAAAAAGTGTAACCCAAGGCAACGGCCGAGGTCTGCACATGGAATTGCACCCGAGGCCGGCCCTGAGACGGGCCGGCAGGCTCTAGGCGAGTTCTAAACGGCCATGCAAGTCCTGCAGCGACAGCACCGACAAGTCCTGCAAGTGCGCCATGCCCTCAACAGCAGCTTCGGCCCCCGCGATGGTTGTAAAGGTGGTGACCCGCGCTGCCAACGCCGAAGTGCGAATCTGCCGGGAATCGGCAATCGCATTGCGACGCTCCTCGACGGTGTTGATGACCATGACAATTTCGTTGTTCTTGATCATGTCGACCACATGGGGCCGCCCCTCGGCGACCTTGTTGACCACAGTGCATGCAATACCGGCGGCGGCAATCGCCGCCGCTGTGCCCTTGGTGGCTACCAGGTCAAAGCCCCGCGCTTTGAGGGCTCTGGCCACCTCCACCGCCCGAGGTTTGTCCGCGTTCTTGACGGTGAGAAACACGCGGCCCGAGGTAGGCAAGCGGGTGCCGGCGCCCAATTGCGACTTGACGAACGCCTCGCCGAATGTCTTGCCCACACCCATGACCTCGCCCGTTGACTTCATCTCGGGGCCAAGGATGGTGTCCACCCCTGGAAACTTGACGAAGGGAAAGACCGCCTCCTTGACGCTGAAATACGGCGGCGTAACTTCAGCGCGAACCCCCTGCTGCTCCAGCGTCTGTCCGACCATGCAGCGTGCGGCCACCTTGGCCAACTGAATGCCGGTGGCCTTGCTGACAAAAGGCACCGTGCGCGAAGCCCGCGGATTGACCTCCAGCACATAAATCACATCACGGCCGTCCACCGTCTGAATGGCAAACTGCACATTCATCAAACCCACCACATGTAGAGCCTGCGCCATCGCCGCGGTCTGCCGCTTGATTTCGTCGACCGTAGCTGCCGCCAGGGAATACGGTGGCAAAGAGCAGGCGGAGTCCCCAGAATGGACGCCCGCCTGTTCGATGTGCTCCATAACGCCGCCAATAAAGGTACGCCCCGTCGGATCACGCAAACAGTCCACATCGCACTCGATCGCATCGTTGAGAAAGCGGTCCAGCAGCACCGGCGAATCATTGCTGACCTTGACCGCCTCGCGCATGTAGCGCTCCAGGTCGCGCTGCTCATGCACGATCTCCATGGCGCGACCCCCAAGCACATAGCTCGGCCGTACCACCAGGGGGTAGCCCAGCTCGCCAGCTTTCTCAAGCGCCTGCGCCTCGGTGCGCGCGGTTGCATTGGGGGGCTGGCGCAAGCCCAGCGTGTGCAACAGCTTCTGGAAGCGCTCGCGATCCTCCGCCGCATCAATCATGTCAGGCGAAGTGCCGATGATGGGCACGCCGTTGCGCTCCAGGTCGAGCGCCAGCTTCAGGGGGGTCTGGCCGCCGTACTGCACGATCACCCCCAGCGGCTTCTCCTTGTCCACGATCTCAAGCACATCCTCAAGGGTCAGAGGTTCAAAGTACAGGCGGTCCGAGGTGTCGTAGTCGGTAGAGACAGTCTCCGGATTGCAATTGACCATGATGGTCTCGTAGCCGTCTTCGCGCAGGGCCAGAGCTGCATGCACGCAGCAGTAATCAAACTCGATGCCCTGACCGATGCGGTTGGGTCCACCACCGAGGACAATGATCTTGTGGCGATCACTGGGCTGGGCCTCACACTCGCTGCCCTGGGCCTCATAGGTCGAATACATGTAAGCGGTATGCGTGGCAAACTCGGCAGCGCATGTATCGACCCGCTTGTAAACCGGCCGCACGCCCAGCTCATAGCGTCGCTGCCGAATAGCTTGATCGGTGGTGCGCAGCTGCCGCGCGAGGCGTCGATCGGAAAAGCCTTTTTGTTTAAGAGCTCGCAGGGTTGCAGCATCGATGTCTGCAAGTGAGTGCGCCTCGAGCTCCAGCTCGACCTTGACAATCTGCTCGATCTGCACGAGGAACCAGGGGTCAATGCGGGTCAGCGCATGCACCTCCTCGACCGTCATGCCTTGGGCAAAGGCATCACCCACATACCAAATACGATCGGGCCCCGGCGCGCCGAGTTCTTTCTCAAGAACCTGCCGGTCCTGGGTTTTTTCGTTCATGCCGTCAACCCCGACCTCCAGGCCGCGCAAAGCCTTCTGAAAGGACTCCTGGAAGGTCCGGCCCATAGCCATCACCTCCCCCACAGACTTCATCTGCGTGGTCAGGCGTGAGTCGGCCTGCGGAAACTTCTCGAAGGCGAAGCGGGGAATTTTGGTCACTACATAGTCGATCGAGGGCTCAAACGATGCGGGCGTTGCGCCGCCAGTAATCTCGTTCTTCAATTCGTCGAGGGTGTAGCCCACAGCCAGCTTGGCGGCCACCTTGGCAATTGGGAATCCGGTGGCCTTGGAGGCCAGGGCAGAAGAGCGCGAGACTCTGGGATTCATCTCGATGACGATCATCCGACCATCGCCGGGATTGATGGCGAACTGAACATTTGATCCGCCCGTATCAACCCCAATTTCACGCAGCACCGCCAGCGAGGCATTGCGCATGATCTGGTATTCCTTGTCGGTCAGGGTCTGGGCAGGGGCGACCGTGATGGAGTCGCCGGTGTGCACACCCATGGGATCCAGGTTTTCAATCGAGCAGACGATGATGCAGTTGTCCTTTTTGTCCCGCACCACCTCCATTTCAAACTCTTTCCAGCCGACCAGGGATTCCTCAATTAGGAGCTCGTTTGTGGGCGATGCTTCCAGACCGCGCTTGCAAATCGCCTCGAACTCCTCGGCGTTGTAGGCGATGCCTCCGCCAGTGCCTCCGAGAGTAAAGCTCGGCCGAATCACAGTGGGAAAGCCGACGCTCTTTTGCACCACCCAAGCCTCCTCCATGCTGTGGGCGATCCCCGAGCGCGCTGAACCCAGGCCAATCCGGGCCATGGCCTCCTTGAACTTCTGGCGATCTTCGGCCTTGTCGATAGCCTCGGGGCTGGCACCGATGAGTTCGACCTGATACCGGGTCAACACGCCGTGGCGCCACAGGTCCAGGGCGCAATTGAGGGCAGTCTGCCCGCCCATGGTTGGCAAGACCGCGTCAGGCCTTTCCTTGGCGATGATTTTTTCCACCGTTTGCCAGGTGATCGGCTCAATGTAGGTGACATCGGCTGTTGCCGGGTCGGTCATGATCGTGGCCGGGTTGCTATTGATCAGAATGACCTTGTAGCCCTCCTCGCGCAGGGCCTTACAGGCCTGTACGCCGGAGTAATCAAACTCGCAAGCTTGGCCGATGATGATCGGGCCGGCGCCAATAATGAGAATACTCTGGATGTCCGTGCGCTTAGGCATGCGCCTTCTCCCTGGACTGCGCCATCAGCGCAGTGAATCGATCAAACAGATAAGCGATGTCATGGGGGCCAGGCGAAGCCTCCGGGTGACCTTGAAAACAAAAAGCCGGCCGGTCGGTTCTGGCCAAGCCCTGGATGGTTCCGTCAAACAGACTCACATGGGTGGCTCGCAGATGCGCGGGCAAGCTCGTGGCATCGACCGCAAAACCGTGGTTCTGGCTGGTGATACTGACGCGGCCGGTGTCGAGGTCCTTGACCGGGTGGTTGGCCCCGTGATGACCAAACTTCATCTTGAAAGTGCCAGCCCCTGAGGCCAAGGCCATGATCTGATGCCCCAGACAAATTCCAAACAGGGGGACGGCTTCATCCATGAGCTGGCGCGCGGCCTCGATGGCATAGGTGCAGGGTTGGGGATCCCCTGGGCCGTTGGAGAGAAACACGCCATCGGGGCGCAGGGCCAGCACCTCGGCGGCTGAAGTCTGGGCTGGCACCACGGTGATGCGGCAGCCGCGTTCGGCCAGCATGCGCAAAATATTTTTCTTGACGCCGAAGTCATAGGCCAGCACATGAAAGCGCGGCGACTTCAGGTTGCCATACCCGCCCTCAAGCCTCCACTCGGTTTGGCTCCACTCGTAGGGCTCCCGGGCACTAACCACCCGGGCCAAGTCTAGACCGGACATGCTCGGCGCCAGGCGGGCAGCGGCCACGGCCTGGGACACCACGGCCTCAGAGAGGGCTTGTCCAGCGGACAAGGCCAGGATACAGCCGTTTTGCGCGCCATGGCTGCGCAGGTGCCGCGTGAGTGCCCGCGTGTCGATGCCGGCAATGGCCACTGTGGCGCTGGACTTGAGGTAGCTTGACAGATCCTGCGCCTGTCGAAAATTTGAGGCCCGCAGAGGCAAGTCCCGAATGATCAGGCCGGCGGCGAAGATCTTGGAGGCTTCGACATCTTCCGGGTTGACGCCGTAGTTGCCGATATGAGGGTAGGTGAGCGTAACGATCTGCTGGCAGTAGCTCGGGTCAGTCAGGATTTCCTGGTAGCCGCTTATCGCGGTGTTAAACACCACCTCGCCGACAGTGGAGCCGGGGGCTCCAATGCTGTGACCTGAGAAGACGGTGCCATCTGCGAGGGCCAGCAAGGCCGCGGGATGATTTCCCTGGAGGGACAAAAGCACTGGGTTCTCCGTTTGGTTGACGGTTCGCCCGCTCGCTCGCGCGCGAGGGATCCTTCCATCCCTGCCGCGCTGGCTGTTGCTTGTGTGAAGTGTGGCTTTTGCGGCGCTCGGGCGAGGCTGACTAAAAAAGCCCTTGATTATAGACCGTGGTCTTCAGTCCCAGAGCCGGCGCCAAGCGCGTCAATCGTGCTGGCGTGCAAGCAAATGGCGGCGGCGGCAGCCACATTGAGCGACTCCTGACCGGACGGCTGAGCGATACGCACCTGCTGCTGGGCCTGCTCAAGCAAGGCTGCGCCAACGCCCCGCCCCTCATGCCCGAAGACCCAGGCGCAGGGCCAGGGCAAGGTCTGCTGATGCAGCCAACGGCCTTGGTGAGAACTGGTGACCAGAAGCGGTACACCCAGGACCTGCAAATCGGCCACCTGCAAACCCTCCTGCAAGCGTAGGGCAAAGTGCGCACCCATGGCTGCACGCAGCACCTTCGGGGACCATAGTGCAGCGCTGCCCTGCATCGCCAGGACTTGCGAAAACCCAAAGGCCGCCGCGCTTCGCAAGATGGAGCCCACATTACCAGCGTCCTGCACGCGATCGAGAATGACCGTGGGCGCGTTGGGCTGTAGTTGTCCCGGCTCCGGCATGTCCAGCACCGCCCCGACCCCGGCCGGTGAATCCAGAGCGCTAAATTCACGCCAAAGCGCATCGGGCACACGCACCACGCGCTCAGCGCAGGCCATCCACGGCTCGACCCCCACCGGATCTAACTCGCCCAGCACCAGCACACGCAGACGCAGTCCTGCAAGCAAGGCGGCGTCCAGCAAATGCTCGCCCTCCAGCCAGACCCTGCCCTGCTTACGATAAGCCGCGTTATCGCGCGAGAGTTGCCGCAGCTCCTTGAGCAAAGGATTCGCGCGCGATTGCACTTGCTGGACAGCCGCACTCAAGCTGCGCCCTCCCCCAGCAGACGCGCCACCGGCGCAAAACTGCGGCGATGCTCCGGACAGGCACCGTGGGTACGCAGAGCGCGCAGATGCTCGGCCGTACCGTAGCCCTTGTGCGCGTCAAAGCCATACTGCGGATAGCGTTGATGGAAATCAAGACACCACCGATCCCGCGTGACCTTGGCAACAATGGAGGCTGCGGAGATCGACGGCACGCAGGCATCACCGCCCACCACCGCCTCAGCCAGCATGGGCAGCCGGGGAATCCGATTGCCATCGACCAGCACCTTCACGGGCCGCAAGCGCAAGCCATGCACCGCGCGCTGCATGGCCAAAAGGGTCGCCTGCAGGATGTTGAGGCGGTCGATTTCCTCGACGCTGGCCTGCCCGACCGCACAACACAAACAACGGGCCATGATCTGCTCGTACAAAGCCTGCCGCCGGGGCGCGGTCAAGGCCTTGGAATCGGCCAATCCCTTGATGGGCTGCAGCTCGTCGAGGATCACCGCTGCGGCAACCACCGGACCGGCCAAGGGGCCTCGCCCGGCCTCATCGACGCCGGCCTGAAGGCCTGGTGCATCCCAATCGAGCAGGGCCTGCTCAGCGGGGTAAGATTTTTTCGATCGCATCGCAAGTCAAAACTGCTGTATCGCGGCGCAGTTGCTGATGAAGCTGTTCAAAACGCTGCGCCACATCCCGGCACTGATCCGGCTGGTCCAACCAGGACAAGAGCGCATCAGCCAGCGCCTGCGGGGTGGCCCGATCCTGTATGAGTTCGGGCACCACGAATTGACCACACAAAATATTGGGTAGCCCCACCCACGGTTGAAGTTGCTTTCGTCGCATGATCTTCCAACTCAACCAGGGCATATGGTAGGCGATGACCATCGGACGCTTGAACAAGGCCGCTTCGAGCGTAGCCGTACCACTGGTCACCAAAGCCAGATCGCAAGCAGCCAGGGCCTCGTGTGAGCGTCCCTCCACCTGCAGCAGGCTCGGGCCATGCGAAGCCCCGAAACCAGCTTGCGCCACCATCGTCTCGACCTGAGCACGCAGGGGTGGCAGGACCGGCATGACGAATTGCAGGTTCTTGCGCTGCACATCAAGCAGTCGGATGGCCTGCAAGAAGCGCGGCAGCATATGGCAGATCTCCGCCTGGCGACTACCGGGCAACAGCGCGAGCACCGTCGCCTCCGGCCGCAAGCCCAAGGCCTGCCGCGCCGCAGTGCGATCGGGGTGCATCTCGATCATCTGGGCCAGCGGATGACCCACATAGGTGGCCGCTATATCGTGGGCCCTCAGCAGTTCGGGCTCAAAAGGGAAGATGCACAGCACATGGTCAGCCGCCCGCCGCAGCTTGTGCACTTTCTCAGCCCGCCACGCCCAGAACGAAGGGCTCACAAAATGAAGCGTGGGAATGCCGGCCGAGCGCAGATCGATCTCCAAATCCAGATTGAAATCCGGCGCGTCCACTCCAATAAAAACATCTGGCGGCTGCGCCAGGATGCGCCGCTTGAGTTTATGGCGGATGGAGAGCAACTCGGGCAAATGCGCAAATACCTCCACATAGCCACGCACCGACAGCTTTTGCGCGGGCCACCAGGCCTCAAACCCCTGACGCTGCATGGCCGGGCCGCCTATGCCAGCGCAGACCATCTGCGGCCAGCGTGCGCGGCAGGCTGCCAGTACGGCACCCGCCAGAAGATCACCTGAAGCCTCACCGGCCACCAAGGCCAAAGAGGGCGAGGGTGTCATGAACCTAGCGCACGATACCGCGCTCAGCGGTATCCAAGAAAGACAACATCAGGTCCAGATCGGCATCGGATGCAACCGAAGCCCCTCGCAAACCCTGTAACGAATGCTTGGCGTCACCCAGGCTCATTGACTGCCGATAGAGCATCCGGTACATGCGCTTGATCACGGTGATGCGATCGGCATCAAACCCACGCCGCCGCAAGCCCTCAGAGTTGATGCCCTGAGCCTGGGCCGGATTGCCGGTGGCATTGACAAAGGGGGGCAGATCCTGCGACAAGCGGGTCTGAAAACCGGCCATCGCATGGGCGCCGATACGCACGAATTGGTGTACGCCAGTCAGACCACCGAGTACGACCCAGTCCCCAACATGGACATGACCGCCGAGTTGGGTGGCATTGGCAATGATGGTGTGGTCGCCGACTTGACAATCATGCGCCGCATGAACATAGGCCATGATCCAGTTATCGCTGCCCAGGCGGGTCAGACCGCCACCGCCGGGCGAGCCGATATTGAAGGTGCAGAACTCTCGAATGGTGTTGCGATCACCAATATGCAGTTCGCAAGGCTCACCCGCATATTTTTTATCCTGCGGAATGGCTCCGATGGAATTGAATTGGAAGATCCGGTTGTCACGCCCGATGCGGGTCCTGCCCTCAATCACGCAATGAGCCCCAATCGAGGTACCTTCGCCAATCTCAACATGCGGGCCTATGCTGGTAAACGCGCCAATGCTCACACCCTCACCGATGCGCGCACCGGGGTCTACCAGGGCCGAGGGATGAATCTGCGTCATCGAAACTCCTGCCCGTCCTCAGGCCACGGTTCGCATGGTGCACATCAGTTCGGCTTCGCAGGCGAGCTCGCCAGCCACACGCGTCACCCCCTTGAATTTGTAGATGCCCGCGCGGGCCCTATCCAGGACCACATCCAGGATCAATTGATCACCCGGCTCGACCGGCCGTTTGAACCGAGCCGCATCAATGCCGGCGAAGTAGTACACGGTCTTGTCGTCCATCTCGACGCCGGCCGCATCAAACGCCAGCAGAGCCGCGGCCTGAGCCATGGCCTCAAGCATCAGCACCCCCGGCATCACCGGGCGGTAGGGAAAATGGCCGTTAAAAAATGGCTCGTTGATGGTGACATTTTTAAGCGCCTTGATGCTCTTACCCTTGTCGATTTCGAGCACCCGGTCAACCAGTAAAAAAGGGTAGCGATGCGGCAGCTTCTTGAGAATCTGATGAATGTCCATCATGGATTTTGGTGTTGGGTTGGGGGCAGTCGGCCTTCCAGACGCTTGAGGCGGTCGCGAAGACCATGCAACTGCTTGAGCGTTGCGGCATTTTTTTCCCAGGACGCATTGTCGTCGATGGGAAACAAACCGGTGTAGAGACCAGGCTGGGTGATCGAGCGGGTCACCACCGAAGCGGCCGAGACATGAACGCCATCGGCCAGACTGAGGTGGCCCAGAATGATGGCCCCGCCCCCGATGCTGCAACGCTCACCAATGCGTGCGCTGCCAGCCACACCGACACAGCCAGCCATGGCCGTATGGGCTCCGACCTGGACGTTATGCCCGATCTGGACCAGGTTGTCGAGCTTGACGCCATCGCCGATCAAGGTATCACCCAAGGCCCCGCGATCGACACAGGTGTTGGCGCCCATCTCCACATCGTCACCGATGCGGACCGAGCCCAATTGCTCGATCTTCTCCCAGCGGCCGGCGTCAGGGGCAAACCCGAATCCATCCGCCCCGATAACAACCCCTGGGTGAAACAAACCGCGCTGACCGATACGGCAGCCCGATGCCACAGTCACGCGAGCTGCCAAAGTGGTGTTGGCTCCAATGAAGGCGCCCTGACCCACCACACTGTGCGCTCCGACGCAAACCCCTGCGCCCACAAATGCACCGGCCTCGATCACCGCAAAGGCCCCGACGCTGGCTGTCGGGTCCAACTGCGCCTGGGTGTCCACAAAGGCTGTTGGGTGAATGCCCGGCGGCAACCGCGAGCCATGACGGCGTTTCCAGAACTGCGTCACACGCGCAAAATAAAGATAGGGGTCATTGACGATGATGGCCGGCCCCCGACTCAAGGCCGCCGTCTGCATCGCGGGAGATACGATGACACAGCCTGCACGGCTGACCGCGAGCTTGCTCTGGTACTTCGGATGGCTAAGAAAGCTCAGTTCGCCCGGTCCCGCTGTCTCCAGGGGCGCCAAGGCGTGAATGGGAAGATCAGCCGGGCCAGCCAACTCGGCCTGAAAATCAGCCGCGAGCGCCTGGACGATATGACCGAGAAGCAGCATGAGCCGGCCCCCGCCAGGAAAGGCCCCGGGTTAGCGCGAGCCCGAAGCGTTGAGCAACTTGATCACTTTATCGGTGATGTCGTGCTTGGGATGAATGTAGACCGCCTCCTGAATAATCAGGTCGAACTTCTCATTTTCAGCCAGGGTCCTCACGGCACGGTTGGCCCGGTCAATGATGGCCTGCAATTCCTCGTTCTTGCGATTATTCAGATCTTCCTGAAACTCGCGACGCTTGCGCTGGAAATCACGGTCCTGATCCATCAACTGCTTCTGACGCGCAGCCCGCTGACTTTCAGACAGGGTAGGAGCCTCGCGCTCGAGACGGTCTGACAGCGTCTTGATCTGGTTGCCCAGATCGTTGATCTCTTTCTCACGCTTGGCAAACTCCGACTCCAGCTTGGTCTGGGCGGTCTTGGCCGGCCCCGATTCACGCACGATGCGGTCGAGATTGACGATGCCGATCTTGAACTCCTGCGCAAACGAAGCCGAGGCCATGCAGGCGAGACCCGCGCACAAAACAAGGGGGCGAAGAAAGTGGAGCATCAGAAAGCCGTGCCAATCTGAAATTCAAAGGACTGTATTCTATCCTGCGCCTCCCGGCGCAAAGGCCGAGCCAAAGCAAACCGCAGGGGCCCCACCGGCGAGATCCAACTCACCCCCAGGCCAGTAGAGGCGCGCAAGTCTTGCAGACGCATCGGGGCATTGTCGCCAAAAACATTGCCCGCATCGACAAAACCAAACATCCTCAAAGTGCGGTCATTGCCCGCCCCCGGGAAGGGCGTGATCATTTCGGCGTTCAGGTTGATCTTCTTGGCGCCCCCCTTAGCCGTTCCGTTGGGATAACGCTCACCCAGGGAACCTTGTTCAAACCCACGGACCGAGCCCAGGCCACCTGCGTAGAAGTTCTTGATCACCGGGTAAGACTGACCCGACAGGCCCTTGCCCCAGCCCAGATCGACGTTGAGCCCCAAGGTGAAACGACGATCCAGCGGAATGTATTTCTGGACCTGATACACCGCCCGGATGTACTTGATGTCACCGGCCACGCCCCAGTCGCTGTTGAGGCGCTGGTACCAGCCTCGGGTGGGCACCAGAGCGCTGTCACGCTGGTCCCGCTGCCATCCTACCGACAGGGGGAAGGACTTGGCCTCGTTGCTCCCCAACTGCCGGGTGAACGCCTGCAAGCCCGGATTGGATCCAGGCAAGATGTCCCACATCTCGGCACCCAGTCCGAAAAAGACCGTGTCGTTTTCGGTAAAGGGCACGCCGAAACGCACATTGCCGCCCTGGGTCTTGAGGGTGTAATCGGCGCCCTCCCCCGACAGAGGCTTGGAGGTGCGACTGAACACATCGAAAGCGCGTGAAACACCATCGGCGGTGAAGTAGGGATCCACGGTCGACAGGACCAGCTGCCGATTGGATTTGCTGGTGTTCACTTCCAGACCCAGATAGTTGCCGCTACCAAACACATTTTCCTGGCGTATGGCTGCCATCAGTGTGATGTTCTCGGAGGTGGAGTAGCCCGCGCCGATCTGCAGATTGCCGGTGGGCTTTTCGGCGACGGTGAAATTGAGGTCCACCTGATCGGGTGTCCCCGGCACATCCTGCGTCTCGACATCGACCTGGGTGAAAAAGCCCAGTCGATCGACCCGCTCGCGAGAAATCCGAATCCGGTCGCTGTCGTACCAAGACGATTCAAACTGGCGAAACTCGCGCCGCACCACCTCGTCCCGGGTCCGGGTGTTGCCGGCCACATTGATTCGCCTCACATAAGCCCGCCGCGAAGGCTCGGCCTGAAGGACGAAGGCCACAAGATTCCGGGCGCGGTCGATTTCAGGCACTGCCTCGACCCGGGCAAAGGCGAAGCCGAAGCGGCCAAAGTAATCGGTAAACGCCTTGGTCGTCTGCGCCACCTGATCGGCGTTGTAGGCTTGACCGGGTTTGATGCTCACCAAGGACTTGAATTCCTCTTCGCGGCCCAAGTAGTTGCCCGCCAGAGAAACCCCCGACACCACAAATCGCTCGCCCTCGGTGATATTGATGGTCACAAGGATTTGCTGCCGGTCAGGAGCAATAGCCACCTGCGTCGAATCGACCCGGAAGTCAAGGTAGCCCCGCATCAGATAGTAAGAACGCAGGGTCTCGATATCGGCATTGAGCTTGGTACGGGAGTAGCGGTCCGACTTGGTGTACCAACTCAACCAACCGCCGGTGTTGAGGTCGAACAGATCGAGCAAGGTGCTTTCCTTGAAGGCCCTGGCCCCAACGATCCGCAGCTCCTTGATGCGGGCCACCTGGCCCTCGGTGACGGTGAAGGTTAAGTTGACACGGTTACGCTCGATGGGTGTGACCGTGGTCACTACCTGAGCGCCATACAAACTGCGGTTGATGTACTGTCGCTTGAGTTCCTGCTCGGCCTTGTCCGCCAGCGCCCGGTCGAAGGGCTGTCCCTCGTAAAGCCCCGACTCCCGCAAGGCCTTACGCAAAACATCCCGGTCAAACTCCTTGATACCGACAAAGTCGACCTGGGCCACCACGGGTCGCTCCTCAACCACCACCACCAGCTCCTCGCCCTTGACCTCGAGCCGCACATCCTTGAACAAGCCCAAACCAAACAGGGAGCGTATCGCGGCTGAGCCCTTCTCATCGGTGAATGTCTCGCCCACGCGCAAGCCCAAGGTGGCGAAAACCGTTCCGGGCTCGACCCGCTGCAAGCCTTCGACCCAAATCGAGCGAATGACAAAAGGATCGACCGCCCAAGACAGGGACGATGCGAGAAGACCGGCCAGCGCCATCGAAAACGAGCGCAGCTTCAGGCGATTAAGAAAGTTCATCATGGGGTGTCGGGAAGTGGCTGGGCGCGTGAACAGGCTCAGGCCAACAAGCGGACGATGTCGTTAAAAAGGGCGATGGACATGAGCACCGTCAAAGCCGCAAAGCCCAACCGTTGCAAGCGCTCAATCGTGACCTCCGAGAGACTGCGACCCGTCACAAACTCCCAGAGATAATACATCAGGTGTCCCCCATCCAAGACGGGCAAGGGCAAGAGATTGAGAACGCCCAGACTGACGCTGATCATCGCCAGAAACAACAGGTACGCGACCCATCCCTGGCCCGCCGACTTGCCGGCGTAGTCGGCAATGGTCAAAGGTCCACTGAGATTTTTCAGCGAGGCCTCCCCAATGACCATCTTGCCCAGCATCCTCAGCGTCAGAACACTGATGTCCCAAGTGCGCGTCAACCCCTCGCCGAGGGCAGCCGGCAAGTCCTCACGCACCAACACCATCGGGGGCGGCTCGCCCACCACCGCCCCGATACGCCCGAGGACTTGCCCCCCTTCCTCGCGCGCCTGGGGCTGCACCAATAACTCGATGACGCGCCCTTGACGCTCAACCTGCCAGGTCTGCACCTCGCCACGCACTGAGGCGCGGACCAACTCGCGCAACTTGGCAGCATCGGGGACCGGTCGGTCATCAATTCGCCGGACCACATCGCCCGCTTGCAAGCCGGCTTGCTGCGCGGCACCCGTAGGCTGCACAGGTCCAAGCACCGGCGGGCTGTACACGCTTGCCAATCCCACTTGCCGGAAGAAGGCTGCATTGACCTCGACCTTTTCCAGACCCTGGAAATCGAGCACCAGCTCGCGCGGTGAGCCTCTGTCCCCCTGCAAGCTGAGGACCAATGACTCGGACTCCAAGGCCGCTCTGGCCACATGCCAGCGCAGGTCATCAAACGATCGAACCGGTTCGGCGGCCTGACCCGCGAGGCCCGCCTCCAACACCCGATCACCGGCCCTCACGCCAGCGCGCTCGGCCAGCGAATGGGCTGGCGGGCTGGCCAGAATCGGCTCGGGCTCCTCCACACCGATCCAGCTCACGGCCGCATAGAGCAGCACCGCCAGCAGTAAATTGGCCAGAGGTCCGGCAGCCACCACGGCGGCTCGGGCGCGCAGCGGTTGGGCATTGAAAGCCTGATGCCGCTCGGCCGGATCCACAGGCCCCTCGCGCTCATCGAGCATCTTGACATATCCACCCAGGGGGATCAGGCCGATGACAAATTCCGTAGGCTTGCCAGCCAGCCGCCAACTTACGATGGGGCGTCCGAAGCCTATGGAAAACCGCAGTACCCTGACGCCGCAGGCGACGGCCACACGGTAGTGGCCGTACTCATGAATGGCAATGAGCAGGCCGAGCGCGACGACAAAGGCAATCAGGGTGGTCATGGACGGGCCAGCTTGTGCGTCAGGGCCTGGGCTTCTGCGCGGGCCAGCGTATCGATAGCCAGCAGATCCTCGATCCCACCGACGCGCGGCGCGTCCCAGGACTGCAACACACCGCAATTGATCGTATGGATCTGATCAAAGCGGATGCGCCGGTCGAGGAAGGCTTGCACCGCCACCTCGTTGGCCGCATTGAGCACGGCGGTGCTACCCACCGGCCCCGCCAGCACCTGCCAGGCCAAATCGAGCCCCGGAAAGCGCTGCGGATCGGGGACCTCGAAGGTCATCGAAGGCAAGGCCTTGAAATCGAGCGCGCGCGCCCCCGATGCCACCCGCTCGGGCCACGACAGACCATAGGCAATCGGAACCCGCATATCCGGAGTGCCCAACTGCGCCACCACCGAGGTATCTCGGTACTGCACCAGCGAGTGGATGATGCTTTGTGGATGAATCACCACCTCGATCTGTTCGGGCAACATGCCAAAGAGGTACCGCGCTTCGATCACCTCCAGGGCCTTGTTCATCATGGTGGCCGAATCCACCGAAATCTTGCGACCCATCACCCAGTTAGGGTGCTTGCAGGCCTGCTCAACTGTGACCTCGGGCAAGGACGACAGCGCACGCTCGCGGAAAGGTCCGCCAGAGGCGGTCAGGATGATTTTCTCCACCCGACCTGACCAAGTGGTCGGATCGTCGGGCAGCGACTGAAAAATAGCCGAATGCTCACTGTCGATCGGCAAAAGCTTGGCGCCACCCTCGCGCACCGCGCTCAAAAAGACTTCGCCGCCAACCACCAGGGCCTCCTTGTTGGCCAACAGCAGGCGCTTGCCTGCACGCGCGGCCGCCAGGCAGGCGGGCAGACCAGCAGCCCCTACGATCGCGGCCATCACGATAGGCGCTCGCTCATCGGCAGCAATGCGCTGGAGAGCATCGTCCCCAAGGAGAACCCGGGTCTTAAGCCCCGAGAGGCGTAATTGATCCTCAAGCTGGCGCGCTGCCTGGGGATCGCTCATGACCGCATGAATCGGTTGGAACTTGCGGCACTGCTCGAGCATCAGTTCGGTGCGGGTGGCCGCGCTCAGCGCAAACACCTCAAACCGATCCGGATGACGGGCGATGACATCAAGCGTGTTGACCCCAATAGAGCCCGTTGAGCCCAAAATAGTGACGCCCTGCCTCATGCCGCTCCTCCTCGATAACCGAGCAGCATCATGGCCAGCGGCAGCACGGGCAGCAGGGCATCGACCCGATCGAGAACCCCACCATGGCCGGGCAACAGCCCACTGGAATCCTTGACGCCCGCATGGCGCTTGAGCAGGGACTCGACCAGATCGCCCACCACGCTCATCGCGCTGAGGAAAAGCAAGGCCAGAGCGAGCAGAAAGCCGCCGTGACGCAGCAGCAGTTGACCATGCAGGCTGCGCTGTTCCTGGGGCAGATCCAGACCGGTCTCGATCAAGGCCCAGACCAGGCCGAGCAGCAGCACGGCCAAGGCCCCCCCGAGGGCGCCCTCCCAACTTTTGCCGGGGCTGATCGCTGGCGCCAGTTTGCGAGTGATGAAACGGCCTCCGAGCGAACGGCCACAAAAGTAAGCCGCGATGTCGGCGACCCAGACCAAAGTCAAGACTGACAGCAGCATGTCAACGCCCAAAGCTCGCGCTCGTACCACCGCCAGCCAAGCCGCCCACAAGAGCAGCAGGCCCAAGGCGCAGCGCAGTCCCCGACCGAGCCCATGCCAGGCGGCCTGGCCGCGCGCGAGCAACCAGGCCCCGCCCAGCACCCAGACGAGTGCAGATAGCGCCCAGACCCAGGGCAGGTCGTGCTCGATCAGACCGCTTGCCCACGAAAGCGCTCCAATACCCCCCAAAAGCAGCCCCATTAGCCAAGCACCCAAAACACCCAAGTCATTGAGTCGACCCCACTCCCAGGCAGCAGCGCCCATCAGGAACAGGGTCAGAGCAAAAAAAGATCTCGAGTCGGGATGAAAGAGCGCTGGCAGAAAGATTGCCAGCATGATCACGGCAGTGATGACGCGCTGCCGTAGCATGGGGCTGGGAGCGGGCGGCCTTCAGACCGCCATGATGTCCTGTTCTTTGCCGGAAACCATTTTGTCCACCTCGGCGATGTAACGGTCGGTGAACTTCTGGATTTCCTCCTGGGCACGGCGCTCCTCATCCTCGGACGCCTGCTTGTCCTTCACCAGTTTTTTGACGCCCTCATTGGCGTCGCGGCGCAAGTTACGGATCGCGATCTTGGCATGCTCGCCCTCGCTTCGCACCACCTTGGTCAATTCCTTGCGCCGCTCCTCGGTCATGGGCGGCATGGGGACTCGGATCAGGTCGCCCTGAGAGGCTGGATTAAGTCCGAGATCCGAATCGCGAATGGCTTTTTCGATTTTTGCACCCATGCCCTTCTCCCAGGGAGCCACCCCAATGGTGCGGGCATCGAGCAGCGATACATTGGCCACTTGACTGATGGGCAGCATGGAGCCGTAGTACTCAACCTGCACGGTGTCGAGCAAGCCAGGGTTGGCGCGTCCAGTTCGGACCTTGGTCAGGCCGGACTTGAAAGCCTCGATCGACTGCTGCATCTTGTGCTCAGCGTTCTTCTTGATGTCCTGAATGCTCATGGTAGGAAGGGCAGAGAAGAAAAATCAAACATGAACCAGGGTTCCCTCGTCCTCACCGAGCACCACCCGCTTGAGGGCGCCACTCTTGAAGATGGAGAACACCTTGACCGGAAGCTTCTGGTCTCGGCACAGAGCGAAAGCGGTGGCATCCATCACCTCGAGGTTGCGCCCCATGGCCTCGTCAAAGCTGATGGAGGTGTATCGGGTGGCTGCCGGGTTTTTCTTTGGATCGGCGGTGTAGACACCATCTACCTTGGTGGCCTTGAGGACCACCTGCGCGCCTATCTCGGCTCCCCGCAGCGCAGCGGCGGTGTCGGTAGTGAAAAAGGGATTGCCCGTCCCGGCGGCAAAAATGACAACCTTGCCCTCCTCGAGGTACTGCAGGGCCTTCGGGCGCACATAAGGCTCGACCACCTGCTCAATGGCAATGGCCGACATCACCCTCGCCGTCAAGCCGGCTTTGTCCATGGTGTCAGCCAGAGCCAGGGCATTCATCACCGTGGCGAGCATGCCCATGTAGTCAGCTGTGGCGCGGTCCATCCCCACCGAACCCCCAGCCACCCCACGGAAGATATTGCCGCCGCCGATGACCACCGCAACCTGCACACCCATGCGGGTGACCTCTGCCACCTCCTCGACCATACGGACAATGGTCGCACGATTGATGCCGAAGGCATCGTCGCCCATCAAGGCTTCGCCCGAAAGTTTCAGCAAGATACGCGAATAGGCCGACATGAAGATCCTGCAGTTTCTCGCGGAGTTTAGCGTCTCGATTTCGATCGGGGTCAGGCCGCCTTGGCCGCCGCCACCTGCGCAGCAACTTCAGCAGCGAAATCGTCGACCTTTTTCTCGATGCCCTCGCCCACCACATACAAGGTAAATCCCAAAACCTGGGTGCCCTTTTCCTTGAGCATTTGCTCAACCGTCTGCTTGTCGTTCTTGACAAAAGGTTGATTAAACAGAGAAACCTCTTTGAGGAATTTTTGCACCGAGCCCTCGATCATCTTGGCCGCAATTTCAGCCGGCTTGCCAGATTCGGCGGCTTTGGCTGTGGCCACCGAGCGCTCACGATCGATCAATTCGACCGGCACATCAGCACTGGTCAGGGAGACTGGCTTCATCGCCGCCACATGCATGGCCACATCCTTGGCCGCGGCCTCGTCGCCTTCGTACTCGACCACCACGCCAATGCGGGTTCCGTGCAGATAAGCCGCCAGCTTGCGGCCCGAAGCGAAGCGCTTGAAGCGTCGCACCGACATGTTCTCACCGATCTTGCCGATCAGCCCCTTGCGCACATCCTCCAGCGTTGGGCCAAATCCGTCGAGAGAAAACGGCAGAGCGCCCACCGCCGCCGCATCCGCGGGATTGGAGCGGGCAACGCCCGAGGCGACCGCTTGAGCCAACGCCAGGAAGCTGTCGTTCTTGGTCACAAAGTCGGTCTCGCAATTGACCTCAACCAAGGCGCCGACGCCGCTATCCATGGAGACGGCAACTACGCCCTCAGCCGTGACACGCGAGGCGGCTTTGCCAGCCTTGCTGCCAAGTTTGACCCGCAGGAGTTCCTCGGCTTTGGACATGTCGCCCTGAGCCTCCGTCAGGGCCTTTTTGCACTCCATCATGGGTGCATCCGTCTTGGCGCGCAGTTCAGCGACCATGCTCGCGGTGATTGCCATCTTCTGATCTCCTAAAAACTTTCGGTTACCACAGGCCGCCCGCCCGGGGCGCAGCCTTGAAAATTATGAAAAAGGGGCTTCGCGAGCCCCTTGTGCCTCCGTCGTTGCGCGAACTCAGGCTGCGCTTTCGACCTCGACAAACTCATCACTGCCCTCAGTCGGCTTGACGATATCGCTCACCGCCTGGGACCTGCCCTCAAGAATGGCGTCGGCAATGCCACGGGCGTACAGTGCCACGGCTTTGGCCGAATCGTCATTACCGGGGATCACATAATCGATGCCTTCGGGAGAATGGTTGGAGTCAACCACGCCGATCAGCGGAATGCCCAGCTTCTGGGCCTCGGCCACTGCGATCTTGTGGAAACCCACATCAATGACAAAAATGGCATCGGGCAGAGTAGCCATGTCCTGAATGCCGCCAATGTCCTTCTCAAGTTTCTCGATCTCGCGGGTGAAGGTGAGCTGCTCTTTCTTGCTGATGGCATCGAGCCCCGCCTCTTGCTGAGCCTTCATCTCCTTGAGGCGCTTGATCGAAGATTTGACAGTCTTGAAATTGGTCAGCATGCCGCCGAGCCAACGCTGGTCCACATAAGGGACGCCAGCACGACGGGCCTCGGTGGCCAGGATCTCACGCGCCTGGCGCTTCGTGCCCACCATCAAGATCGTGCCTCGGTTGGCGGCAAGCTGTCGAGCAAACTTGCAGGCCTCCTGAAACAGCGGCAGCGTTTTCTCGAGATTGATGATGTGAATACGATTGCGATGGCCAAAAATGAAGGGGGCCATCTTGGGGTTCCAGAAGCGCGTCTGGTGACCAAAATGGACACCCGCTTCCAGCATTTCACGCATGCTCACGGACATAAAGACTCCTGAAGGTTAGGTCTAAAATCGGCCAAGGTTTTTCGCTCTGCGGAGTGAAAAACACCTTACAACTGACCGACTTGCGATTGGCTTTTCCAGCGCATCGGCTCGAGCCCCGGAAAAACTCGGGGAGTATAGCATCGCCCAGGACCCTACCGACCGCCTCGGCTACGCAGAACCTTCCCCAACGCGGCCCGGTGGGGCGGGTTGATGCGGATCCCGAACTCAGGTTGCTCAGACACCCGCACCATGCACCGAATCGACAGCCAACAAACCTGGCCTTTGCATGGTGTGCAGGCTTCGCGCGAGCTTGAAGCCTTAACAGCCGCCCCCCCGCACACGCTGATGCAAAGAGCCGGCCTGAGCGTAGCCCGCCTGGCCCGGGCCCTCGCCCCGCACGCCCGGCATGTCTGGGTGGCCTGCGGCCCCGGCAACAACGGTGGCGATGGCTTTGAGGCGGCGCTGCATCTCAAGCGTCAGGGTCTGGATTTGACGCTGACCTGGTTGAGCGGACAGTCGCAGCCCTCGGATGCTCGAGCCTCGCGCGAGCGGGCGCTGCACGCCGGGGTTCGTATCAGCGACCAGCCTCCGGGCGACTTCGACCTGGCCATTGATGCCCT
>VGHR01000017.1 GCA_016868205.1 Betaproteobacteria bacterium
AGCGTGACTGCATCGGCGCCGTAGCGCTCGAAGGCTTCCTTGGCGTACTGTTCGGCGGTCGAGCCGATGTCGCCGCGCTTGGCGTCGAGGATGATGGGCACCTGGGGCGCCACACGGCGCATGTGCTCCATCAGCCGTTCGAGCTGGCCCTCTGCGCGGTGAGCGGCAAAGTAGGCGATCTGAGGCTTGAAGCTCGAGACCAGATCGGCCGTCGCCTCGACGATGGCGGCGCAAAAGTCGTAGATCTTGTTGGCATCGCCCTCAAGCCGTCCCGGAAAGCGCGCCGGTTCCGGGTCCAGTCCCACACAGAGCATCGAACGATTCTGGCGCTCGGCCGCGGCAAGCTTCTCAAGGAAAGTCATGGCGCCATTGTAGGAACCGCTTGCAGGCCGGCAGAGCCAAAGAGACGCCCAAGCACAGACGCCCCCCGCCGCTGCGCTCTTGAAGCTTTGACTCCTGCCTCGGGGGAGCCGCTTGCTACCGCCCCAGTCCCTGTCTGACCATCTGCAACTGATGCAGGGTGATCTTGCGTACCTCGAGCTGGCTCGCTTCCACATGCGCCTTGAGCAGCAGGCGCGATTGCTCAGTACGCCGGGCCAAAATGGCCTGCAGGATCTTGCCGTGCTCCTCATAGGTTGCTTCGATGCGCGGCCGCTGGGTAAAGTCAAGTTTGCGAATAATGCGAATGCGGTCGGTGATATCGCGATGCACCCGCAGCATTTCCGCATTACCCGCCGCCTCGACCAGGGTGCAGTGAAAGGCCTCGTCGAGCGCGCTGATGCGGTCCCCGTCTTCAATACGGCGTGACTTGGGCACCAGCCAGAGGGCCGAGAGTTCTTCCAGCCTGTCGGCGCTGGCCTGGGCGCTGCCGGTGATGCGTCCCTCGCACAGCCTTTGCACCGATTCGGTCTCGATCAGCAGACGCAGATCGTAGAGCTGATCGAATTTGGCAAAGTCAAAGGGCAGGACCCGCCAGCCGTTTCGAAAGAGGACCTCAACCTGCCCCTCCTGCTGCAAGCGCACCAGGGCCTGCCGGACCGGTGTGCGCGAGACTTCCAGCCGCTCGCAGATTTCCCCTTCGGAAAAGCGGTCTCCAGGCACCAGAACAAAGTTGGCCATGTCCTGCTTGAGTTGCGCGTAAACCTCGTCAGCCAAAGAAATGCGCGTGGGGGTGGGCGTGCTCATCAGGCTCAGCGGCGAACCTCTCGTTGAAAGACTTCCAGACTGCGTTTCTTGGTCGCCACGAAGTTGGGCTCGGTCAGCGTGGCTACCGTGCGTGGGCGCGGGTCATCATACTGAAGAATCTCTGCCACGGTGGTGGGCCGCTTGGTCAGCAGCAGCACCTGGTCGGCCAGATAGACCGCCTCTTCCAGATCGTGCGAGACCAGCATCATGGTGGTGCCCGTCTGAATAAAGACCTCCTGCAGCTTTTCGCGGATGAATAGGGTCATCTCGAAGTCCAGCGCCGAGAAAGGTTCGTCGAGGAACAGCACCTCCGGCTTGGGCGCCAGCGCCCGCATGATGGAGGCGGTTTGCTGCTGTCCGCCCGAGAGCTCATACGGGTAGCGCCGCAGATCAAACTTCACATCGAAGGAGGCCACCAGCTCTTCCATGCGCCGGTCCACTTCCGCTTTGCTGTGGCCCGCCAGCTTGAGCGGGTAGGCTATGTTGTCGATGGTGCGCATCCATGGAAACAGGGCTTCTCGGTAGTTCTGGAATACATAGCCGATGGTGGTGTCTTTGAGAGACTTGCCGTCGAACAGGATCTCGCCGGAATCGGTGGGCACCAGACCGGCGATCATGTTGATCAGGGTCGATTTGCCGCATCCGTTGGGCCCGAAGATCGAGGTGATCTTGTGCTTGGGGATGTCCAGATCCAGGTTTTCATACAGCGGCCAGCCGGCAAAGTACTTGGTCAGGCCGCGGAGGGTGATGTGCGTACCGGCCACACCCGGCCTGAAAGCCGGGCGCGGTACATCGGCATACACCGGTCCGTTGATCACTTCGCTCATCGTCCGCTCCAGTGAACAATGCGTCGCTCGATGGCCAGGAACAGCACATTGAGCGCGTAGCCCAAAATTCCGGCGGCCATGATGGCGGCATACATGGTTTTGACATTCATGACCTGCTGGGCATCAATGATCTTGTGGCCCAAACCGCTCTCCGAGCCGATGAACATTTCGGCCACCACCACGATCACCAGCGTCATCGAGATGGCCGATCGCAGGCCGACAAAGGCCGGTTGCAAGCTTTCCCAGAACAGCACGTCCTTGAAGATTTGCCAGTTGCTGGCCCCCATCACCTTGGCGGCGGCCACCCTCTGCTTGCGCGCGTTGATGACCCCGTAGGCACAATTGAAGACCACGATGAGGAAGGCGCCAAAGGCTGCGATCGCGACCTTGTTGACATCGGAGATGCCAAAGATCAGCAGAAACAGCGGGATCAGGGCCGACGAGGGCGTCGAGCGAAAGAAGTCGATCACAAACTCCACGCTGCGGTAGGCGCGCTCGTTGCTTCCCAGCGCAATGCCCAGCGGCATGCCGATGGCCGTGGCGATGCCAAAGGCCATCAGCGTTCGCTCCAGCGTCACCAGAAAGTGGGGCAGCAGGGCTTTGCCCATCATGCCGTTGATCAGCGTCAGCAGGGTGTCGGCCGGCGGCGGCAGCAAGATGGCCTTGATCCAGCCCGCGCGCACCACCAGATCCCAGATGATGATGAGCAGGATCGGGCCGACCAGCGGCAAGGCGCGGCCCCAGTCCCGGCGCTTGGGTGCGGGCGGTGCAGCCAGCTCGGAGGGCGGCTTCCAGGCCGCTGCAGGTGCGGCTTCAATGTGCGGAGTGCTCACGCTCAGCTCCGGTAGAGCATGCCGGCCACATCCACCTTGCGGCTGAAGATGCCGCGGTCGGTAAACAGGTCGAAGAACTGCTGGAAGTAGGCGATGTCGGCGGGTTTGAAGTCGGTGGACATCATGTAGTCGGCCATCGGCACCTCGTTGGTCAGCGCGCCTTCGATCGCGGTGTAGCCTTTGAGCGCCGGGCGTGCTTCGGCGGGATTGTTCTTGACCAGGTCCACGCCGCGCTTGTAAGCGGCAATGAAGCGGCGCGTCACGTCAGGGTGCTTCTTGATGAACTCGCTGGTCAGGCTGGCCGAGCCGCCGTGCCAGGGCGCCATGGGGTTGCCGAGCACATACTTGGCGATCACGCCGACCTCCAGGTTGCGGGTGGTGCCGTTGAGCCGACCGATGGTGCCCGTCGGTTCAAGGGTGTAGCAGGCATCCACTTGCCCGGCCACGATGGAGGCGATGTGCTGGCCTATGGGCAGTTCGACCACGGTGACATTCTTGGCACCGGCGCGCTCGACCACGGTGCGGGCCAGCACCACATTCTGAATGCCGGGGCCGCAGGCCACGCGCTTGCCCGACAGTTCAGCGATCGACTTGATCGGGCTGTCTTTGCCGACGATGAACTGGTCCAGCACAAATTTCGTGTTGGTCGGGTTGGTGCAGAAGATCTTGAGCAAGCCCGGCTGGGCGATTTCGGCAATACCCAGTGCGGCCGAGCCGGTTCCGTTGGCGCTGCCTTCAGCGCGGCCGGCGATCATGGCCTCGGCCACCTGCTGCGGGCTGGCGAGCTTGAGCGCCTCGACATCCAGGCCCGCATCCTTGAAGTAGCCTTTTTCGATGGCGGCAAAGAAGGGGATGCCCGAGGCCACCGGCCAGAAACCCAGGCGTATCTTGGGCGAGCTTTGCGCACGCACCAGCGCGGGTGCGCCCAGGCTGGCCAGAGCCAGGCCGCCAGCCTTCAGGGCAGTGCGCCGGCGCAGGAGGGGGTTGGTATTCGACAGAGGCAGGATGATTGGGCTCATGTTGTTCTCCGGTTGAAGGGGGGAAGGAATGGATTCAGGCGGTGGCTTGCTGCCTGTTGTGGATGTAGGCGCGCCAGCCACCGAACGCGCTGATGTCCTCGGCCGAGCTCAGGGCCTGTGGCTCGCACAGAAAGCCCTGCACCCGGGTACCGTCTTCGAGCTCGAGCGTGCCTATGCCCAGCGGCGCTGGAATCAGAGCCACAAAGGACCCATAGGCGCAGGCGGGCATCTGCCAGACCTCAAGCTCGATCGCGTGGCCCTGTTGAGCATCGACCCGCAGCAGGCCCGGTTTGGGGGGCGTGCTCTCGGGCAGCGCAAACAAGCGGTAGCAGGCCGCTGTGCGGACGCGCCGCAGCAGTCGGCCCCCGCGCTCGGTGAGCTGGGCGTTCAGCGGCATGCCGCTGAGGTGAGCGCCGACCACCGCCACCTGCACCCAGGGCCCGCCGTCTTCGGGCACGGCCAGCGGGATGTCGTGGCTCACCGGCTCGGAAGTGGCGCCCTGGTTCAAGCCGGTGGCGGCGTGGTAGCGCGCGCCCAGCTGGGCCAGACGCCAATCGCTGCCGCAGGGGCCGATCAAGGTGATGCCGTGGGCCAGTCCGCGCTCGTCGAGGGCGCTGGGCACGGACAGGGCCGCATAGTCCAGTAGGTTGACGAAGTTGGTGTAGTGGCCGAGCTGCCGGTTCAGCCGCACCGGATCGTCGCGCATCTGGCTGATCGTGTAATGGGTGGGGGCGGTGGGGACCAGCAGCAGGTCTATGTCGTGCCACATCGGTGCGACCTGCTGGGCCAGCGCCTGCAGCCGTGTGCGGGCCTCAAAGACATCGGCCGCGCTGTAGCGGCGGCCTGCCTCGATGATGCTGCGTACGGGCTCGATCACCTCTTGGGCATGGGCGTCAAAAAACGGGCGGATGGCGGCATAGCGCTCGGCCACCAGGGCGCTGCCGTAGAGCAAGTCGGCTGCCTGGGCCAGGGGTTGGTAATCGATAGGGACTGCCGTGCCGCCGAGCGCGCTCAGTCGCTCGACGGCTTGGTCGAAGGCCGCAGCAGCATGCGCGTCGCCAAAGAATTCCAGCGCGGCAGGCACACCGAAGCGAAAGCGCGCAGGCAAGGGCCGCACATCGAGGCTGAGGTGGCGCGAATACGGGTCGGCCGCATCATGACCGCGGGCGCACAGCAGCACCTGCCAGGCTTGCTGCACCGTGCGCGCGAAGATGGAGACCACATCCACACTTTGCGCTGCAGGCAGAATGCCACGGGTGCTGATCAGTCCCCGAGAGGGCTTGAGCCCGACGATGTTGTTGAGACCGGCTGGCACCCGGCCCGACCCGGCGGTGTCGGTGCCCAGGGCAAAGTCGGCCTCGCCGGTGGCCACCACATGGGCCGAACCCGAGCTCGATCCACCGCTGACATAGGAAGGGTTGAGCGCATTGGGCACGGCCCCGTAGGGTGAGCGCGTGCCATTCAAGCCGCAGGCAAATTGGTCCAGATTGGTTTTGCCCAACAAGCATGCACCAGCATCGAGCAGGCGACGCACCACTTCGGCGCTCTGGGAGGGCGTGTGCGCGAAAGCCGGACAGGCTGCAGTAGTCGGCAGGCCCTGCACATCGACGTTGTCCTTGACTGCAAAGCGCAGGCCGGCCAGCGGCCCCTGCGCAGTGGTCTGCACCGGGATGTCGAGCTTGAGGATCCAGGCTGGCGCCTCCTGGCCCGCGGGGCTGGGCGGATGAGAGGGCGCGGCAGGCTCGAAGGGGCGAGACATTTTGGTGCATCCAAACTTGTATCCAAGTCAAGATGCAAGGCCCGTGCCACGAGCCTGCGAGGTTGCGTCCTCGCAGCGATGCGGTCCGTCAGTCCATCAGTGTGTCTCTGCGAGCAGCCCCATGCCGGGCAGGGGCTCGGTGATGCCCAGGCGACGCAGGGCCAGCCAGTAGGTGGCCACATTGACGCCAATCAGCGGCTTGCCGCGCCGCTTTTCAATCGCGGGGGTCAGTGCCGAGACCGGCAGATTGGTACCCACATGCACCAGGGCTTCGGCCCGCGGATGGTCCACCGTGTCAAAGCCCTGCAGGATCTGCTCGGCGCCAAAGCGCGCCACGGCGGTCGGTCCGGTGGACTTGAGCCCGTGGGTGTGGACCACCTCATAGCCGCAGGCGGTGAAGAAGGCCGCAATCATTTCATCGGCCGGCGGCCAGTAGGGTGTGAGCACCGCAATGCGCTTGGGGCGGCCGACTGCCTCCAGCCCGGCAAGTACCGCGCGCGAGGGGGTGACGAAGGGAATGCCGCTGAGCTTTTCCAGTCGCCGCTCTTCGGCCAGGGCTTGCTCGCCATCGCCGCGAAAGGAATGAATGGAGTGCCCGTGCGCCACCACATGCGGCTCACACAGCAGCACCAGCTCCAGCGCTTCTTCGAGCTCGCCCTTTTCGGTGCGCAGCGCTTGCTTGTAGGCTTCCTGGTCATCGTAGGGCCGGGGTGGCAGGCGCATCCGGGTGACATGGTTGGTCACGCCGGCGGGCCGCATCGCCTCCATTTCGGGCTGCACCACGGTGTTGGTGGCTGGCACCACCACCGCCACCTTGGCGCGAGTGGCCAGGCTGTCGGTGCTCGGGGGGCGTTGCTCGATGCTCATGGTCTCTTCCTTGCGGGTTGGCGCCGTTAGCGGCAGGGCGATGCCCGGCCCATCAGGTGATGGCATTGGCGCGCGCGATGCTGTTGATCATGGAGGACATCAGCAGGTAGGCACGCGCCTTGACCGGGTCGGCGGCCGTCTGGCGCAGCTCTTCAAAGCGCGCCAGACGGGTGGGCAGGTCTTTTTCTTCCAGGTTTTTTTTGTTCTTGACCGACAGGGTCTGCACATACTCCATGGCGACCGTGTGGCGTTGGCGGTGATACAGGTCGAGCAGGTCCGTGCTGGCGCTGCCCTGCATGACCCGGGCGAGCTTTTCGCCCAGGTTGACTGCATCATGGATGCCGCTGTTCAGGCCAAAGCCGCCCAGCGGGTTGTTGACATGGGCCGAGTCACCGGCGAGCAGCACCCGGCCGACGCGAAACCGCTGGGCCACGCGTTGGTGCACCCGATAGACGCTTTGGTGCACGATGGGGTAGGTGCTGCCATCGGCGGCGCCAATGATGCGGTTGATGGCCCGATGGGCGAAGGCAGGGGCCAGTACCTCCTCGTCACTGAGCTCGTCGGTCACTGGCATGGTCATGCGCCACAGGCCGGGCGGACCGGCATCGGGCATGCGAAAGAAGGCCAGCCACTGCTGCGGGTCGCTGATGTAGGCGTTGTCGGCATAGCCCAGGGGTTCAAAGTCGAAGGAAGTGCTGACCACGGTGTAGCGTTCGGGCCAGGTGTAGCCGTCAAATTCAATGCCGGCGCTCTTGCGCACCGCACTGCGGCCGCCGTCGGCGCCCACCAGGTAGCTGCCCTCGATTTCCACCTGACCCTGGGCATGGCGAGCGACGGCACGCACCCGCTCGCTGTCCTGCGTCAGCTCAATGAACTCATGCCCGAACAGCACCTGCGCGTGGTCGTAGGCCTGCAGCTTCTTGAGCAGAATGGGCGTGAGTCGGTGCTGCTCCAGGTGTAGGCGAAAGGGATAGGGTGTGTCGTGCCTGAGCAGGTCGAGATCCCACAGCGCAATCAGTCCGTACTCGCGGTCGCGAGACTGCCAGTGCCGCACCTTGAGGCCCACCTCGAGCATGGCCTCGGCCACACCCTCGGGCTGCAGCATCTCCAGCGTCGGCGGATGAAAGGTCCCCGCGCGCAGGTCCAGGGTGGTGCCGGGCTCGGCTTCCAGCACGATCACCGGCACCTGCCGTCGCGCCAGTTCCAGCGCACACAGTAGGCCCACGGGGCCAGCTCCGACCACGATGACAGGCGGCTGGGAAGGACTCATAAGTCTCGAGGAAGTTGACGGGAGAGCAATTGCCGGGCGCGCTCGATCACCGGCCGGTCGATCATCTGGCCGGCCAGTCGCTGCGCGCCTTCGCCCTGAGCAGCAGCGGCCAGCACGGCCTGGGCCCACTGAAGTTGCGCCGGTGAGGGCGCAAAGCCTTCATGCACCGCCGCGATCTGGGCCGGGTGGATGCACAGCTTGGCCCCAAAGCCGTGGCGCGCCGCACGGGCCGCATCGTGGCGCACCGGCTCAGGCTGGTCCAGTACAAAGCTCACGCCGTCGATGGGCGCTGGCAGTCCTGCAGCTGCACAGTGCAGGACCATGGCCTGCCGGGCCAGCAGCAGGCTGTCCCAGCTGTCCTCGCAGCCCAGGTCGCGCGACAGATCGGCCGACCCGAAGGCCAGTCGATGCAGCCCCGGCAGCGCAGCCAGCTCGGTCAGAGCCGCGATGCCGCGCGCCGATTCGACCAACGCGATCAGCGGCAGGCCCGTCTGGGCCTGCACGGCAGCCAGGTCCTGGGCGCGCTCGCTTTTGGGCAGCATCACACCGGCCAGTCGCGCGCGCGCGCTGGCGGCAAGGGCCAGGTCTTGTTCGAACCAGGGCGTGCCCAGGGCATTGATGCGCAGCCAGGGTTTGAGTGCCCCTGCTTGCAGATGGGTGGCCAGCTGCTCGCGGGCGGCCTCTTTGTGCGCCGCATCCACCGCATCTTCCAGATCGACGATGATCGCCTGCGCGCCGGCCGCACTGGCCTTGGCGATGCGCTCGCATCGGGTCGCCGGCACGAACAGATAGCTGACCGGCAGCATGGCCTCAGCGCAGGCGGATGCGGCCATCGACGCCCACCTGACCGATGTTGTTGGTGGTCCAGACTTGCAGGTCCTCGCCCTCGGGCGTGCAGTGCAGATGAAAGCCGGCGATATCGAAGGTGGGTTTGAGGGCCCGGAACTCAAATGTCGCCAGCGCACGGCCGGGGGCGATCTTCGTCTGCACCCAATGCGTCAGCAGCGTGGCCAGCAAGGGACCGTGCACCACCAGCCCCGGATAGCCTTCGACCTGCCGGCAGTAGTCGGCATCGTAGTGAATGCGGTGCCCGTTGAAGGTGGCGGCTGAATAGCGGAACAAGGCCACCGGATCGCAGTGCCAGGCCAGGGTCGATTGGCCCTGGCGCTCGAAGGTATGCACCCCTGCGCGCACCTGCTGGCCGAGCTGGCGCAGGTTTTCGGCTTCGGCCTCGGTCGCCGCCTCCCGGTAGACGATGTCGTGCTCTTCCTGGAGGATCTCGCCTCCGGCATCGGCATAGCGATGGCGCACCGTTACAAATACCATCTGCCCGCTGCGCCCCGTCTTCTCGCTGACCTGGGTGATTTCCGAGTGTTTGTTCACCCGCATGCCGGCCTCGAAGTCGCGGCTCCAGCGCAGGCGGCTGCCCGCCCACATGCGCCGCGGCAGCGCCACCGGGGGCAGAAAGTCTCCGCGCTCGGGGTGTCCGTCGGGGCCCAACAGGCGCTGCACCTGCAGCGGATTGAAGAACAGCCAGTGCCAGCCGGCAGGCAGGGGCCCGGGGCCCAGAGGCTCGCGCATGCGAGCCTCGTCGTTCATCAGCGAGGCCATTTGCCGCAGCGGCACTTCACTAAGGGTCTCGCTGAGGGTTTGCTGTCGACCGACCCAGTCTTGCAAGGAGGGGGAACTCATGGACACATTCAGTAAGAGCGGGGCATGCCCAGTACATGCTCGCCGATGTAGGACAGGATGAGGTTGGTGGAGATGGGCGCCACCTGGTACAGGCGCGTCTCGCGGAATTTGCGCTCAATGTCGTATTCAGCGGCAAAGCCAAAGCCGCCGTGGGTCTGCAGGCAGACATTGGCCGCCTCCCAAGAGGCATCGGCGGCCAGCAGCTTGGACATATTGGCTTCAGCCCCACAGGGCTGGCCGGCATCAAACAACTCGCAGGCGCGCCAACGCATCAGGCTGGCGGCCTCCACATTCACATGGGCGCGCGCGATCGGGAACTGCACGCCCTGGTTCTGGCCAATGGGTCGATCAAAGACGCGCCTGTCCCGGGCGTAGGTGCTGGCGCGGTCGATGAACCAGTAGCCATCGCCTATGCACTCGGCCGCGATCAGGATGCGCTCGGCATTGAGTCCGTCGAGGATGTACTTGAGGCCCTTGCCTTCCTCGCCGATGCGGTGTTCCACCGGAATTTCCAGGTTGTCGATAAAGATCTCGTTGGTCTCGTGGTTGACCATGTTGCGGATGGGCCGCACCGTGATGCTCTTGCCCACGGCCTCGCGCAGGTCGACCAGAAACACCGACAGGCCTTCGCTCTTTTTTTGCACCTCGGCCAGCGGCGTGGTGCGGGCCAGCAGCAGCATGTAGTCCGAATGTTGCAGCCGTGAGGTCCAGACCTTCTGGCCGTTGACCACATAACGGTCGCCCTTTCGCGTGGCGGTGGTCTTGAGCTTGGTGGTGTCGCTGCCGGTGGTGGGCTCGGTCACCGCCATCGATTGCATGCGAATCTGGCCGCTGGCAATGCGTGGCAGCAGATCTTTTTTCTGCTGCTCTGAGCCGTGCCGCACCACGCAGCCCATGACATACATCTGCCCATGGCAGGCGCCGGAGTTGCCGCCGGCGCGGTTGATCTCTTCCATCACCACGCTGGCCTCGGCCAGCGACAGGCCGGAGCCGCCGTATTCCTCGGGGATCAGGCCCGAGAGCCAACCGGCTTCGGTCAGTGCGGTGACAAATTTCTCGGGGAAGGCCCGCGCCTCGTCGACCTCTTGCCAGTAACGCGAATCAAAAGCCGAGACAACTTGCCGCACGCCTTCGCGCAGCTCGGGAAAATCATGAGGGTGCATGGTGTTATTTCTGTGCGGTGGCGAACATCTGTCCGCCTTCGACATTGATGACCAAGCCGCTGAGGTAGCTGCACAGCGGCGAGGAGCAGAACACGGCCAGCTCGGCGATCTCGCTGGGCTCGGCCAGGCGACCCAGCGGGTAGCGGCCGGTCAGCTCCTGCCAGCGCCGGGCGTCGCCCAGCAGCTTGGCCGCCTGCTGTTCCAGCAGACCCTGCATGCGGTCGCTGCGCGTGGGGGCCGGGTTGATGCCAAACACCCGCACGCCTTGCCTCAGGCTGTCGCCGCCCACGGCGTTCGTGAAGGCCATCAGTGCGGCGTTGCCCGTGGAGCCGCAGATGTAGTCGGCTCGCGGCATGGCGCCGGCCAAGCCGATGATGTTGCAGATCACGCCGTTCCCGCGCGCCTGCATGGCCGCCAGAAAAACGCGGGTCATGTTGATGTAGCCCAGCACCTTGAGTTCCCAGGCCTGGCGCCAGCGCGTCTCGTTCACATCCCACAGATTGCCACCCGGAATGGCGCCTGCGTTGTTGACCAGGATGTCGATGTCGCCCACTTGCTGCGCAAGTGCCTCGGAGGCGCCGGAGACCGACAGGTCCATCAGCACGGTCTGCGGTTGCGACAGCCCGCCTTCCTGAAACCGCACCAGGGCCCGGTCAAGATTGGCTTGGTCGCGCGCCACCAGGATGGGCCGGGCGCCCTCACGGGCGAAGGCCATCGCAATCGTCAGCCCGATGCCGCGCGAGCCTCCGGTCACCAGTACGCGCCGGTCTTTGAGTTGTAGATCCATGTGTGTCCTTGAAGAAAAATCAGCGCGGCACGGGCCGCGCCCAGGGTCAGGGGCTGGGCGCGGGGACCTGCTCCTTGTACCAGTGGGCGATCTGGCTGCCCGTCATGAAGGTGACCTGGGGCGACTTCATCAGCAGGTCGAGCATGCGCTCCAGGTATTCAAACCGGTGCGGCACGCCAATGAGGTGCGGATGCAGGCCGATGGCCAGCACGCGCGGGTGGGTGCGGGCCTCACGCTCGAACAGGCGCAGCGTGTTCTCCAGCCGCAGGAGCATTTCTGGCGAACTGTGCTTTTCCACGGCATAGATGATGGAATCATTGATCTCGACGTTGTAGGGCACTGACAGCAGCGGGCCCTCGCGGGTGTGCATCCATCGTGGTACATCGTCCACCACCCAGTCACAGACATATTCAAGTCCCTGGCGCTTGAGGATTTCCGGCGTGTCAAAGGACTCCCGCAAGCCCGGGCTGAGCCAGCCGCGTGGACGGGCCCCGGTAAAGTCGGCGATCATGTCCAGCGCGGTGACGATCAGGGCTTCTTCGCCTTCGGCATGATTGAGCGCCTTCTGGTGCACCCCGTGACCGATGAACTCCCAGCCCGCCTGATGCATGGCTTGGGCGGCGCGCGGATAGGCCTGAATCACCCCGGCGTTGAAGCTGGTGGAGGCCGGCAGTCCCCGGCTGGCGATGGCTTGGATGATCCGCGGCAAACCCGCGCGCATGCCGTAATCGGCCCAGCTGAAATTGGGCACATCGGGGATGGTTTCCTTGCCGTGGGGCGGCGTGATGATGGTGCGCGGCATGGCCGACTCAAACTGCCAATGCTCCACATTGACCACCAAGTGCACCACAATGGACTTGCCACCGGCCGGCCGCAGCGTCGGGCCATCGTCGGAAAAGAGATAGGGGATGCGCGGGTTAGCCATAAGTGTGCCCATCAGTCCTGTGTACACAATCGATCTTAGGCGTTGCCACCCTTGCGGCCCGCTGGCTCGGCAGGGCTGGAGTGCCGTTGAGGGGTATTGCGCCGGGGCCGAGACATCCTGGCCCGCTCACAGGCAGACTACTCCCTGCGTGCCAGCGACTCCTGTGTCCTGGTGGAGCCCGTTTGGTTTTTTCCTGTCCTCTAAGGAGCTTTTTATGTTTTCTGTGCGTACCCTGACGGCGGCTGTGCTGGGCCTGGCGGGCCTGCTTCAGTCGGCCTTGGCCATCGGCCCCATGCCGGCACCCATGCCTACCCGCGAGACCATCACCATCGGCTATGTGAAGGTGGGCCATGTCTCGCCGCTGCAACTGGTGGAGGATGAACTCAAGAAGATGAACATCGATGTCAAGCGCGCCGAGTTTGTGCGCTATGCCGACGCGCGAACCGCGATTCTGTCCAACTCGGTCGATGTGTCGGTCGTCGGTCCGGCTGATCTGGCCATCGCGGCCAGCCAGGGTTCGCGCAACATCATCGGCCTGACGGGTGTGGCCACATCGCCCAAATATCTGGTGGTGCGCAAGGGCGTGACCATCAACAACTGGAACGACCTCAAGGGCAAGCGGGTGGCTGTGGCCCCCGGCTCGGCGGTCTGGTTTGCCTGGGCCATGAGTTTGGTGGAGAACAACATCCCCTACAACACCTTCCAGGCCATTAATGTGCAGGGCGGTGGCACGGCCTTCGTGCAGGCCCTCAAGCGTGGCGATGTGGACGCCATCTTGAGCTGGGAGCCCTTTGAGTCGGGTGTGGTCGCCGAGGGCGCCGCCTACTTCGCCACCAGTCTGGTCGACTACAGCAAGTCCCGTGCGGTGGGCTCGGAGCTGGGTCTGCTGGCCGCCTCGGGCGAGGCCTATGCCAAGCGGCGCGAGCTGATCCGCCGTTTCCTGTGGGCCTATCTGAGTGCCGAGGACCGACTGGCCAAGGACCCCAATCTCTTTATGAATACCTATTCGCAGTACACCGGCCTGCCGCTGGAAGTCACTCGCGAGTCGCACAAGCTCATCAAGCTCGGCGGCATTCTTGATCGCGAACAGGTGGCCCGTCTGGCCGAGGCGTCTTTCAAGCAGGGCGTGATCCAGACCGATGTCACCCGCCAAGCGGCCGAGCTGTACGATGACAGCATCGCGCGCGAGATCCGCGGCCGTCGCTAAAGCGATGCCAGCAACTGCAAGCCGGCCCACGGGCCGGCTTTTTTGTGGGGGCTCAATGTCCACGGATGGTGTGAAGGATGGACAGCTTCATTTCATTGAAGGCGGCTGAGGCGGTGACATCGATGCTGCGCGGCCGCTCCAGGTTGACCTTCAGTGTGGTTTGTATGCGCCCGGGCCGGGCTGACATGACATGAACCGTGTCCGATAGAAACAAGGCCTCGTCGATATCATGGGTCACGAAGATCACGGTGGGCTTGAGCTTGTCCCATACCGACAGCAAAAGCTCTTGCATCGACAGGCGGGTCTGCGCATCAAGCGCCCCGAAGGGCTCGTCCATGAGCAGAACCTTCGAGCCCAGCGTCAGCACGCGCGCAATGCCCACGCGCTGGCGCATGCCGCCCGACAGTTGTATCGGCAGGTGGTGTTTGAAGTCGCTCAAGCCCACCAGAGCCAGCATCTCCTCGGCCCGGTCCTTGTAGTCGGCCGGCGACTGGCCTTGCGCCTTGGGGCCAAAGACCACATTCTCCCAGACGCTGAGCCAGGGGAAGAGGGCCGCTTCCTGGAATACGACGCCGCGGTCGGGCCCGGGGGCCAGCACGGGTTGTCCCCCCACGGTCAGTGTGCCAGAGGTCAAGGGCTCGAAACTCGCGACCAGATTGAGCAGGGTGGACTTGCCGCAACCCGACGGACCGAGCAGCGCGGCAAACTCGCCCGGGGCAATGTCCAGGTGAATGTCCTGCAGCGCCTGGACCGGCGGATCGCCGGGGTAGGTCTTGTGGACCTGGTCGATATGAATGTGCGACATGGTTGAGCTTTCAGTTCAATGGTTTTGCAGCAGTCGCCAGCGCAGTACCCGCCGTTCAAGGAGGACGATGAGCCTGTCACTGAGAAAGCCCATCAGCCCGATGGAGGCCATATCGGCCAGCACGATGTCCATGCGACCGACATAGTAGGCATCCCACAGCACATACCCCAGCCCCGATTTGACGGCCACCATTTCGGCGGCCACCACGGCCGTCCAGGCGATGCCCAGACCGATGCGCATGCCGGTGAAGATGTTGGGCAGCGCGGCTGGAAACACCACCCGCCGCAGCAGGGTCCAGGAGGAGGCGCCCATCATGCGCGCCGCGCGCATCAGGTTCTTGTCGACATCGCGCGCACCTTGCGTGGTGTTGACCACAATGGCGAAAAAGCCACCGACGAAGATCAAGGAGATCGATCCGAGGTCACGGATACCGAAGACGGCAATCGAAAACGGCAGCCAGGCCGTGATCGGGATGGGGCGCAGCACCTGCACCATCGGGTCGGCCATGGTGGCCACCAGGCGGTTCCATCCGATCATCAGGCCCAGAGGGATCCCGATCGCCATGGCCAGGGCAAAGCCCTGAATCACCCGGATGCCGGAGTACTCCACATTGGACCACCAGGTGCCCAGGTAAGGGTTCAGGCTCATGCCGGTGGGTTTGACGAAGATCCAGTCGTACCAGGCGTCGAGCACCAGCGTTGGGCTGGGCACCATGGCCTGCATGCCCGGCCGGCTGCCCACCACCTGCCAGATCGCAATCACGATGGCCGGGATGATCAGGCTGAGCAGACTTAGATTGGCGGGTTTCTTCATGGCATCTCCTGTTCAACAATGGCTTGGGCGGCCGTGCTCATAACTCGACCGTCTCGAATTGCCCCGGCAAAATGATTTCAAGCATTTCGCAGCCGTCGGAATAATCGATGACTTGGTGGCGTATTCCTGCCGGCTGTATCCAGCAGGAGCCGGCGGTCATCTTGATGCGGCCCTGGCCTTCATACTCGCCGATCATCCAGCCCTTGAGCATGTAGAGCATCTGGAACTGCACATCGTGGTAGTGGGGAATCGTGACCACCTTCGGGTCGCACTTACCCAGCAGACGGATCACATGGGCCTGCACGGCGCCGCCGGTGGCCGCTTCCATCAGCAGATCACGGTAGGCCGCGTAGGTGCGCAGCCCCGTCTTGAACTGGGCATTCCTGGCGTGTGTGGCCACGAAGGTCTGTGGCTTCCACACGATCTTCGGTGGCTTACCCGGCTTGGGTGATGCCTTGCGCGCCGGGGCGCTCTTGCGGGTGGGCCGGGCTTGGGGTGCGGCTTGGCTCGTGGTGGACTTGCGGGTGGCCATGGGAATCTCCAGGTCGAGGTTTAGGCTGAGCCCTGCGGGCGCAGCTCAATCAGATCGGGGCAGCAGTTGGGCTCGGCTCCTACCGCATAGGCAACTGCCTGCGCCACCTCGTCGGCGGTCAAGGCTTTGAATTTGCGGGTCGCCACCGAGGCCAGAACATCCGGATGGGTGCTGCCGGCGCGGATCTCGGTGTCGACCATCCCCGGCGCCACCTCGGTGACCTTGATGCCGTGGCCCTGCAGCTCAATGCGCAGGGACCGTGCCAGCGCCGACAGTGCGTGCTTGGTGGCGCAATACACCGAGGCCAGTCGGTAGACCTCGCGTGCGGCGATGGAGGACATGAACACGATATGCCCCTGCTTGCGGGCGACCATGGCCCTGGCGATGATTTGGCTGACCTCCAGGGCTGCCAATACATTCGTCTGGAACATCCACTGGCAGTCGGCTGGACTGAGCTCGAGTATGGGCGCGTAGCGCAGTACGCCGGCGTTGTTGACGAAGATGTCCACTTGCGGCGCGAGGGCTTCTATTTGCTTGAGGTAGGGCGCTTCGGTCAGATCGCCGGGCAGGGTGAGCACCTGTCCGCTGGGCAACTGGGCTTGCAGGGCGGCCAGCGCATCCTGACGCCGACCCAGGGCGATGATGCGCGCGCCTTGCCCGGCCAGCTGCAGCGCAGTGGCGCGGCCGATTCCGGCGGAGGCGCCGGTGATCAGGGCTGTCTTTCCGTGCAGGTTCATCGTCAATCCTCTGGTTCAGCGGCCCGTAAAGTGGGGCGCGCGTTTCTCGGCGAAGGCGCGTCGGCCTTCGGCATAGTCTTCGCTGGCAAAACAGGCGGCAACAGCCGCCTCCACCGCGGCGCTGTCGGCCTGAGGCCCCTCGCGTAGGCTGATAAAGGCCAGCTTGGCTGCACGCAGGGTCAAGGGCGCGTTGCCGGCGATCAGATGCGCCGTTTCCCGGGCATGTTCGATCACATCGGCATGCACCGACTGAACGATGCCCAGTTGGCGCGCCTGCTCGGCCTCGTAGATGCGCGCGGTGTAGAAGGCTTCGGCCGCGTTCATGGGCCCCAACGCGGCCACCAGAGCGCGGGTGCTGCGCCAGGCATAGCCCAAGCCCAGACGAGCGGCGGGCATGCGAAAGCGCGCCGTGCTGTTGCAGTAGCGTAAATCGCAGCTCAGGGCCAGACCCAGGCCGCCGCCAAAGCAAATGCCGCTGATGGCGGCAATCACGGGGCGCGGAAACTCGGCCAGGGCCGTCTGCGCGGTGTCGACAGCGCGGTCGTAGGCGGCCACGCTCTGCTGGCTGTTGCGCTGTTGCTCAAACTCGGAGATGTCGGCGCCCGATACAAACGCTTTCTCGCCCCGGCCGCGCAGCAGCAGCACCCGCACCGACTCGTCCTGACGCAGCTGCTCGAGCAGTTGGGCCAACTGCAGCCACATCGACAGCGACATGGCGTTGTACTTGGCCTCGTTGTCCAGTACGACGGTGGCCACATGGCCTTCGATGTGGTGCAGGACCTGTGCCATAGTCAGACCATCCCCTGCTCGTGGAATCGCGCAATATCCGCGGGTGAATAACCGGCTTCGCGCAGTACCTCGTCGGTGTGCTCCCCCCAGTTGGGGGCTGGGGCTACTACGCTTGCCGGCGTGCGCTCGAGCGTCACCGGCTGGGTGATGTAGAGCATTTCCTGGTCGAAGGAGGTTGTCATGGGCGCGGTGACCTTGAGGTGTTGCACCTGCGGGTCTTGCATCATTTGCGGCACGGTGTAGACCGGGCCGGCGGGCACGCCGGCGGCGTTGAGGCTGTCGATCCAGTGCGCCACCGGCTGATGGCGAAAGATCTCCTGCAGCTCGGTATTGAGCCGGGCGCGATGCTTTACCCGCAGCGGTTCGTCAAGGAATTGCGGATCATCGAGCCATTCGGTCTTGCCCAGCAGCTGGCACATGCGCTGCCAGCTGCCCTCGCCCGAGGCGCCCAGATTGAAGCAGCCATCGCTGCCCTCGAACAGGCCCATGGGGCTGCTGGTCGGGTGGTCATTGCCCACCTGCACCGGCAGGTCGCCGTCATTGATGCAACGCGCCACCTGGAAGTCCATCATGGCAATTTGCGAATGCAGCAGCGAGGCATGCACCCACTGACCACGACCCGAGACCTCGCGCTCGAGCAAGGCCGTCAGGATGCCCAGGGCGCAGTACAGGCCCGCGCTCATGTCGGCCACCGCCAGGCCGGCGCGCACCGGTCCGCCGCCGGGGTGGCCGGTGACGGACATCAGACCGCCCATGCCCTGGATGATCTGGTCAAAGCCCGGCCGCTTGGCATACGGACCGTCCTGACCAAAGCCCGAAATACTGGCCAGCACCAGGCGGGGGTTGACCTTGGAGAGCGTCTCGTAGTCCAGGCCCAGCTTTTTCTTGACATCGGGGCGCCAGTTCTCGATCAGTACATCGGCGCCCTGCACCAGACGCATGAGCACCTCGTAGGCGCCCGGCTTTTTGAGGTTGAGCGTCATCGACCGCTTGTTGCGATTGATGTTCTGGAAGTCGCCGCCCTTGCGGTTGGCGGCGAACATGGCTTCATTCGGATCCACGCCCGGCGGCGGCTCGATGCGAATGACATCGGCGCCGAAGTCGGTGAGCATGCGCACGCAGTTGGGGCCGGCGCGCACGCGCGAGAGGTCGAGTACCCGGAAGCGGGCGAGGGCCTGTGAGGCCTTGATGGCGGGCATTCAGTTCTCCGTAGCCGCGAGGTTCCAGCCCGGCAGAAAGCCGGCGCTGCCAAAACGGCGCTCTTGCAGCTGCGCGGCCACCGCCAGCAGCTCGTTTTCATGGAAGGGCCGTCCCACCAACTGGACGCTGATGGGAAGCCCGCGCTTGTCGCGTGCAATCGGAAGCACCAGAGCGGGTAGACCCAGGTAATTGATGAAGCCCATATAGCGGTGCAGTGCAAACAGCTCTTGTGGCTCAAAGCCGGTGGCGCCCACTTGTACTGAGTCTGAGTCAGGCAGAGGCCGGGCCAGAGCCGGCAGCATCAGCACGCGGCCTGGCGCCAGCCATCGCTGGCAGAAGCGGCGCAGCTCCAGGCCGCGAGCCGCGATAGCGCCGCGGTACCAGGCCGGCGGTGTCACCAGACCGGGCCAAGCCAGGGCTTGCACGGTTCGGCCCAGCTGGCCTGCAAGCAAGGCCTCTCGCTGCAGCTGGGCCAGTTCGGTCTGCAGCACGATTTCGGTCAGGGCGCTCAGGTGGGCGTGCTCGTCTTGCAGATCCACCTGCTCAGCATCGACTTCGCGGCGCAGCTCGTCCAGCGCCAGCGCCACCTCCTCGTGCAGGTCCGGCATCCAGATCTGCAACGCCGGTTTCGGGCGGGGGGAGTTGGCCGCTCGCAGCTGCGGGGCCAGCGGCGCGAGCAGGGCGGCCGCGTCCTCGACCGTGCGGGCCAGCACCCCGATGGTGTCGAGGGAGGGCGCCAGCGGGGTCATGCCTTGCGTGGGAATCAGGCCCAGGGTGGTTTTGAGCCCCACCAGGCCGCAGGTGGCCGAGGGAATGCGCACCGAACCGGCGGTATCGCTGCCCAGCGCACCATAGGCCAGGCCGCCGGCCACGGCCACCGCGCTGCCGCTGGAGGAGCCGCCCACCGCGGCCTGTGGATGCAGCGGATTGATGCAGCGCTCGAAGCGCGGGTTGTCAGAGGTCGCGCCACAGGCCAATTCGGGCATGACCAGCGTACCCAGCTGCCCGGCACCGGCGCGCTGCAGCGCGGCGATGGCCCAGGCCGGTTCGAGGCCCGGCTCGGGGCGGCCACGATCGCGTCCGCAGCCAGGGCGGCGGCCCGCGGTGTTCAGGTTGTCCTTGTGCGCCAGCGCAACCCCGGCCAGCGGTCCCCGAGCCCCGGCCGGGCTCTCAAGCGGATGGCTCAGGCAGTGCCAGCGGCGGTCCAGGGCGTCCCGGGCCCGCAAACCCGCTTGCCAAGCTTCCTGGGCCGACAAATCGCCGCGGCCTAGGCCGGTTTGCAGCTGAGTCAGGGTGGGGGGCATCATGGCTTAGGGCAGGCAACACAGCTTGCGCAGGGTCGCCGCGAAGTCCTCATCGGCCGCGGCCTGAGCCTCGCCCACGGCCCGGCGCGCCGAGGGCTCCAGCCGCTGCAACTGCCTGAGCAGCCGCTCGGCCCCGACCGGATGGGCTCCCAGGGTGAGTTCGATGTGCGCGCGCAGCTCTTCGGGCGACATGGGCGGGGGGCGGGTGGGTTGCATACTCAAATGGTTTATAAATATAAATGTAGCCCCTATTTGAATATCAGACAATCCTGGTCGACCATGAAGTCCAACAAATCCGGTTTCGTCAAAGCCAGCGATCAGATCTGCGCGGCCCTGGAGGCGGCCATTCGTGATGGCAGCCTGATGCCCGGCGACCCTGTCGATGAGGCCGACTGGGCCCGTCGTCACCGGGTGTCGCGCACCCCGGTTCGCGAGGCGCTGATTCAGCTTCAGGCCCAGGGCCTGGTCAGCAGCCTGCCCCGCGGCGGCATGGTGGTGGCCAAAATGGACTTGCGTCAGCTGCTGGCGCTGTGGGAATTGCTGGCTGAGCTAGAAGGTGTGGCTGCGCGCCTGGCCTGTCAGCGCATCACGCCGCAGGAGCTGGCCGCGTTCAAGGCCGCCCATCGGGCCAGCGAGGCGGTGATGCTGCAGGAGGACATGGCGGGATGGCAGGAGCACAACCTGCACTTTCACGAGCAGATCTACCAAGCCACGCGCAATCCATTTTTGCGTCAGGAGGTGCTGCGCTTGCGGGCGCGCACCGGCTTTTACCGGCAGCATGCCTTTGGTGCGCTCGGCCGAATCCGCGCCTCCTTTGACCAGCATGCCCTGATCGTGCAGGCCTTCGAGCGGGCTGACCCGCAGGCGGCCTACCAGGCGATGATCGGTCACATGCGGCCGGATCAGGGCGGTGGGTCCATCACCGACTTTGTGGCCAAGCTGCCGCCGGACCTTCTGGACCCTTGATTCTTTTGGGAGGGGTCGGGATGACAGTTGGCTGTAGACTTTCATGAATGCACCGACTCATATGCGGTTTCAAGCTGCTGGGCCTCCTGGGCTGGCTCGGACTATCGGGCCACCTGGCTGCGCAAAGTCCCACCATCACCCGATCATCTGGTGAGGTGTTGCCCATTCGCCTAGAGCTTCGAACTCTAGGGAGGGGGGAGAAGGCGCCCACCGTGATCGTCGGGCACGGCTCGGGTGGCTTGGCTGCGATGCATCGGGAGATGGGATCGACCCTCAATAGCTGGGGGTACAACGCGGTAGTGATCGACCACTACTCGCTCAGGGGCATTGCCGTGCATACGGGTAAGGTGGTTCTTGGCGCCCGCGGTGAGGATCGGGCGCTCGACTTCATCGAGACCGGGCGCTGGATCGCACAGCAGCCCTGGCACGAGGGCAAGATTGCGGTGGTCGGCTTCAGCCAGGGTGGGGGCGGCGTGCTGACCCTGGTTAACGACAGAAACATGCGTAACCTGGACTATGTCTCCGACGCTCAACCCAATCCCATTTCTGTCGCATCGGCTTTTTATCCGAGCTGTTTTTTTTCTCCGCCGCCGGCCAAGCCGTCCATTCCTACACAGGTGCATTTGGCCGAAATGGATGATTTGGCCCGGGTCTCCTACTGCGGCTTGGGCGACGATTCGCCTTACCGGGTCCACCTCTACAAGGGCGCCACCCATTCCTTCGACGAGAGCTTCTCGCCGTTTGCTCGACTGGGTTTTACCCAACGATACAACCCTCGGGCAACGCGCGAGTCCCGCGAAAACCTCAAGAAGTTTCTAGACGAACATCTGCGCTGACGGCCTCGCCCCGCTTTTGGGAGGGGCCTGCCTAGGCCGCCAGTTTTCTCTCGATGGCAGCTTTGGTGTCTTCGAGTTCCCTGGGCAGATGGTGCTTGAGCTGCTGGAAGAGCTCGGCATGCAACTGCATTTCCTGGCGCCAGGCGTGCTTGTCGATGCTGGTCACCTTGTCGAATTGCTGGGCGCTGAAATCGAGCCCGCTCCAGTTGAGCTCTTCATAGCGCGGGGTGATGCCCATCACGCCCTCCTGGCCCGGGCTGCGTTCTTCGATGCGATCGATCATCCATTTGAGCACCCGCATGTTCTCGCCGTAGCCCGGCCAGACGAACTTGCCGTCCTCGCCCTTGCGGAACCAGTTGGTGGTGTAAATCTTGGGCAGCCTGGCGCCCGAGGCCTGCAGCTTTTTGCCCAGGTCCAGCCAATGCTGGAAGTAGTCGCTCATGTTGTAGCCGGCAAAGGGCAACATGGCAAAGGGGTCGCGCCGCACCACGCCTTGCTGGCCGGCTGCGGCTGCGGTGGTCTCCGAGCCCATGGTGGCGGCCATGTAGATGCCTTCGATCCAATCGCGCGCTTCACTGACCAGCGGCACGGTGTTGGAGCGCCGGCCGCCAAAAATGAAGGCGTCGATGGGTACGCCGGCCGGGTCGTCCCAGGCCGCATCGAGCGCCGGATTGTTGGTGGCCGCTACAGTGAAACGGGCGTTGGGGTGCGCTGCCTTGGCTCCCGTGTCCTTGGCGATCTGTGGCGTCCAGTCTTTGCCCTGCCAGTCGATCAGGTGGTCGGGCAGTTGTCCGCTGTCCTTCTCCATCCCCTCCCACCAGACATCGCCGTCATCGGTGAGCGCGACATTGGTGAAAATCACATTCCTGTCGAGCGTGGCCATGCAGTTGGGGTTGGTGTGGTGGTTGGTGCCCGGAGCCACGCCAAAGTAACCGGCCTCCGGATTGATGGCGCGCAAGCGTCCGTCGGCCGAGGGCTTGATCCAGGCAATGTCGTCGCCGATGGTGGTGACCTTCCAGCCCTCCAGGCCCTTGGGCGGCACCAGCATGGAAAAGTTGGTCTTGCCGCAGGCGCTGGGAAAGGCCCCGGCCACATGGTATTTCTTGCCCTCGGGGCTGGTCACACCCAAAATCAGCATGTGCTCGGCCAGCCAGCCCTGGTCGTGGCCCATGATGGAGGCGATCCGCAGTGCAAAGCACTTTTTGCCCAGCAGCGCGTTACCGCCATAGCCCGACCCGTAAGACCAGATTTCGCGCGTTTCCGGGTAATGCACGATGTACTTGGTCTTGTTGCAGGGCCAGGCCACATCCTTCTGCCCGGCTTGCAGCGGCGCCCCCACGGTGTGCACGCAAGGCACGAAGTGCCCCTGGCTGCCCAACACGTCGTACACCGCCCTACCCATGCGGGTCATGATCTTCATGTTGACCGCCACATACGGGCTGTCGGACAACTCAATGCCAATGTGGGCAATCGGCGAGCCCAGCGGGCCCATGGAAAAGGGCACCACATACATCGTCCTGCCGCGCATGCAGCCGTCAAACAGCGGCCGCAGGGTGGCCAGCATTTCGGTCGGATCCATCCAGTTGTTGGTCGGGCCGGCATCCTCCTGCTTGCGCGAGCAGATGAAGGTGCGGTCTTCCACGCGGGCGACATCGCTCGGGTCAGACCAGGCCAGGTAGCTGCCCGGGCGTTTGGCCGGATTGAGCTTTCTGAAGGTGCCGGCGTCCACCAGCTGCCGGCACAGGCGCTCGTATTCTTCCTGGCTGCCATCGCACCAGTGGATGCGATCGGGCTTGCACAGCATGGCCATGTCGGCTACCCAGGCGATCAGCTGGGCATGCTTGATGTGTGCGGGGACCTGAAGATCCAGTCCTTGCATGGCGGGATGGTTCATGGGGGGCTCCGAAGTAATAAGGCGTGATCTCGGCAGCCGCCTGGCCCGGTGCGGGCGGCTGTCGACATGGCGCAGTCCGGTCCAGGAAGCACAGGGTCTGCGGACCCGCGTCCGACCTGGGTCTGCGAATTCTAGGGAGAAGCCTGTAACCGATTCGTCACCAGAGCTTCATCGTCATGCAAAAAATGCATAACCCTATGCGTCGAACGGCCAGGGTTTGAGGGGCAGCCTCTCAGAGGGCGAGGCGACCGGCCTGATAGTCGGCCATGGCCTGGTAGATTTCCTTGCGGGTGTTCATGACGAAGGGGCCGTATTGGACGATGGGTTCGTGCAGGGGCTGGCCGGCAATCAGCAGCAGTCGGCTGGGCCTGTCGGCCCGGACGCACACCCCATCGCGATCAGGTTCGTTGCGCAGAAGGGCCATTTTTTGGGTTGGGACGGTCTGCCCGCCCAACTCCACCTGCCCCCGGTACACATAAATGAAGGCGTTGTGCTCGGGTGGTATGGGCTGTTCGAACAAGGAACCGGGCTGTAACTCGATGTCCAGATACAGCGGCTGCGTCTGCTCGCGTTGCACCGCCCCCGGCGTGCCGCTGCATTGCCCGGCAATGACCGTGACCTGAGCGCCACTGGCCGTGCGGGTCTTGGGTAACTCCTTGGCCTTGAAGTCGCGGTACCAGGGGGCCTGCATCTTGCGCGAGGCCGGCAGGTTGAGCCAAAGCTGAAAGCCCTCCATCAGGCCCTCCTCCTGCTCGGGCAGCTCGGAGTGGATCACGCCCCGGCCCGCGGTCATCCACTGCATGCCGCCGTTTTCCAGAAGCCCTTCGTTACCGGCGCTGTCGCGGTGGCGCATGCGGCCGGCAATCATGTAGGTCACGGTCTCGAAGCCGCGGTGCGGATGGTCCGGAAAGCCCGCCAGATAGTCGTCCGCCTGATCGCTGCCAAAGGCGTCGAGCATGAGGAAGGGGTCCAGCCGCTGCTGCAGTTCCTGAGTCAGGACCCGGGTGAGCTTGACGCCGGCGCCATCAGAGGTGCGCTGGCCGCTGACAAGGCGTTCGATACGGCGCGGGGAGGTGACGATGGATGCAGTCATGGAATGGAAGGTGCGGCGCGGGCCGTGTTGCCCAGGCTTTGGGAGGCCCTGCAGAGGGACGATCAGGAGCCCACGGCCTCGCTCATGCACTTCTTCACATGGCTGTTCTTGGCTGCCCCCGCCAGTTTTTTCTCGCCCGCCGCGGCCTCACACTTGGCTTGTGCATCGGCTTCGCACTTTTTCATGAATGAGCTCTTGGCCGCTCCCGCGAGCTTCTTTTCGGTGGCGGTGGCGGTGCAGGTCGGCTCGGCCGCCGAAACACCCAGGGATACAAGGCCAAGGCTGAGCAAGATGGAAAGAATTTTCATGGTTGTGCAGAGTCCGTTGATAAACATTGACAGCCTATCACGGTGGCAGTGCTTTGTCTCGCGCGGCCAGCTCGGCTAAGGACCGAGTTCCAGGGTGGCTGCCAAAGGCACGCCTTCGGGCGCGGTGTAGTCGGCGATCACCAGGGCCTGGTCGCGCCGCGCCGCGCGCGCGGCAAACTGACGACGCAGGAAGCCCATGGAGGGGGTATCGAGCGCGGAGAAGGGCTGGTCCAGCAGGATCAGCCGGCAGGAGCGGGCCAGGCTGGCGGCAATGAGCACCTTGCGCCGGCCGCCGGTAGAGAGCTGGTACAGCGGTTTATTGAGGTGCGGCGCGAGGTCCAAGCCGTCGATCAGGGGGGGCAGATGCGCTTGCTCCTCGGCCGGCACCCACTGCTGGAACAGCTCGGATACGGCGACTGCGTCGAAGCGGGTGTCGCGTACATCGTGCCAACAGCTCAGGGCCTGCAATTCCTGCGGGCTCACGGGACGGTCGGTCAGGATCTGCCCGGCCTGAGCCTGTCGCTCTCCGGCCAGCAATTGCAGCAGCGTGGTTTTGCCGCAGCCTTCATCGCCAGTGATCAGCGTGACGCCGGCCGGGATTTCGGCGCTGATGTGGTGTAACAGCGGCCGCCCACTGGCCGGAAAGCTCCAGCACAAGTCCTCGATTCGTAGCAGGGGCGTACTCATGGAGGGAGGGTGCCTGGGAGTAAAAGCAAAAAATCCGCCGCGGCGGATTTTGAGCAAGTCCCTAGGCGAGGCTCAGGCCATGGCAACGGCGATGAAGGCCAGCAAGAAAATCAGCACCCCGCCCACCACCGGCAGAACGATAGGGATCAGCGGCATGATCTCGTTCATCGGGTCTTTGTCTTCGTCGTGGTTGTGTGAAGCGTGTTCGGTTTGGCTCATTTCGGGCTCCCTTGTCAAAGCCAGCTTATTTTAGCGTCCGACCGGCTGAGGCAAAAGGCCAAGTCCCGATCGCCGCGAGGGCGCGGCTCCCACGGCTCTGACGAGGCTTTGTGGGAGCGCCGCCCCGGCGCGATGGCGCTTAAATCGGGTCCGACCCCTTGCCTGTTGCGCTCGGGCCTCGCATAAACTCCGGTTTCCAGACCCCGCCCTACCCGGGCGCGGCATTTCATCAGCCTGTTCACAAGACGGGCCCAGCCCTTGAGGAGATCCATCCATGAACGCCCCCCTGCCCGAGCACATCCTTCGGGCGCTCCAATCGGTCACGCTCGACGACAAGTACGCCCTGGACCGCGGCTTGGCTTTTATGAGCGGCGTCCAGGCCCTGGTGCGCTTGCCCATGCTGCAGCGACAGCGTGATCAATTGCTCGGCAAGAACACCGCCGGCTTTGTCAGCGGCTACCGCGGCTCGCCCCTGGGGGGCTATGACCAGGCCTTGTGGAAGGCCAAGGACCATCTCAAGTCCAACCATATTCATTTTCAGCCGGGCGTTAACGAAGAGCTGGCGGCCACCGCCTTGTGGGGCACCCAGCAGTTGGGCTTTGCACCGCCGGTCTCCAACCGTTTCGACGGCGTCTTTGGCATCTGGTACGGCAAGGGGCCCGGCGTGGACCGTTGTTCCGATGTCTTCAAGCACGCCAATATGGCCGGCACCACGCCCTGGGGTGGCGTGCTCGCGGTGGCCGGCGATGATCATGTGGCCAAGAGCTCGACCGCGGCGCATCAGAGCGACCATATCTTCAAGGCCTGCGGTCTGCCGGTGTTTTTCCCGGCCAGTGTGCAGGATGTGTTGGACCTGGGTTTGCACGCCCTGGCCATGAGCCGCTTTGCGGGCGTGTGGGCGGGCATGAAGACGATCCAGGAAATCGTCGAGTCCTCGGCCAGCGTTTGGGTCGACCCCGATCGGGTAGACATCGTGCGGCCCGACTTTGAGATGCCCCCGGGCGGCGTGCACATCCGCTGGCCCGATACCGCGCTGGAACAGGAGGCGCGGCTGTTTGACTACAAGTGGTATGCCGCGCTGGCCTATATCCGGGCCAATCGGCTCAATCGCAATGTGATTGAGGGCCGTAACGGTGGCAGCGGAGACCGATTTGGCATCATCGCCAGCGGTAAGGCCTACAACGATACGCGGCAGGCACTGATTGATTTGGGGCTCGATGACGACCGCTGCCGGCACTTGGGAATCCGCGTGCACAAAGTCAGCGTGGTTTGGCCGCTAGAGGCGCAGGCCACGCGCGAGTTCGCCACGGGTCTGCGCGAGATCCTGGTGGTGGAAGAAAAGCGCCAGGTTATCGAGTACCAACTCAAGGAAGAGCTCTACAACTGGCGGGCTGATGTGCGGCCCGATGTGCTGGGCAAGTTTGATGAGGTGGGCGGCGATCACAGTGGCGGCGAATGGTCGGTGCCCAATCCGAGCGCCCACACGCTGTTGCGCGCCAATGCCGATCTGAATCCGGCCATTGTGGCGCGGGCCATTGCCCGCCGCTTGAAGAAACTCGGCGTCGATGCACAGACCCAGGCCCGCATCGACGCGCATTTGGCGGTGCTCGATGCCAAGGACCGCGCCATGCAGACGCTCAGCCTGGGGGCCAGTGCCGATCGCACGCCCTGGTTCTGCTCGGGCTGTCCGCACAACACCTCGACCCGGGTGCCCGAGGGCTCGCGCGCGATGGCCGGGATCGGCTGTCATTTCATGGCCCTGTGGATGGATCGCTCCACCGCGGGCTTTACCCAGATGGGCGGCGAGGGCGTGCCCTGGGTGGGGCAGGCACCCTTTGTCAACGAGTCGCATGTCTTTGCCAACCTGGGTGATGGCACCTACTTTCACAGTGGGCTATTGGCCATCCGCCAGTCGATTGCTGCTGGGGTGAACATCACCTACAAGATCCTCTACAACGATGCGGTAGCGATGACCGGCGGACAGCCCGTCGGGGAGCGGCCCGAGGGTCATTCGGTGCCGCAGATCGTGCAGTCGGTGCTGGCCGAGGGCGCGCGAGCGGTGGTGGTGGTCACTGATGAGCCGCACAAGTACAGCGGGGAGCATCTGCCCAGTGGCGTGGCCGTTGAACATCGGGATCGTCTTGATGAGATTCAGCGCCAGTTGCGCGAAGTGCCTGGCTGCACGGTTCTGGTGTACGACCAGACCTGTGCCACCGAGAAGCGCCGTCGTCGCAAGCGCGGCACCATGGTCGACCCGGACCGCCGGGTGGTCATCAATGAGTTGGTCTGCGAGGGCTGCGGCGATTGCAGCGTGCAGTCCAACTGTTTGTCAGTCGAGCCTCTGGAGACCGAGTTCGGCCGCAAGCGGCAGATCAACCAGAGCACCTGCAACAAGGACATGAGCTGCGTCAAAGGCTTTTGCCCGAGTTTTGTGACGGTCGAGGGGGGTCAATTGCGGCGCAAGGCCCACGCCGGGCGACCCAGCCCCTACGATGATGCGCGGCTGGGGGTCTTGCCTGATCCGCAGCCGTTGTCCTTGCAGGGGCGCAGCGATCCGGTCTGGGGGCTGGTGGTGGCCGGTGTGGGCGGTACGGGCGTGATCACTATCGGGCAGCTGCTCGGCATGGCCGCGCACCTGGAGGGCAAGGGCGTCATCACCCAGGACGCAGCTGGCTTGGCGCAAAAAGGCGGCAGCACCTGGAGCCACATTCTGATTGCCGAGCGAACCGAGCAGATCGCCACCACGCGGGTGAGTACCGCTGCGGCCGACCTGATCCTCGCTTGCGATCCCATCGTCGGTGCGCACAAGGAGACCGTGCTGCGCATGCGGGCCGAGCGGACGCGGGTGGCCCTCAACGGCCACACCGCACCGACGGCCGGTTTTGTCAAGGATGGCAATTGGCACAGCCCGGGGGGCGCCTGCCAAAGCCAGATCGCACAGATCGTCGGCGAGGCGGCGCTGGCCTCGTTTGATGCCGACACGGCCGCCGTCAAGTTGATGGGTGACAGCCTGTATGCCAATCCCATGCTTATGGGGTTGGCCTGGCAAAAAGGCTGGATCCCCCTGGGGCTGCCGGCCTTGATGCGTGCCATCGAGCTCAACGCGGTTGCGGTCGACCAGAACAAGGCCGCCTTCACCTGGGGGCGGCGTGCTGCCCATGACTTGGCCGGCGTGCAGCGCCTGCTGAGCAGCGCGCAAGTCATCAGCATGCCGGCCCGTCGGCAGAGCCTTGAGGATCTGGTGCAGCGTCGCGTGGAGTTTTTGACCGCCTATCAGAACGCGGCCTACGCGCAGCGCTACAGCGCGATGGTGGAGCGGGTGCGTCAAGCCGAGCTGGCCCTCTCGCCCCGCACGGAATTGACCGAGGCGGTGGCACGCAATCTCTTCAAGCTGATGGCCTACAAGGACGAATACGAAGTCGCTCGCCTCCATACCGATGCGGCCTTCCAGCAGAAGATCGACACCCTGTTTGAGGGCTCCTACAAGCTGTTGCATCATCTGGCCCCGCCGCTGCTCTCGCGCAAGGACGCTCAGGGCCATCTCATCAAGTCGCGCTATGGCAGCTGGGTACGCCGCGCCTTTTCGCTGCTGGCCCGGTTCAAGGCGCTGCGTGGCACCGCCCTTGATGTCTTCGGATACACCCAGGAGCGACGCGGTGAGCGTGCGTTGATGGGTCAGTACATGGACACGCTGGAAGAGTTGATGGTCGGCCTGAGCGCAGGCAGCCTGGCGGCGGCCCTTGAAGTGGCGTCCGTGCCCGAGCAGATCAAGGGCTTTGGCCATGTCAAGGAGCGCAATGTGCAGGCGGCGCAGCAGCAATGGCAGACGCGTCTGCGGGCCTTCCGCGAAGTGGCGCGTTCCCCGCAGCGACAGGTCGCCTGATCGCCGGCCCCGCGAGGGCCGGTATCAGCCCTGGATCTGCGCTTGAAAACCGGCCGCGCGCAGCGCTGCAATCACCTGCTCGATGTGCGCGGGTCCGCGGGTTTGCAGCACCATTTCGATGTCGACATTTTGCACCGACTGCATCGAAAAGGCCCGCTGGTGATGGACTTCATCGATGTTGGCGCCCGCTTGCGCCACGGTGTGGGTGATCTGGGCCAGTGAGCCGGGCACATCGCGGGCGCTGACCCTCAGCCGGGCCAGCCGCCCCGCGCGCACCATGCCGCGTTCAATGATGGACGCCAGCACCAGCGGGTCGATGTTGCCGCCGCACAGCACCAAGCCCACCTTGCGGCTTGCAAACTCGCTCTTGTTTTTGAGCACCGCGGCCAGGCCGGCGGCGCCGGCTCCCTCGACCAGCGTTTTTTCGATCTCCAGCAGCATCACGATGGCCTGTTCGATATCGCCCTCGTCCACCAGCAGCCATTGGTCGACGGTACGCGCCAGAATCGCCTGCGTGATCTGGCCCGGCGCGCCCACCGCGATGCCTTCGGCCAGGGTGGTTCGGCCTTGCGGATGCTGGCTGCCGGTCAGGGCGTTGACCATGGCGGGAAACTGCCTGACCTGCACACCCACCACCTTGATGTCGGGCCGCAATGCCTTGGCGGCGGTGGCCATCCCGGCGAGCAGCCCGCCGCCACCGACGGCCACCACCAGCGTATCGATGTCAGGCTGGGCCTGCAGCATCTCCAGCGCAACCGTGCCCTGGCCGCAGATGACCGCCTCATCGTCGTAGGGGTGGACCAGCACCAGGCCTTGCGCCCGGGCCAAAGCCAGCGCGTGAGCCCGGGCCTCCTCCAGGCTGTCACCGTGCAGGATGACCTCGGCGCCAAAGCCCTGGGTGCGCTCTATCTTCACAGCTGGGGTAAAGCGCGGCATCACGATCACTGCACGCAGACCCAAACGGTGTGCATGGTAGGCCACGCCTTGCGCATGATTGCCAGCGCTCATCGCCACGACGCCCCGCTGGCGCTCTTCGGCGCTCAGCGTGCTGAGTTTGTTGTTGGCGCCGCGTTCCTTGAAGGATGCGGTGTATTGCAAATTTTCAAACTTCAGAAATACCTCGCAACCCGTGATCTGCGAGAGGGTGCGCGAGGCTAGGCAGGGGGTCGACAGGATTTGCCCGTCGATGCGCCGGGCGGCGTCTTGAATGTCAGCAAGAGAAATCATGGGCACGCATTGTGCAGCCCATCATGACCCTCGTACGCCAAAGAAGGTCACCGCACTTTCGGCGGCGAGCCCTCTGCCTAGCGGTTGCTGCGTTCTTGCAGCATTTGCTCGCGCAGCAAGGCTTGCAACTGCCGGGCCCGGGCATCGATGATGGAGGCCTCGATATGCAAGTTGGCTGCGTCGCTGCCGGTGCGCCCACTGCGCAACAAATCTTGCGCCGCCTTGATGCGGTCTACTGCGCCCTGGTAGTCGAGTTCAGCGGCTCGGCCTTCGGCTTCAGCGCGTACGGCTGCCAGCACCTGACCCTGTTGGTGAAGCGCTTGGGCCAGCAGGGCCCAGGCGCTGCCGTCGCGCGGATGCGCAATCACCCAATTGCGCAGCCTCTCGCTGACGGCGGCTGCACGGCCAGCGCGGATCAGCACCCGGCCGTGGGTCATCAGCTCGGCGCGAGAGGGGCTGGTGCTCCAGCTGATCATCGTCGCGGCCCGTTCGGACTGGCCAAGCAGTTCCTCGACCTCCAGGCCCAGCCACTGAGCCGCGGGTCCGATCTGCGGCCGACCGGCGCACAGCTGCATAACCTGCGCGAGCATCTGCCGCGCCAAGGGCGCGTCTCGCAGGCGAGCCGCAGCCAGTGCGGCTGCATAGTAGACCGACAGCTTCTGTTCGTGCGAAGTGTCAGCGTTCAGCATCTGCGCCTGTTGCAGGTACGCTTGCAACGCATCGGCCGTCCCGTCGGCGAGCACACGCGCCCTCGCGCCCATCATGGCGTGCCAGGCCAGGCTGGGCAGGCCGGGTCGCCGTGCGGTTTGCAGGGCCGAACCTGCGCCTTGCTGGCGGGCGCGCGCATCGGCGATGCGCTCGCTGGTCAGCGGGTGCGAGCGCAGATAGGGGAAGGCGCCGCTGTCGTTGAAGCGATTGGCCTGCTGCAGCTTCTCGAACATCTCGCTCGATCCCTCGGGGTTGAAGCCAGCGTCGAGCAAAATGCCAAAGCCGATGCGGTCAGCCTCGCGCTCCATGTCGCGTGAGAAATTGAGCTGCCCTTGCATGGCCGCGGCCTGCCCGCCCACGATGGCCGCGTTGGCCACATCGGCGCTGCGCCCCGCTGCGATGACCCCGAGCACCATGGCCGCAATCAGCCAGGGCATTTGGGATTGCTGCTGTCCAATCATGCGTGCAATGTGACGCTGGGTGACATGGCTGAGTTCGTGACTGAGCACCGAAGCCAGCGCATCGGGCGAAGCCACTGCCGCAATCAGGCCAGTGTGCACCCCCAGGTAGCCCCCGGGTAGGGCGAAGGCGTTGACCGACCGATCCCGCACCAGAAACAGCTTCCAGGCAAAACGCTCCTGCAACTCCGGGCTCAGCTCGCCCCGCGTCAGGGCTGCAGCCACCAGCGGTTGCCAAAGGGCCAGCAAATAATCATTGAGGATGGGATCGTCCAGAAGGGCCGGGTCGCGGTAGATGCTCGCCGCAATCCGATCGCCCAATCGCCGTTCATTGGTCAGCGTCATGTCCAGGTCATCGCCCAGGCTGGGCAAGTTGGCCGGCTGCGCCCAGGCCGGCGGCAAACTGGCGCACAGTGCCATCAGCGCAGCCAGGAGGCGGGCGCACCAAGCTGCACGGCGCGGCCCCGCCGTTGGGCGCTTGTCAGTCAAAGGAAACCGCATGCTCTTATGATCGTCGATCTTGAGGAAGATGGGGCGGTTCAGCCCGGTTTAAAGCGCGAGGAAGCCCATGGCCACCGACCACACACTCACCCATTTTGACGCACAGGGTCAGGCCCACATGGTCGATGTGGCCGCCAAGCCCGCCACTCACCGGGTGGCCGTCGCCCGCGGTTGTATCCGGATGCAAGCGACGACGCTGGCCTTGATCGTTCAGGGCCAGGCGCGCAAGGGCGATGTGATCTCAGTGGCTCGTTTGGCCGGCATCATGGCCGCCAAGAAAACCAGCGATCTCATTCCCCTGTGTCACCCGCTGGCCCTGACCCGCGTGGCCCTCGATTTGTCTGAGCAGCCGGACCTGCCCGGCATCGCTTGCACCGCCACGGTGGAGACGGTGGGCCCCACCGGCGTCGAAATGGAAGCCCTCACCGCCGTGCAGGTCGCCCTGCTCACCGTCTACGACATGTGCAAGGCCGTCGATCGCGGCATGGTGATGACCGATGTCAAGGTGCTGGAGAAGCACGGCGGCAAGAGCGGGAGTTGGGTGGCGGGGGAGTGACCACTTACAAATCAACAGCCTAGGAGTGCAGGTAAGCGTCTTTTGTCCAACTCCTGTCCAACTGAGGAACAGGAAATGGCTTCATTCAGGCAACGTGGCGGGAAATGGCAGGCGCGTGTTTTGCGCGACGGGTACCCGGATCAGGCAAAGACTTTTGAAAGCAGAGCCGACGCGGAGCGCTGGGCGCGGTCTGTCGAGTCATCCATCGACAAGGGCCAGTTCGTCAACATCAATGAAGCGCAGCGGACCACGCTGGGTGATGTCATAGAGCGCTACTTGGCTGAAGTTACGCCGACCATGAAGTCGGCACAGGCCGACACCATCAGGCTGAGTGCTTTGATGCGTAGGCCCTTCGCAAAGTTGAGTATGGCAAACCTGAGTGCTGCCCGGGTTGCGGCGTTCCGTGATGAGCGGCTCAAACAGGTCAGCGCAGGAACAGTTATCAGGGAACTGGCATACCTGTCTTCCATCATCAATCATGGCCGCAGGGAGTGGGGCATCAATGTGCCTAATCCAGTACAAATGGTGCGTAAGCCATCAAGCCCCCCAGCCCGGGCGCGGGTGCTGAGCAATGAAGAGGTTTTGCGGTTGCTACATGCCCTTGAACCGGTTGGCCGCAGGAGTCACTGGACCAAGCCTGCCGTGCAGCTTGCTTTGGCTACCGCTATGCGCCGTGGCGAGTTGCTTTCGCTGCGCTGGGAGCATGTCGATTTGCAGGCCCGGACTGCGTTCCTTCCGGATACCAAAAATGGCGATTCCCGCACAGTGCCGTTGTCCTCAGCGGCGGTGGAAATCTTGACGAAATTGCCAAGGCACATCAGCGGCCTTGTGCTCCCTGTGAAGGCATTTACGCTGGATGCTGCGTTCAAGCGCGGGCTTGCTCGGGCCGGGCTGGATGATCTGCGGTTTCATGATCTGCGGCGTACAGCCATCACCCGTATGGCCGAGAAGTTACCCAATGTGATTGAACTAGCAGCGGTCAGTGGGCACAAAAGCCTGATGGTGCTCAAGCAGTACTACCGTCCGTCAGCGTCGGGGCTGGCGCAAAAATTGGGATAGCCTTGAATTTAAATGCCCCTTCATTAAAATCGTGGCATGGGCGGGAAACCACCCATGACCGTCATAAGGGATGGCTGTCCCAGAGTGCCATGCACATGAACTAGCCAGCATCGCCCGGTGCGTATCGCCGAAGGGCCGCTACAAAAAGATGGTCTCCAACTAAGTTGGGGGCTGTGCTTTTGTACGAAGCCTCCAACGTTTTGTAACAAACTTGGAGTGCCACATGGCCAATTTTATATGTTCTCGAGGTCGTAACAAATACGACAATCAGCCAGAGCAGTGCAATGCTGCCAACTTCGAAGACTTCGTCGCCCAGATCAGCCAGACTGGTAGCACCCGCAAAGGCCAGGTGTTCGTATGCGCCCCAATGACTCAGGGGGCGCACAATGATCCGGCGAAATACCCGGGCATCGCGCACTGGCGTATTCACCAACTGGCACAGCCGCGTGAGTTTCTCGCCCTCGATGGCGACTACTTTGCCAATGCAGCGGTCTTCACCGATTTCCAGCAGCAAGTTGCTCAATGGTCGTGCGTGGTTTACACCACTGCATCGCATACCCCGACTGCACCTCGTGCGAGGGCCATCATCGAATTGGACCGCGCGTTGGACCGCGCGGAGGGAATCGCTCTGGGAGAGGCCGTGGAGCGCCTGCTCATATCGGTACTGGGCGCTGGCAGCATCAAGTTGGACCCAAGTGTTTACCGCGCAGAGCAGCCGGTTTACACCCCCTTAGTCGGTTCGCAAATCCATCGGCACCACGGGCAGCCCTTGAATGTTGACGCGGTGTTGTCGGCATATCCGCCCCCGGTCCCTGCGAAGCCGAGTGGCGTAAGCCCCTCTGGACAGCAGCAAGGCGCTCTGTCGCCAGTGATGGCTGCAATCTTGCAACCGCCGGAGACGCCCACTGATATTGCCAAAGTGCAGGCGGCTCTGGCACTGGTATCTGCCGATTGCACCTATCCCGAGTGGATTGAAATCCTCTTCGCGCTGCACTCCACTGGCTGGACCGCCGCTGAAACCCTCGCACGCGGCTGGAGCATGAGCGCCCCCCATCGCTACGACGCTACGGTGTTCGATTCAGTCTGGCAGCACGCTAAGCCGCGAGGGGGCATCACTATTGCGACTTTGTACCACCGCAGCAAACGAGCAAGCCTTGCAGCTTTGTCGCATCCAGCAACAACAACATCGGCCGCGATCAGGGGTCCGAGTCTTGCAGTGTCTGCCTATGCTCAGGGCAAGATGACCATCCCAACGGTGCCGCCCCCGCCGCGCACATACATATTTGGTGACGTGCTTGTCGCTGGGACTGTGGCAGTCATGGCTGGGGCTGGTGGTACCGCCAAAACAGGACTTGCCATCCAAGCCTGTATCCATGGGGCGCTGGGACAAAAACTCGGCACCATCCAAATGGGGTCTTTCGCATCGCTGATGTTCCTGGCTGAGGAGACCACAGCCGAACGCGATCGACGCTTCGGTGCTTTGTGTAGTCGGCTGAGCGCCCAAGATCGCGCCCAAGTTGAGCGAAGGGTTCTATGCTGTGCCGAGGCGGGCAACGATTTGCGCCTGACGGCGCTGGCTGACGGTAATGTGATTGAGACTCAATGGGTGGACAAGATCATTGCGCTTGCCCATACGCACTCGGCACAGGCTGGAGCGAACGTGGGATTGATCGTCATCGACCATGCGCGGCTGGTTATGTCAGGGGACCCTATCGCAAGTGACCACGTCACGGCCCTGCTCAGAGCCCTAAACAGGGTTGCGGTCAGTACCGATAGCGCAGTCCTCCTGCTGGCGCACAGCCCAAAATCGACCATCGGTAAAGACGCTGAGGCCGATGCATCTGAGGTGTTTGGCTCTGGTGCGTTCGTTGACCACAGTCGCGCCGCTTTCGTACTTCACACCATGCGCGAGAAGGAGGCCAAGCACTTTGGGTTCAATGATTTGCAGCGCAAGCAGCACGTCAGCCTGTCCATTGTCAAAGCCAATTACGGCAAGAGCGATCAGCAATGGTGGCTGCGTAAAGATGTTGTCCAAGGATGGCAGGTTGTGGAACTGGTCCCGGTCTTTCTTCTCCCGAAGGGCCAAGCCCAGACCCAATCCTCACTGGTCCGCAAGATCGTGGACATGGTCAAGGCGGAACCGGGTAAGTTGACGCGCCGCGCCTTGCGCGACCGCGCGGGCGTTAAACGGGCTTTGGGCGCCTCTGAGCGCGAAGTGGGGGAGGCACTCCAGCGCGGGCTCGATGAGGGCTTGTTGGTGTTACGGGAGCCCACAGAGGCGGAGCGCAAACAGTACAGACTGTCCCCCAACGTCCGGGAGGTCGTTGACTTGACCTGATGCGGGGTACACCCATGGCGGTGTGTGGTGGAGTCGGGATCAGCCGACTCCACATTTTCTTCAATTAAATCAACAACTTATGATGAAATGACTGTGGTGTAATTCTGAGACAAACGTACCCCATAAATTCCTCAATGAAATCAATAACTTACGTGGTGTTGGCTGACCAACGTCCCTTGCGGGACGATTAAACCGTCCCCGCAGTGTCGGGGCTCTCTCAGGAGTGCGCGGGTCGGCAACTGCTGGAAGCGCTTTGGAAGAAAGAACAGAATTCAGTCTAAGAGGTTCTTGGGAAATTATTTCTTCCGCCGCCCCTTGACCCCCTTAACAAGGTGCAATCCAATGTCAACGAACATTACCTTTAGAACAGCAGGCGGTCGTATCCTCTGCACCCAGTGTCAAGCGACGGCCAAGAGCACCCGGCTGCAATGCCTTAGGCCAGCCACAAAGGGCAAACGGGTCTGCAAGCTGCATGGCGGCCACAGTACCGGCCCGAAGACACCAGGAGGCCGGCAGCGTTGTGCCGAGGCACGCCTTGTCCACGGTCAGGAAACGACCAGCATGCGCCAGGAGCGCCGCCTTGCCAGCGCCCGGTTGGCGGTGCTCGAGATGGCAGGTCATGCACTTGGCTTCATGCAGGGGGGCCGTACTCGTGGACGTAAACCAGCCTTGATGGGCGAGGTTGAGCGGGATTTGCAGCAGGTGGTTAGGGATACGCTGCTGAAAAACTAAAACTACATGCGGGGGGTAGAGGGCTACCTCAGCCTAGCGCCCCACATACAACTGGGCTGACCCGAAGCATTAGCGACAGTCCGTTTTGCTGATATCAATTTTCCCAATGTACTTTCCACCGCCATCACTGTAGTGATACTGGATGTTCACCTGATTCAAGGTGGCTCTCTGCGTTGGGTCCGTACACCAAGCTGCGACCATCCTTGGCCTTATTGAATTGAGCTTGGCTTGATCGACTGAACCGGCCGGTACGCTAAGTTTGTTCCTGTACTGCAAGTGCACCGCACGCCCCTCCTGAAAACAGAGGGCATTCGTCAAAGTGGTCACCTGATCGATGGTTTGAGGAACCGATTTATTGATTTGCGACGCCACAACGTTGCACTCTGCAAGCAAGTTGGCGTGCGCATTGACCATGCCAAGCGAAAATATGGTGGCTACAACTAGAAAGGATTTTTTTGATAGGGACATATGATGCTCCATATGAATGAGGTATCTTTCCGATCAGATGCATCATCGACGTCTTTTCGAGTGTACTCGGTTTAGGTCAGGTGTTACTTTCCGCGAAGCTAAGTGATGCGTTGACGATAGCGCGGACACCGTGTCTACAGTTCCCTGATCAATTCGGCCAATACCCCCTCGTTCGAGCGGATTTGAGTGTAAGACCGACGATGGGTCCCATCTGCTGAATTTGGGGGGTGGGGTACCCCTAGGGGGTCTGATCGGGAAGAGTCCTAAGGAGGTAGGGGGACCACCATCGCCCTGTTGATCCGCGTAGAGCCGCGATGCCGTGCCACAAGCGCACACTACCCAGTTGTCCAGCGTTAGACAAAGATACCCAGATTTTTTGATGATCTGTGCAAAACAGTGATTGGGGGACTGCCGGGTCGATGGCCTGCAGCCGGGGGTGGCGGTACGGTGGGGTCTAGTCGCTCCGTTTATTGACCCAGTATCGACCTCCTGCGCGGCTTAGACATAGCGAAGTGACTGCCGTACACTACCCTCGGACAAGTAGTTCCTTGTCCAAATTTTGTCCAACTAAACATGCAGGATGAGGTCGATTGACGGCCTTCAATGCGTGCTAAGTTGTTGATTTGTATCGGTCCCCAAGTCGCCCTGCTCACCGTCTACGACATGTGCAAAGCCGTCGATCGCGGCATGACCATCACTGAGGCGAAGCTGATGGAGAAGCATGGTGGAAAGAGTAGAAATGGGGTGGTAGTCTAAGTGGTCTAGGTGTGTGCTGGCATGAAGCTCGTCGAGCCGGGTCGCCCCGGAATCTGCAGGGTGGCGGTATCGGCCGGCGAGTGGGCCAGCAGTACGCCGCGCCGCCACACCTGTAACCGGCCTGCTCGCAGCCGCAAAGCTTCTATCGGGTCGCGCGCTTGCAGCAGTACAAAGCTGGCATCGCAGCCTTTTTCAATACCGTACCCGCGCAAATGCA